>NZ_AUBP01000001.1:0-300000 GCF_000429305.1 Desulfovibrio inopinatus DSM 10711
ATGAATCACTTCGAGATCCGCTTCTCGGGAAAAAGTAGCAAGAATTTCTTGCCAAATATGAGACTTGGCCAAAGCATTGAACCGTTTATAAACAGTTTGCCAGGGGCCAAATTCCTCTGGGAGATCACGCCATGGGGCACCGGTACGGAGAACCCACACGATGCCGTTGAACATAAGTCGGGCATCTTTGGGTGGTCTACCTCGCCGTTCTTGGCGAGGTGGGCAAAGAAAAGGCTGGAAGCGCTGCCATAGATCGTCTGAAATGTTGTGGCGACTCATCTGGATACAATGCTATAACCAATCTCAATGTCTAGGATTTTATTTAGAAACACGCCCTAATGAAAATAATTCTTTTTATTTTTTTGATTATGTTTACCTGCAGTTGTGCCCCTAAAGTTGCAATTCACCCGCTGCAACATAGAGTTGGTCAGAATGTCCAATATAATACCTTGGCAAAAACAAGTGTCGGGGACATTATTTTTTCTCAATATGAGTACTATAGTGGACAAGGTGCAAGCTTACTGGAAGGGATATCGCAAGGTGCAGCTCTTGGAACAGTTAATATCCCTCCTGGAGATATTTTATTTTCCTCTGTGATAGGAAGAAAAGAGGCATATTGCACAAGAGAAAAAAGATATATTGACCATTTGGTTGGCCCATATCGTATTGTTTGTTTATTCGATGAAACAAACAATGGTCGGTTCGACAAGTTATGGGTTTCTCCAGGGATCGTTCCGTTTACTTTTTCAATTAAGAATCCCGCGCTATATAAAAAGACAGAAATAGTAAGTGGCATCAGCTCCGGATTTAAATATGAACTGATTTATCAAGGAATCGACAAGGGAACGTTGCGAATTTTTTATCGTGAGTTCATTGATAATATGGCAAGACCTGCATACCAACAAGATTTTACATACACATTAGAAGAGAATGAGCCGACTATGATTACGTTTCGAAAGACAAGAATCCAGGTTATTTCTGCTGATAATAATACTGTAGAGTATAAGGTGTTGTCTGGATTCGAGTAAGAGCGACTAACAAAACCTAACGAATCTTCTTGAAGGCTCTTATTTCTTTCAGTGGAAGGTGTTTATAAAGCCCACTGAATTTGAACGCCTTAGCCGTCATCGCTGGGTTGTAGAGCAAGCTTTGTCCTGGTTGAGCTTTGGAAAACTACGCATTCGCTATGAGCGAAGTGCTGACACGTATTTCGCTCTTTGTTCCCTTGCTTGCTGTGTCATTCTTTCAGGTTTTGTTAGTCACTCTGAATACTGCCGTTTCTACGCGCACCTTCATTCCGCCGTGGACAAACAAATCGCCGCCGTGCTGGACAAGCTGGACGAAAAGGGGCTCACCGAAGACACCTTTATTTTTCGTTTTGCAGACCACGGGGAACAGGGTTGGTCCCACCAATCGATAGAAAAGGGCGTGAACAGTTACCAGGAAACCATCAATGTTCCCATGATCATCTCCAATCCGAAACTCTTCCCCGAAGGACGAACCACAACATCCTTCTCCAGCCTGATCGACCTGGTTCCCACCGTCGCCGAAATAACCGGTGCCGCCTCCCCCGAAGACCTCAAGAGCAAGGGAATCTGCGGCAAGTCGCTTGTGCCCATCATAAGCGACCCGAACGCCAGCGTTCGCGACAACATCATGTTCTACACAGAAGATTTCGAATATTTCTTCAACAAATACCTCGGCATGCACAACGCCTTCGCAACCATCCCGGCCAAAATCCGCAGCATCCGCTTCGAAGACTGGATGTATGCCGTCTACTTCACCAACACAGGAACAAAACTTCAGTACGAGATGTACAACCTCACCGACGACCCCGGCCAAATGACCAACCTCGCCTGGGGATCACGAAAACAAGCAAACCACGCCCAAATGCAAAAACTCCACGACATGCTGACCGCCGAACTGGAGACGTACAACGCGTTGCCTAAAGGGTTCCAGTGGCCGGGGAGGGGAGGAGTGTTGGGAGAAGCTCAGAGGGGGAGAGCATATGCTGTGTGAGGCGGTCCCCAAACATGGAGAGGATTGAGTGAGGACCATCCTGTTCGTTTGGTGAACCTGTTATAGGGATTGTGCGCGTTGTCGCCAGTGACGAGCAATATCAATCCGGCGGGCGAACCATACCTTGCCTCTGGCGTGAGCGTGGTCTAGGAATCGCTCCAACCCGATAATCCGGCTGGGATGGCCAATGAGGCGCGGGTGAAGGCCAATCGACATCATGCGGCCTCCTTCGCGTTGCAACCAGTCGAACGCATCAATGGTGCAACGGGCAAAGTCTTCGCCGTGGACGAAGTTACCGATGGGCATGAAACGCATGTCATTGGTTATAAATGAGTAGGGGACGACAGCATGCGTCTTTCCTGCGACATCTTGTAGGAAGGGAAGATCGTCGTTATAGGCGTCGGAGTCATATTCAAACCCGGCTTCAACAAGCAGTCGGCGAGTGTTGGGGGATGCGGCTCCTTTCGTATGCCAGCCGAGAGGGCGAGTGCCTGTTGCCGTTTCAATAGCCTTCACGGAACGAGCAATGATGTCCCGCTCATGGTCTTCCGACATATTGGCGTGACCTTCCCAACGATAGCTATGACAGGCCAGCTCATACCCGCGTTCGGCCATGTCTTGTGCGAGCCATGGCGCTTGGTCGACGGTGCGGCCGCAAATACTGACAGTGCAGGAGATACCGAAACGCTCCAGAAGGCGAACGATGCGCCAGTAACCCGCACGAGGGCCATAATCGAAATGCGAGGAGAGGCAAGGGTTGGGGACATCGCGTACAGGTTCAATGATCTCATAAACACTTTCATTGGCTTCATCATGCTGGGCAAGAGACAATTCTGCTCCGGCCTCTGCATTGATGACGATCGATATGGCCATACGCGCATTCTCCGGCCATTGCGGATCTGGTGGCTCTGGACCATATCCGCGAAGATCACGATCGGTCCAGGAAGGCGTAGTCAACGTCATGCGTTCCTCCTTGGAAGCTATTGAGTTCGGGAAAGCGGTCCTCTCCTCTTTTTCATGGTTAACACCATACACAGAAATCAAAGAAAGTCGAAATGAGATTGAACCGAGATGTTTTCTCATGTTTGGTGTGGCGCAACGCAGGGAAATATGTCACTAATTTGTTATCAAATGTTTTGTCTGGCTCTTGTTTTGCGGTGGGGATAAGCAGGGGAAAGCCCATTAATTGTGTGTGGTCTCAGAGGGTTAAGAAATGCGGTTCCCGTGGTCAGTTAAGCTGAATATGCTGCTCGCTGTTTTGCTGAGTCTCCTTCCTATGGTTGCTCTTATTGTAGCTTCAGGAAAAGAGCGTCGAACACACGAAATAAATCATGCAAAGCAAACAACAATGCGTCTTGCAGATTCATATGCCTTCTCTGAAGAGCAGGAATTGCGCCGTATTAAAAGAGTTCTTGATAATTTAGCCCAAACACATGCCGTCCAATCCTTCGATGAACATGCCTGCAATATACTTTTTAGAGAATACCTTGGGGCGAATCCCAATTATGCCAACTTCGCGTTGATCAACACAAACGGCTTTGCCGTGGCTTCGGCGCTTCCTTTTAAAAAACCGAAAGATCTTTCACAGCGCAAGGAAATCATGGATGTCTTGCGAACAGAGAGTTTTTCAATCGGTGAGTATTCCGTGGGAAAAGTCAGTCGACTTCAAATTCTTCCGGTGGCATCGCCCGTCTTTGATCAAAATGCTAAAATGATTGGTATTCTTATTGCGACGTTAAAGCTCCAAAAGTACACGACATTGTTTCAAAATTCGAATCTTCCTCCAGGGTCATTTGTCGCCTTGGTTGATTACAGAGGGATGCGCTTATTTCGTTGTCCCCAAGATGATCGTAAAATAGGAGGAAAGATTCCTGAGAATGTATGGAAGAAAGTCGTAGCAATTTCACAGAGTGGAATCTTTACAGCGGAGTCAAAAAACAACGCACAACTTGTGATTGCCGTTCGTCGTTTACGTTTCGACGAGAATGCTCAGCCATATCTCAATCTCATTGTTGCGATTCCGGAACAAATGGTTATTGCCAGAGCAGATGCTATCACCACGGTATATTTGAAATGGGGAGGCGTGGCCATTGTGTTGTCCTTTCTTTTGGTGTGGGTGATAGGGCATTTTGCAATACACACCAGATTGTTGCGACTGGTTTCGGTCGCTCAACGACTGGGGGCGGGAGATTTGACGGTACGATCCGACCTGGAAGACCCTCACGGTGAGATCGGAGTATTATCAAAGGCTTTTGATAGCATGGCAAGTGCGTTGGAACGGGATGCGCTTGCACGCGATAAAGCGAAATTTGAAGCAGAGAAGGCCAATGCTGCGAAAACAATTTTTCTTGCCAATATGAGCCACGAGATACGGACTCCACTTAATGGCATTGTTGGCATGCTGCAGCTTCTGAAACGAACTTCGCTGAATGATGACCAGAGAGAATACATTGAGTATGCCTTTCGGGCCAGTGGTCGATTGACACAATTGCTTTCAGACATTCTTGATTTATCCAAGGTTGAGGCAGGCAGAATGACGCTTGCTTCGGAGCTCTTTGATTTTAAAGATACGATGAATGCAATAGAACAACTTTTTGACCCGAATGCGAAGGAAAAAGATTTGGCCCTGCGAATGTACATTGATCCCAATATTCCTTGCTGGATGATGGGGGATGCTCTCCGGTTACAGCAAATTTTGAGTAACCTTGTTGGGAATGCAATAAAGTTTACGCATACAGGGTCTATTGAGGTGCAAGCCTACCATCTTCCCTCATCCAAAAATGACGAATGTCGCGTCTTGTTCTCTGTCTCCGATACTGGCATCGGAATGGATAACGCTATGCTGAAAAAGCTCTTCACGCCTTTTAGCCAAGAGGAAGAAAGTTTTTCCAGACGCTTCCAAGGTGCAGGCTTGGGGTTGGCCATTTGCCAACGTCTTGTGGAGCTTATGGGGGGAAGTATGGCCGTTGAAACAGAGAAGGGTGTTGGATCGAGTTTCTATTTCACCATTCCTTTTCAACATACCAAAGATGCGATACAGCCGCTTTTTGCGAGTATTGATCGTCCGAGCCACGTGGACATACATATACTGCTCGCTGAGGATGATAGACCTTCAGCCTTGTATGTTGCAAAACTTCTTGAAGAATATGGATATCATATAGAGCATGTGTCTGACGGACAGCAAGTCTTGACTAAACTGCAGGAAGAGTCGTTTCATCTTGTCCTGATGGACATACAGATGCCAATACTTGACGGAGTTGAAACGACAAAAGCCATTCGTCGTGGAGCCGCAGGCGAAAAGAACAAAAGTATTCCTATTATTGCTTTGACGGCGTATGCTATGGCAGGAGATAAGCGAAAATTTCTTCAGACCGGGATGAATGCTTATCTTTCCAAACCGGTCGACATAGAGATGCTTGTACGCATTTTGAACAAAATAGGAATATATGGAAAGGACGCGTCTTCCAACGCGCTCGCACTATAGAAAATCGTCGCAATGTACCCGAGGGGTATGTGCATAAAGCTGTACTTCCACATCGCCATGAAGTGCCATAAAACCGCCTTCCGCCATAGCGCGGAGTTCGCCGAGGTCGGGAACAACCAGAACCGTTGACGTGGGAGCAAGGAGGTCGGTGAGACAATTGGTGAGATTGATGCTGCCTGCCATGCCACCGGTTAATACGAATGCATCTGCTTGCGCGACATTATCGACATAGAGCGAAGGGAGGAGGCTGGCTGCATATTTGGCGATGTTGAGGCACAGTGCCTTGAACACTATTGGGGCGTGTTGATCGCCTGCCTCGATACGACGTTCCACTTCGCGCAGGTCATTGGTACCGAGGTGCGAGGTGAGCCCCCCTTGTGTCAGAACAATTTTGCGAAGTTCTGGAATGGTGAATTGTCCTGCCTCAAGACGATCAAGAAGAGGCAACAACGGCAAGGCACCTGTTCGTTCCGGTGAGAATGGTCCTTCGCCGTCCAGGGCATTGACGACGTCAACCACGCGTCCGTGGTCGTGCGCAGCAAGTGAAACACCGCCGCCCATATGGACGACAACGAATTTGCCTTCTTCATACGTGATGGAGAGCCTGGTTGCTGCTTGCCGTGCCGCCGCCCGATGCGAGAGTGCATGAAAGACGCTACGACGTTGCAAGCCGGCGAGGCCGGTTACCCGGGAGAGGAGTCGCATTTCATCGGTAACGACGGGGTCAACGATGAATGCGGGTTTGCCGGTTTGTTCAGAGAGATGGTGAGCAAGAAACGCTCCGAGATTGGAAGGGTGTTCTCCATATTTGGCGCATGCTAAATCGTCGAGTAGATCTTGAGTAATTGCATACACGCCACCTGGAATTGGTCGAAGTAAACCACCGCGACCGACAATGGCATCAATGCTGGACAACGGGGCATTGTGTTCGGCAAGACACGTGGCGACAGCGTCTTGACGAAACTTGAGTTGATCCATCGCTCGCTCAAATCGGAGCAGCATGCTTTTCTCATGCTGAATGGTTTGTGTGAACAGGACCGTGTGTTCATCGAACAAACCGACTTTGGTGCTTGTGGAGCCGGGATTGATGGTAAGAATACGGGGCATGGCTAATTCAATCCTCCTTGTTCCAGGGGACATTTCGCTGCTACGTTCGTGGTGTCGTCACGCAATAAGCCGTCGAATCGATGGTGTAACCGGGCAACCTCATACTGGAGTTGATTGAGTAACGAAGAACGGGATCGAGTTGGGTTCAACCGAACAGCATCATGCAATACGCGGGCCTGACGGCTCAACGAGTGTGCCCCTATTGAGGCGGACGTACTGATGAGTGTATGAGTGATACGGCGAAACTCGACAATATTTTGTTGCATTTCCGCACGGTCGAGCGCATCGAGCGAACGATCGATTTCCGCTACGGCAACATGCAGAATAGGGATGAATTCATCGCAAGTCAGGCCGAGTTCTGCAAGAAGAACATGGAGATCGTTTTGATCGATATTACACGGTGTTGTCTCAATTTGATCGTACACCAAAATATTGGGTTGTCGCGTGTGTATATACTCGCGTAATGTCGCGTTGAGATTGGAAAGAGAGACGGGTTTGACGACATATCCGTTCATTCCTGCGGCACGACAAGCGGCCTCAGCATCGCCGACAACATGTGCGGTCATGGCAATAATGGGAATGTGGGGATTGCGCACGCTGGACTCTCCACGTCGAATACGACGAGTAGCTTCAAGACCATTCATTTCCGGCATTTCGATATCCATGAGAACGATGTCGTAGTCATCGTGTGCCAATGCGACGAGGGCTCCATGTCCATTGTGAACACGATGATGGGTGTGACCAAGCCGTTCGAGTTGCATGCTTGCGAGCTTACTGTTGAATGCGTTGTCTTCAACCAAAAGGATATGAAAAGACGGCTCTTTCGGCAACGACTTGTCCAAATTTTTTGGGTGTGGCACGCTGGGACCTACATTGTGACGTGTTGCTACGGCTTGGTGTGCAATTTCCACCGGGAGGGAAAGCTGAAAGTGACTTCCCGTGTTGGGAGCAGATGAGACTGTAATATGACCACCAAGCAGCCGTGCCAGTTTACGCGAAATAGCAAGACCAAGTCCCGTCCCGCCTTGACGACGATTCAATGATGCGTCGGTTCGGTGGAAACTGTTGAAAATGGTTTCAATCTGGCTTTCATCAATGCCGATGCCCGTATCAATGACATCAAAGACCAACGTCGTGTGGTCTGAGGAGGTTGAACGGGCCGTAATATGAAGGTGCACTTCGCCCGTATCGGTGTATTTAATGGCGTTGCCGACAAGATTGACGAGGATTTGGCGTACCCGGTGTGAGTCGGTGATAACCTGTTGTGGAATGTCGGTGGCTGCGTGCAAGGTAAAACGCAAGCCTTTTTTCTGGGCTTCGAAGCGCAGTGGGTTTATGGCAAGAAGGACCGTAGACATCAGGTCAAATGGTTTCGAAGCGAGAAGCGTTTTGCCAGCATCTAGTGCAGAAAAGTCGAGAATATCATTGACGACATCAAGCAAAAGTCGTGAAGCATCCTGCAATATGCTGACACAAGTGGACTGTTCGTCATCCAACTGGGTTTGCTCAAGCATTTCAGCCATGCCGATGACGGCATTCAGCGGAGTACGGATTTCATGACTCATGGTCGCAAGGAATTGCGTTTTCGTATTGGCAAGTGTTTCGGCTTCTTGCTTGGCGTTACGTAAACGCTTTTCCAGACGTTTTTGTGGCTCGATATTGTCAAATGCCCAGATAGCTCCTTTGGTGGGAGTATTGTAAACGAGTGGTTTGGCGGTGAGTCGTACCCAGATATGTTCGCCGTCTTTTCGACATAGCTGGCGTTCTGTAGTAAACACGCCGGTTTTACGGATCTGGTTTCGACTTTTTTGGACAAATGTCTCAAAATCGTTTTTACTGTCGAAAAGTTCAATGCAGTTCAGTGTTGTGGTTGTGTTGGGATCATATCCCATGATTTCGAGAGCCCGCCGGTTGGCACGCAAAATGATAAGATTTTTGACCAGAGCAATGCCGAACAATGTATTGTCGAACATGGCTTCGAGTTCGCCATAGGCGTTAGCGAGCAACTCTGTCGATCGTTCTCGTTCCACCTCGATGCGTTTTCGCTCGGCCAGCTCCGTTTCCAGTCGTCGTTTCAGATCTCGAAGACTTCCGGTGATGAAGCCGGTAACGAGAAAGACGACGTGGGCGGCAACAAAATTGGATCCGAACAATGGTGGAAGAAAATGGTCGTCAATGCGTAAAAATTGGACAAGATTGATCGGAATAAGAACAGCGCCGAGAATGAGTCCACCACGACGACCGAAAGAAAATGCGGCCACAAGCAATGGTATCATGCTACAAGCAATACTTGCTCGGCCGACGATATTATATAACGGTGGAATGGAAAAAGCGTATGCTATCAGAAGGACAATGCATACGAGAAATGAGAGAAGTGCTGGTCGCACCGTAGAGGAACAAGATGAACGTGATGTATTCACACTGAGTCCAGTACTAAAAAAGTGTAAATGTTGCTACGTGACATACGATGTGTTTTCTACGACTGTACAAATGTTTCTTTATGATTGCTCGATCAACTTTTCAAGGCTACACTTAATGAAAGCCTGCCAGGAGGTTCAGTCATGAGTTTGAGTAGTCTCGACGCCATGTTCAAGCCCAACTCCGTGACCGTTATCGGGGCGTCCAATGAATCCGGCAGTGTCGGCAATATTGTTATGCGAAATTTGCTTGGAGGCAAGTTTCTTGGTCCTGTCATGCCGATCAGCCCAGGGCAAGACTCGGTTATGGGGATTCTATCGTATAAAGACGTCGATACTCTTCCGTTGACTCCCGACCTTGGCATTATCTGTAGTGAGCCGAATTTGATTCCTGACTATATCCGTGGACTTGGCCGACGCGGTGTACGCTCGGCCGTGGTCTTGCCTCCTGGATGGCAAAAGCTTCTCAAAAAAGAGAAATGGGCGCTTCATCAGAAGATGCTCGACATGGCAAGACATTATGAAATGCGTTTACTGGGTCCGAGCGGCCTTGGGCTTATTGTCCCTGGCGTTGGTCTCAACGCGAGCTTGAGCGCCACGGATGCATTGCCTGGAAAGATTGCGTTTGTTTCCCAGTCGGCTTCGTTGTTTACGGCTGTTGTCGATTGGGCTCGCAGCTCAGGGATAGGGTTTTCGCATATTATTTCTCTCGGCGAAGGGATTGATCTCGAGTACGGGGATTTACTGGATTACCTGGCAGCCGATGTCAACGTGCGCTCGATTTTGCTGTATGTCGATACCGTCTCCAATGCCCGTGACTTTATCAGTGCGTCTCGTGCTGCCGCTCGTAACAAACCTGTCCTTGTCATCAAGCCCGGACGAAAGCTGTGGTGTGCTGATTGTATTGCCGCTTCAAGCGAGAAAAGTCTGGACGAAGTGTATGACGAAGCATTTCGTCGTGCTGGTATTTTGCGGGTGTTCGAGATTGATTCACTCTTTGATGCCGCGCGAACACTTGTTCGGGCTCAACCTCTTTTGGGCGATAAATTGGCGATTTTGACCAATGGTGGAAGCATTGGGGTTATGGCCGCCGATTCCTTGCTCGGTGGAGGCGGCAATCTGGCTGACTTTTCTGAAGACACACAAAAGGCCTTAAGTAGTCTCCTTGGTCCCAACTGGTGCCGAGAAGGCATTGTTGACATGAGCTTCAATGCATCGGGAGATACGTATGTTGATGCGCTCAAGGTTATTATCAAAGACAAAGATGTGAGCGCTGTTCTTGTTATGCACGTGCCGTTTGCTGGCGTTTCGGGTGAAGATGTCGCCGAAGCAGTGTCGAAAGTCCTCAAAAAAACAAAGCGTACAGGACTCACCTGCTGGCTTGGTTTTGATATCGCCGAAGGAGCCCGTGAAATTTTCGCGAAGCATGGTATTCCCACGTATGAGACGCCGGATAAAGCCGTTGGTGCTTTTCTGTACATGATGCACCATCGGCGTAACCAAGAATTGCTCATGGAAATGCCATCCTCCCTGCCGACCGACTTTTTACCCAACACAGAGAAGGCCAAAGCTGTCATCGATGCCGCTTTGGACGAAAATCGTTATGAATTGTCGGCGGATGAAGCACAAATCGTTCTTGGTGCCTATGGTATCCCCATTGTTGAAACGCGGTTGGCCAAGTCGCCGGATGAGGCTCGGGATGCTGCTGTCGACCTGGGTGGGCCTGTTGCGTTGAAGATTGTTTCTCCGGACATTCCCCAGCCTTTTGAAGTTGGGGGTATTACTTTGGATATTGAAGACCCGGCAACTGTTGATGATATTGCTCGATCTATGATTTCTCGTGTCACCAAGCTCCGTCCAGATGCAGGTATAACCGGCTTTCTGGTACAAAAAATGGGACGTAAACCCGCAGCACGCGAATTACTGATACGTGCTTCCGTCGACCCCATTTTTGGACCGTATGTCATATTTGGCCAGGGAGGACTGGCCGCCGCAATTAATCGTGACAAAGCTGTGGCGTTGCCGCCGCTCAATATGACCCTGGCCCGAGATTTGATTTATCGTACTCGTGTCTCGTTGTTTCTTGCTGGCAGACAAGATGAACCTGAAGCGGATATGGACTCCATTTCTCGCGCCGTCATTATGGTCTCGCAGTTGATTTCCGATATAGCGCAAGTGACCGATGTTGATATCAATCCCATTTTGGCCGACCATCAGGGAGTGACGGTGCTGAATGCACGCATCAAAATTGCCCGCGTTGACGTCGAGCCACAGAATCGGCTGGCAATACGCCCATATCCCCGCGAGTTGGAAGAATGCGCCGTACTTTCCAATGGTCAGCAGGTACTGTTGCGCCCCATTAAGCCCGAAGATGAGCCAGCCCATTATGATTTTTTTACCTATCTCGAACCGGAAGACCTCCGATTTCGTTTTTTTGGGATTGTACGAGAACTGTCACATCGTGAAATGGCCAGACTTACTCAAATCGATTATGAACGAGAAATGGCGTTTATTGCATCGGCAACGCGAGATGATGGGACTCCCGAAACTCTCGGCGTCGTTCGTGCCTCGCTGAAACCGGATATCAACTGGGCTGAGTTCGCGATCATTATTCGCTCGGACCAAAAAGGTCAGCGTTTGGGCTCCATCCTTATGGATAAAATGATTCGTTTTCTGAAGGATCGTGGCATTGCTACGGTGACGGGACAGGCTCTGGTTGACAACAAGGGAATGCAGGGGTTGGCCCGGAAATTCGGTTTCAAAATTATCAAAGATATCGATGAAGATGTGGTCGATATGCGACTTTCCCTTACCGATATGGAGACACAGCACTCATTGTCGGGGTAACCCGTCTCAGATGGCGTTTTTGATTGAAACGCTGGTGGTTCTTCTTTTATAGAATCTATTCTGTGCTGTGTTTTTTATAAATCAGTGTGTTATCGTGTAAAAGTGTCCGCGTTGCGTTGTGTTTTGAATTGACGCCATTGTGTCAAGTATTTGATGATAAAACCACGTATAAACGCAACACAAAGGACATTATGAAGGTGTTTCCAGTGTATTCGGACCTGGCATCAAGGGGAGGATTACTGTTCTCGGTGTGTGTTGGAAACGAAATTATTCTGCGAGATTGGTACGTTGCGCTCACAGATTGTCATATTGATTTTCGACGACTGACGTCGTAGCGTTTTCGCATTCGTTGAAGGTGCAGACTGTAAAGATAGAAAATGTTTTTCTATTCTTTCTGAACGTCTTTCACGCAGAGAGTTTTTATAGAGTGGAGAGACACGTTCATGGGGTTGCATTGGAGATGGTTGGTTGTATTTTTCGTTGCACTCCCTGTCTTTTGGTTAGAGGGAGGGACTGGTGCATGGGGCCAATGGGATCGGTCCCAAACCCTTCGGGTCGGCGTGCCAGGCTCGTTTGAACCGTTCTATTCTCTTCATCAAGGTGAGCTTTCCGGTTTTGCCATTGATTTCTTCGACATTTTATCCAGTCGACTCGGCCTTTCCAAAGAGTATGTAATTTTTGACTCCTGGGAGGCCGCCGATCAGGCACTGCAAGCCCACACCATCGACCTGATTCCCAATATGGGAGTTACGGCGTCGCGAAGCAACTTTGCCGCGTTTACTGTGCCATATGATACGATAAGCATTTCAGTCTTTGTTCGCGAAAATAATACGAATATTACCTCGTTGCAGGATCTCTCCCATTGCCGTGTCGGTGTCATGAAACTGAATGTCGGGGAAGCACTGGCCAAACAACATGGATTGTACGATGTTGTCGTGTATGAAAATCAAAATGATTTACTCATTCATTTACTTTCCGGCCATGTTGACGCTGTCATCTTTGCAAAAAGTGTCTTTCTTTGGGCCGCTTTCGATGCAGGGCTTGTTAAGCGCATCAAGGCTGTAGGGGAACCGCTTTTGGAGGTGAAGCGAGCCATTGCCGTCGCAAAAGATGAGCCTGCCTTGTTTGCCTTTCTCAATACACAACTGCTTGAGTTTCTGAAGACACCCACCTTTAAAGAACTCTACACGAAGTGGCATGGCGATACCATGACGGATGGTTTCCAAATAAAACATGTCGTTATTCTGGCCGCTTTCGTGCTCGGATTGGTGGTATTGGCATTTAATTTTTATAGAAAACGTAGCCATCGCCTTCGTGTTGCGGCGGAAGCGGGGGAACGTCGGTACAAGCAATTGTTCACGGAAATGATTGCTGGCGCGGCGTTGCACGAAATTATTGTGGACAAGGAAGGCAATCCGGTTGATTACCGTTTTCTTGATATGAACCCCGAATTCGAGCGCATGACCGGTTTACGTCGTGAAGACATTCTGAACAAGACGGTTCGCGAGGCCTTGCCAGAAATCGAATCCTATTGGATTGAGCATTATGGCAAGGTGGCTTTGACTGGACAACCCATTCATTTTGAAGAATATAGTCAGGATATCGATAAGTATTTCGAAGTACGTGCTTATTGCCCGCAACCAATGCAATTCGCCGTGATATTTGTTGATGTCACTCAAGAGCGCAAAGCGCTTCGTGCTTTGAAAGAATCTGAACAGCGTTTTCGCAGTATATTAGAACGCATTCCGGAAGTGGGTGTTTCCATTGCTCCGGATGAATCTATTCTTTTTGTCAATACGCATTTACTTGAAATGACGAAATGGAGAAGAGAAGACATTATCGGGAAAAATTGGTTTGATATTTTCATTCCGGAACACGATCGAGCACGTATTCGGTCGGTATTTAAAACAGCCATGCAAAGCAAAGATTGGGATCCGTATTCTTCGTATGAAAATGAAATCTTGCTTAGAGACGGAACAACACGAAAAATTTCATGGTCCAATGTACTTTCTCGAGATCACAATGGAACCATTCTTGACGTGACCTGTTTAGGCACGGATATGACCAGCAGGATCAGAGCGATTGAAGATGCCAAGCAGGCGAGTCTCGCGAAAAGTGTTTTTTTGGCAAATATGAGCCATGAAGTGCGCACTCCGATGAACGGTATTCTCGGTATGCTACAATTGCTCAAGCTGACCGCACTCGACACCACGCAAGAAGGGTATGTTCAGGTGGCCATTGATGCTTCCCGGCGACTGACACGCTTGCTCTCTGATATTATCGACTTGTCAAAAATCGAGGTTGGAAAAATCGATATTATTGACGAGGACGTTGACTTGCGTGCTGTGGCCCAAGAAACGAGAGAGCTTTTCCTCATGAATATTGATCCGGATGCCGTGAAGTTCGATCTGATTATCGACAGTACAATTCCTGAAACGGTCAGGGGGGATGAAGCCCGGCTACGCCAGATCCTTACGAACATTGTGGGGAATGCTGTTAAATATACCCAGAGAGGGAATATCTCTCTGAATATGTGGAATTTGTTGGGGGGAGGGAATGGTACGGCACGTGTTCTTTTCGAAGTCACAGATACTGGTATCGGGATTTCTGAAGATATGCTGGACTTTGTGTTCGAGAAGTTTACGCAGGCCGACACGTCGTTTACTCGTCGTTTTCAGGGGGCAGGCTTGGGGCTCTCTATCGTGAAAAGTCTTGTTACAGCCATGAAAGGCAATATCGCCATTATGTCCGAGCCCAATGTTGGAACAAGCCTCTTTGTCACTATTCCATTTGAAGTTCGGCGACCGGATCAGACAGAGCCCGATGAGATAGGCTCTACTTCGTCCTCAGCGTCACTCTCCGTGTTGATCTGTGAAGACGATGAGGTCAATCGTATTGCTTTACGTGAGATGCTTTCCAGCTTGGGGCACCGGGTCGATAGTGCCACCAATGGGCTGGAGGCTTTGGAATACTTAGAGAACACCACCTATGATCTTCTTTTGATGGATATCCAAATGCCGGTTTTGAACGGCGTCGATACCACACAACGTATTCGGACGGATCCAAAATATTCTGCGCAAGCGTCCATACCGATTATCGCGATAACGGCATACGCCATGAGTACCGATAAAGATATTTTTCTTGATGCCGGTATGGATGACTATATCGCCAAACCTCTGGATTTCGACAAACTTTTCCAGTTGATCGAAAAGTGGGATGGGAAGTCCCATGGTATACGGCGTCAAGAAAAGAAACCAGAGGATTGATCCGCTTCCGTCTAACGGAGCTTGCAGGCCGTTTTCCTTTATTGTGACCTCGCCATTCCACTTTGTGTACTCATTCCTTGGGGTGCGCCTTGCTTCTGTTTGAGAGGCTTCATCTTCGTTTTTTTTCGTGAAAACCGCATGGTTTTACCGCCCTTCGAAATCGATACGTGGGTCGACGAGGGTATAGGTTATATCACTCGCCAACTTCGTGAAGAGGCCAATGATGGTGAAAATATAGAGTGTTGCAAACATGACAGGATAGTCCCGGCTGACGGTAGATTCGAACCCAAGGAGTCCAAGGCCGTCCAAAGAAAAAATCACTTCGATCAAAAGCGATCCTGTAAAGAATAAACTGATAAAAGCGGCGGGAAAACCGGCGATAATGATGAGCATGGCGTTGCGGAAAACATGTCCGTAGAGAATGCCTTTTTCATCTAACCCTTTGGCACGTGCTGTTACCACGTATTGTTTGTGAATTTCTTCAAGAAATGAGTTTTTGGTGAGCATCGACAGCGTTGCAAAGCCACCAATGACAATCGCGGTGACGGGCAGAGCGAGATGCCAAAAATAGTCACCGATTTTGCCAAGCAATGACAGTTGGTCGAAGTTGGAAGACGTAAGCCCTCGTAAGGGAAACCAATTGAAGTACGAGCCTCCGGCAAACAACACGATAAGTAAAATTGCAAAAAGGAAAACCGGGACGGCATTGCCGATGACAATTGCCGTACTTGTCCAAACATCAAAAGGAGAGCCGTGGCGTACGGCTTTTTTGATGCCGAGAGGAATAGATATGGCGTAAATGATGAGCGTACTCCAGAATCCGAGTGAAAAGGAAACCGGAAGCTTGGAGATGATAAGATCAAGCACTCGCTCGTTGCGGAAAAAACTTTCACCGAAATCAAACATGGCGTAGTGTTTCAACATATCCACATAGCGTTCCCAGATGGGTTTATCGAAACCGTACATTTTCTTGATACGCCCGATAATTTCCGGATCGAGTCCTTGCGAGCCGCGATAGTTTGAATTGGAATCGGTTGTGCTGGCCATTGGACGAGTTTCACCGCCACCTTGGCCCGTGACACGCTCCATGACGCCGCCACCTGCATGATGAAGGCGGGCGATATATTGTTCAACCGGACCACCTGGTGCAATCTGGACAACAAAGAAATTGATGGTCATGATGCCGAGGAGTGTCGGTATCATGAGAAGAAGACGTCGTAAAACATAGGCCGTCACATTGTTCCTCCTTCGTGTGACATACGTGTGCTGCCGGAGTGTAGCCTATTTGTCAGCCAGCCGTAAACTCCGGTTGGACCGAGCATATTGATATGGTTGCCTCCATCATGGCATTCCCCCCAAAGCGTACATTCTTTAAGGAGTCTTGCTCGTGGCTATTCTGAATTTCGGTTCACTCAATATTGATCACGTGTATTCATTTACTCGATTTGTACGGCCAGGAGAGACTATCTCATGCACCGACTACCAACGGTTTGCCGGAGGAAAGGGATTGAATCAATCCGTCGCATTGGCCGCTGCTGACGCAACGGTCTTTCATGCTGGTAAAGTTGGTCCGGACGGAGAGCAGCTTCTTGCTGTACTCAAAGAGCATGGCGTTGACTCCCGATTTGTCGCAGTTGATACGATACCTTCAGGTCATGCGATTATTCAGGTGGATGCCGAGGGAGAGAATTCCATTTTTTTGTATCCCGGCGCGAATCATGCCATTCATCATGATGAAGTTTCCAGCGTTCTGAAGCATTTTGATAAGGATGATATTGTTCTTCTACAAAACGAAGTGAATGCTACGGATTATATTATTCGAGAAGCCGCGGCTAAAGGGATGACCATTGTATTCAATCCCGCGCCAATGACACCAGAGGTCTTGTCATATCCATTAGAATGTATTGATTGTTTCATTCTTAACGAAACCGAGGCACAAGGTATGTCAGGTGGTATACACTCGGACAATATTCTGGAAGACCTTCATGCACGGTTTCCGCATGCAACGATTGTCTTGACCTTGGGGAAACGAGGTGTAGTGATTGCAGAGGGTAGCGAGGTGATTGAAGTTCCTGCTTTTCCAGTACAGGCCGTTGATACGACAGCGGCGGGAGATACATTTGTCGGGTATTTTCTTGCGGAAAAGAGTCATGGGAGGAGTACGACATCGGCGTTGCAAATAGGCTGTGCGGCATCGGCATTATGTGTGGGCAAAACGGGTGCCGTTCCTTCTATTCCACAGCGGGCTGACGTGGAGGCGTTTCTACGTCTGCATGGGACTATGTTGCCTTGTGAGTGACCATGGGGGAGGCTGTGACAAATGATCCGATGGTCATTGCTATGAAGGCGGAAAACAGCCACAATAATAGAAAATTTTTTGATACGGTTCGACCTTTTTGACAAATTGATTACCATGAATATTTTTCCCAACTCCCCAAGCCGGCATAATGGCTTTCCTCTCAAGCTCCTTATAACTGTTGTTGTCGGGGCTCTTTTGGTGGTGTGCTTCCAAGGGATTTCTGCTTGGTTTGTTGGCAAGCATATTATCAATATACAAAAAACCCATGTGGTAGCCGTAGAGCTAGCCGGGGCCATGGCCCAGCTTGATACTTCATTGACAGCTTCGGCCCGTTTGGCCGCATCCACAGGAGATCCGCGTTATGAGACCCTGTATATGGATGCGGAGAAAAATCTCGAATTTCTTCTTAACGCCTTACGACCTATCCTCTCCGCGAGTAGTCTCGTTGCCCTTGATCGAGTTTGCGGTGCAAACTCGTTTATTGTTAACATGGAAAAGCAATCCATCGCGCTTGTTCGGCAAGGCAAACCTGATGAAGCCATGGCGTTGTTGTCCAGTGATGACTACGTTCGGGAGAAAAAGCAGTATACTGAAGGATTGCAGCAATTAATGCAGAAAATGAAGGCTGACTCTGCGGCCGGATTGGATGACGCTGCATGGGTTTCCAATCTCATGGCCGGGACCGGAGTCATTTTTTCCCTGATTTTGTTCCTTCTTCTGGCTTTTATCTATCGCCGTTCCCAACGTGCGTTTGAAAAGAAACGTTTGGCTGAAAACGAAGCAACACAAACTCGTCTTCATCTGCAAGAACGTATTGACGAGGCAACCGTCGAATTACGTCAGGCCAATGCGTCGCTAGCTGCTCAAATTGAGCGCCGGCGTAAAACTCAAGAAGAGCTTGGCGCGAGCAATGAACGCTTGTCTAATGTACTGAAGAACATGAGTGACGGTCTTGTCATTTATACGGCTGCTGACGACGGTGAAGATTTTTTCATTACGGAATTCAATGATGCTGCTGAACGTATCGAGCGCATTTCTCGTGAGCACGTTATCGGTCAAACCATAACCAGTGTGTTTCCCGGTGTCGTCGAGTTCGGTTTGCTTGATGTCTTGCGGCGTGTCTACAAAACAGGCGTTGCCGAGAATTTACCCGTGTCATTTTATGTGGATCATCGGCATCAGGGGTGGCGAGATAATTTTGTTTTTCGGCTGCCGACACAGGAAGTCGTGGCCATTTATTCAGACGAGACTGACCGTCGACGAGCCGAAGAAGCTCTGCGTGACAATGAAGAACGTCTGCAATTGGCTATGCGAGGTGGCAAGCTTGGTTTTTGGGATTGGGATATCAGAACCGGTGAAGTTGTCTATAACGAACGCTGGGCTGAAATTATTGGATACAAGCTTGATGAAATCGAGCAATCATACAGAACTTGGGAAACTCGTCTCCACCCGGATGATCGTGACTTGGTTCTTGGAGCAGTGGCCGACCATCTCGATGGAAAAACGTCTATTTTTGAGTGTGAGCATCGAGTATGGCGTAAGGATGGCCGTTGGCAATGGGTGCTTGGTATTGGAAGGCTATCAAAATTTGATGAGAATAATCAGCCCCTGCGCATGACGGGCGTCATGCTAGATATTTCAACCCGGAAGCAGACCGAAGAGCGTCTTGCCGAGTCTGAGCGGCGTTTTCGTAACGTTATTCTTACTTCGGGTGACTGGATATGGGAAACCGATGTCAAAGGGCGTTACGCATATGTCTCTGATACCATCCAAGAAATTCTCGGTGTTTCGCCAACGGATCTTATTGGTAAGAAACCCTATGACCTCATGACTCCTGACGAAGCCAAGTTGGCGAGAGATGCATTCTATCGGTCGGCGCACAATAAAGAACCTATTGTCGATCGGGAAAATTGGTATCGTAAGGTGACAGGGGAAGCAATTTGTCTGTTAACGAATGCGGTACCGCTTCTTGATGCCGCTGGCGAATTGACCGGGTATTTTGGAATCGACAAAGACATCACGTTCCGCAAAGAAGCAGAGAGAAATCTGGAACTGCGTCTTTTTGAACTCGACACGCTCAACGAGCTGAGCCGACGTATCAGTGCCAATCTTTCACTCGACATTGTCGTAAAAAGCGCCATTGAAGGAGTTCGTGGCCCCATCAACCCCGACCTCGTGGTGTTGTTCTTGTTACGAGATAATGAGTTGAAAGCGCATGATATCTATACCAACCAGATTGAATTCACGGATAAGCGCCTTCTCCCGAGCGAGTTCGGGGAGTGCCTTTGTGGAATTGCCGCAAAAAAAGGCAAGCCGGTCTATTCTCTTGATATTCACACGGACGAGCGGTGTACTCACGACGAGTGTAAAAGAGCTGGGATAACCTCCTATGCATCCATCCCCATTGTCATTGGCACCGATGTCGTTGGAGTGCTCGGTATAGGATCGGTTCGGCGACGCGACTTTTTAAAGCAAAGTGAATTTATTGAATCCATGGCGGCGGTTATTTCTACAGGAATTAATAATACCTTGTTGCATCAACAAGTGATCGACTATGCCGACACTCTGGAGGTTCGCGTCACGGAACGGACTGCCGAGTTGAATCAGGAAATTGAAGAACGGCAGCGCATCGAAGATGAACTTGTAGCAGCCAAGAATCAAGCAGAAGCCGCAAATTCGGCGAAAAGCGAGTTTCTCGCCAAGATGAGTCACGAGATTCGCACTCCCATGAATGCGATCATCAATATGAGTGAATATGTGTTGCTTCTCGATCCAACGGAAGAGCAACAGGACGGTATTGAAACCATTCGTCAGGCCGGCCGCCATCTTCTCGCCGTCATTAACGATATTCTTGATATTTCCAAGGTTGAGGCCGGAAAGTATATTTTGGAGGCGGTACCATTCGACCTCATTGAAACTCTGCGCGCAACGTTGGCATCAATGGAACAGCAGGCAAGAGGGAAAGGACTTTTTTTGAATCTGAATACGGAAGATTCATTTCAACGGTTCTTCATTGGTGATCCTGTTCGCATTCAACAAATATTGATTAACCTTGTCGGGAATTCTCTCAAATTTACTGACAAGGGAGGGGTCACGGTCACAGTATATTGTGAAGACGGTGCATGTACCGTTGATGCCGCTGAAGATGAACCTTCATTCGCGCTGTTGGGATTTCATATTACCGACACGGGGATTGGTATTCCTGAAGACAAGATTGATCACATTTTTGATGCATTCAGCCAGGTGGATAGTTCCACAACCCGACGTTTTGGTGGCACGGGCTTAGGCCTTGCCATTACGAAGCAACTTGTGGAAATGATGGGAGGCAAACTGACCGTAGAAAGCGAGATAGGAAAAGGAACGACTTTTTCTTTCCGTTTAAAGTTGCCACGTGCTCGTGCCGACCAGGTTAAGAGCGGTGCTTTGGCTGTTTTTGATGATGCGACCTCCCATGAACATCCTCTTTCCATTCTTTTGGTTGAAGACAATGAAGAGAATGTCAAAGTCGCCCGCGCACTGATCGGGAAGCTCGGCCACCATGTTCTTGCTGTCCCAAACGGACGCGAGGCCATTGAGGCATTGAAAGAGGCGACATTTGACTTGGTATTCATGGATTTGGAAATGCCTGTTATGGACGGGCTTGAGGCCACTCGTCGCATTCGTGCTGGGGAATCGGGGGATGCGGCACGACAGGTACGAATTATAGCTTTGACTGCTCATGCATTAACCGGCTATCGCGAAAAATGTATTGCCGCAGGGATGAATAGTTACCTCTCCAAACCGTTTTCTTTTCAGGAGCTTATCGGCTTACTTGGCCGTGTAAAAACAACTGAAGAGAAACATGGAAACCAAGACCATGACATTGGAGAAGGAACATCCATTCTCGATACCATAGCAGCATTGCGTCGTTTTGGAGATGACGTTGAGCTGTACGATGAAATTTGCAATGATTTACTGCAGTTGATTCCGGGAAAGTTGCAACGATTTAGAACTTTGCTTGAAACTGGCGATCTTGAAGAACTTGCTTTGCTTGTCCATTCGTTTAAAGGGAACTGTGCGACGGTGGGAGCCGAAAATTGCCGCGGCTCGGCAGCCTCTCTCGAAATCGCTGCGCGGGAAGGTCGAAGAGAAAACGTGAACAAGCTTTTCCCTCTTTTTCTTAATGATATTGAAGAGTTGCGTGGCGCCCTGAAGCGGCGTATCGACGCGTAAGTGCCATAAACACCATAACCGCAATGAAAATCATGCTATGGAGGGTTGAATCCTTCCTCTTCGCTCTGTGTTCTTTGGTGTCACCGGCAACGCTGGAATGGCATGGAAGGCGCGATGTGTTGGGGCAGGAGAACCCTGCCCCGAAAAGCATTCGTTAGTCAGCTTGCAAAACGACGCTCATACCGGAACCTGCGAGACTGAAACTGAGTCCCTTTTGGGTTCCATGTAGAACCATGATGACACCGTTTTGGTTTTTGAGAGAAAGATCGGCTTCACCGCCGCCAAATGCTCCACCTGCTTCGTAGCCCGTGAAGGTACCGTTGAAATCGGCTAATTGCTTGAGATTGTATATCTCGCCCACGGCACTCATACCGGAATATCCTGCTCCAACAACTTTCAACCCATCAATTTTAAAGGGAACGGATCGCCCTTTATAGGTAATGGTTCCTTGACCCCACGAAAAACCGATACCGATCGATACAGACTGACTTTCCAGACGAACAGTCGCAGATGGGTTTTGTTGTCCTTTAGCAAAACTTGTCGATGGGATGAGCCCAAATAGCAGAAAGAGAAAAAACACGCTGAAAACGGTTTTTGTCATCGTATGCTCCTTTAACCAATTAGGATTTTTATATATCATATCATACCTCGTCCTATTTGCAACGGAAATGAATATTCTCCAAAGAAACGCGGGAAAACGTTGTATTTTTGTTGCGAAAAGGTGATGGCAATTGACCGGATTTGCCTGTTAGAGCAGAAAGAAAATATAGCCTGAAATAAGAAGTACAAATTTGGAATAATTTATACGTGTTGTTTTTCTCAGTTGGAGAACACGGTATGCAATGCTTGATGGCCTCTGTTATTGCGACACTGAGTGGGACATGTATCCTTTGTGTTGTCTACCTCTATTTATATGCTATTGAAAAAGAACATGCGCTTCGCGTATGGTCTTTAGCTTGGGGTCTCTATAGTCTTCGTTTTATATTTTTATTGTTGAATATCTCGTATGGCCCTTCGATTTGGTTCTCGATAGCCAATCAGGGGGGGGCCTTATGGAGCGGTTTTTTCTTGCTGCAAGGTGCATGTCTTTTTACGCACCGGCCTTTACCTCAGGTGTGGGGTTGGCTTTCAATATTTTGTTCGGTCTGGATTTGCATTGCGGTACCACTCACGCTTGATTTTCGCTGGATAAGCTTGCCAACATTTTTCTTGTTGGGAGGACTGTATTGCCTGGTGGGGTTTGTCTTTTTACGATGGAAGGATTTCCATGGCCTGGAAAAGTCAATTTTAGGATGGGCTTTTTTCGCCTGGGGTTTGCACAAAATGAATTATCCTTTTTTGCAACCGATAGACGAGCTTGCTCCCTGGGGATATTTTGTTGGCTCGATGTTGGAATATATCGTCGCGCTGACTTTTTTGCTTATGTATTTTCGACGGACAAAGGATTTGTTGATTCGAAGCGAAACACGATTTCGTCGTTTTGTTGAAAATTGTTCCGATGCAATTTTTTTAGCTGAGGCCAACGGTCGCATTTGTGACGTTAACCGCATGGCCTGTTTGAGCTTAGGCTATTCCCGCGAAGAGCTTCTGGAACTCGCTGTTTCTGATTTGGATGTGGCCATGCCCCGTGAGCATTGGGAACAGCTTTCTGGGCAAACGGCGGACGACAAGCCTTTTTTTGTTGAAGGGATGCACAGGAAAAAAAATGGCAGTACGTTTCCTGTGGAAATTCAAGCGATGTTTTTTGTCGAGGATGAAACTCGATATTGTTTAGGATTTGTTCGCGATATTACGCAGCGCAAACAGGCAGATGAGCGATTGCGACAAAGTGAGGCTCGATTTCGGCGATTGGTGGAATATTCTCCTGCGGTCATTTACCGGTTGGCACTGACACCGTGGGTGCATTTTGAATATGTCAGTCCTGCCATTGCATCTCTTTTGGGGTGGACGCCCGAAGAATTGTATGCCGATCCAGGACGTGTTTTCGGAATAGTCCATAAGCACGATCGATTGCGCCTGGCGCGAGTATTGGAGACTTCGTTTACCGAAGTTCAATATCTGACATTACGTTGGATTCGCAAGGATACAACAATTATCCATACAGAACACAGGATTATCCCGGTTCCGTCGGAGAATGGACGGTTGCTGGCTGTGGAAGGCATTGCCCACGATGTGACGGAAAAAGTGGAATATGAACAGAAGTTAATTGCAGCCAAAGAAGCGGCAGAAGAAGCAACGCGAACCAAATCTGAATTTCTGGCCAATATGAGCCACGAAATTCGAACACCGCTCAACGGTGTGATGGGAATGTTGCAACTGATTGGCACCACGAAAATTAATGACGATCAGCGGCGCTATCTTGATGAAGCCCGAGGAGCTGGCAAACGACTTACGCGATTATTAAGTGATATTCTTGAGTTATCACGGGTTGAATCGGGTTGTGTTGAGATTGTGGAGGAAGAGTTTGATCTGATGAGCCTGATGAACTCTGTGAAGGAAATTTTCTCTCAGAAAACTCTCGCACAAGGTGTTGAGCTGTTAACAGCAGTGGATGAGAACGTGCCGGAACGAGTTCGGGGGGACTCGGGACGTGTCCTTCAGGTTCTTTTTAACCTTGTCGGAAATGCTGTTAAGTTTACGGAACAAGGACGTATTGAGGTAACTGTCACTCGCTTATTGTATGCTAAGCCACGGAGATGTCGCCTTCTTTTTACAATAACCGACACGGGACGAGGTATGAGTGAAGGAGAACTCGATACGATCTTCGATGCGTTCACGCAGACCGAGAAATCCTATACCCGACGGTATCAAGGAGCAGGGTTGGGGTTATCCATCGTAAAACGGTTGATTGGTTTGCTAGGGGGAGGATTGTGTCTGACAAGTCAACCGCAGATTGGAACGCAGTGTTGTTTTAGTCTCCCGTTTCGTGTCTCAGAAGGTTCGGCAGAAGTTCTAATCGATGACGAGGGGGCGGTGATGCCGACACCTTCAAAGGGGATGCGTGCAACGATCCTTCTTGCAGAGGATGACACGTCCAATCGCCTGGCGTTGAGTCGTTTTTTAGAGCGTGCCGGATACAGAGTTGTCGCTGTATGTGATGGAGTCGAGGTACTGGACGAGCTGTCAGATGGAAATTTCGACATCATTCTCATGGATGTCCAGATGCCTCGACTAAACGGTATTGTAACGACTCGTATGATTCGTACCGACCTGACGTATGCTCGTCACGCCCGAATCCCGATCATCGCCCTGACAGCATATGCCATGGCAGGGGATAAGGAACGTTTGTTGAAAGCAGGTATGGACGCTTACATTGCCAAGCCCATTATTTTCGAAGAACTCGTAACACTCATCGAAAGAACTTTGGGTTCTGTCCTCTCTGCGTAACGGAGAGGACAGAGACCTGTCTATTCGCGAGGTTTTTCTAAACTGAGTAATCGCCGGATGCGTTCCTCGGTGATGGGGTGTGTGCGTAAGATTGAAGGCGTGGGGTCTTTTCGCATCGGCAAAAAAACATGTTGGAAAAGGCTCTTTTGTTTGATCTCCATTTTCTCCAGGGCTGAGGCCAAAGCTTTGGGATCGCCTGTGAGGGCTGCAGCTTCGTTATCTGCATCGAATTCGCGTGTACGCGACAACGCGAGTTGAAGAAGGCCGGCCACCGTTGGCGAGAGAATAAGAATGAGGATAAGCAGCCAAGGGATCGTTGCTCCGCCCATGACGAGAAGCGGAAGGTTGAGCAACAAGAGAAATTGCC
This sequence comes from Desulfovibrio inopinatus DSM 10711, assembly GCF_000429305.1. NCBI lineage: Bacteria > Pseudomonadati > Thermodesulfobacteriota > Desulfovibrionia > Desulfovibrionales > Desulfovibrionaceae > Desulfovibrio > Desulfovibrio inopinatus. The sequence goes on from NZ_AUBP01000001.1 coordinate 25,406, forward strand.
CCACGAGAGAGACCATGGAAGTGACACGGCTAATGATATCGGCCATAGCCATGACTCCCATGTCATTGTGCACAATATGACTGAGTTCATGTGCCAAAACAGCACGCAATTCTCGATGATTAAGCGAGCGGAGCAGCCCGTCACTGAGCGCGATATAGGCATTGCCTTTTGATCCGACGGAAAATGCATTGGCAATATCCGTTGGGATATAGGCGACACGCGGCGAGGGCGAAAGATGTGCCTTGCGAGCCAAATCGTCAACAATAGTATATAATCCCGGTGCCTCGCCGTGTCCGAGTTCACGTGCCCGGTAACTGCGCAAAGTCAGTTTGGCTGACAACCGTGGTGCCAGAAAAAAAAGAATTGCGCCAAAGAACAGCGTCCACCGGATTCCTGACGGTCCAGCCAAAATATATCCTACCAATACCATAAGGCCGAGCATAGCAATCAGAAGCAAAAACGATTGAAAGACATTGGTCAGTCTTCGCCCGATAAACTGGCGTTGATCCATAAGGCGTATCCTTGTTGTTTATTTCCGTTCTCTCTTCCAGCCCTCTGCGATGTCGTCAACCCTTGACATACATGGGGATGTTGGCGCTGGAATTGAATGAGATGACAAAAACGTAAATTTCGACTAATTATGAGCTACTCACGAGTGATATTCGTAATTTTCGTAAATAAGAATGGATCCTTGGTTGTCGAGGGGATATCGCAATATTGTGCCTGGAGGGCGTATGAAGTTTCGTAGTATTAGCATCCAGCTTGCCGTAATAACTCTAGGCATTATCGCCGTTTTTGTCGGACTTCTTATTTGGTATGTCAGCACATCAACATATACGATGGCGATTGATCTTGAAAAGCAAACATTGTCCGACGTTGCGGTATCCACCACACGCGTTGTGGAGAGCTATGTTGATAACAATATTGCATTAGCGCAATCGCTTTCAGCACAGTCCGGTTTTCAAGGCGCTCTGTTATCCGAATATTTTGTGAAGGATGCAGATAAAGTCATGAGTGAATTTTTATCCGGCTACAAAGATTTGTGGGCCATCGCGCTCTTTGATCTGGAAGGGAACGTTGTTTCTGGACAAAATGCCTTGCAACAAAAATTGGGAGGCGAATCATGGGCCGGACGCGACTTCGTACAGGCAATTGCGCAGGGAGAAACGCTGTATATCGGTGATTCCGTGCAACGCCAGGGTGCATCTCTCGTTTTTGTCGTTGCAGTTCCGGTTCGCGATCTGAATGGAGAACCGGCTGGCGGTATTGCCGTATTCAGCCGATTCGATAATTTTACGCGCAAGTTTGTCGATTCCGTGGCGGTTGGCAGAACCGGATATGCCTTTATCCTCGACACCAAAGGCCGGTTTATTGCGCATGCTCGCAAAGGTGATGTGATTTTACAAAGCGGAACCGATCTCGACTATGTTCAAAATGCCTCGGCATTGGATCGGGGTATTGTGGCGTATGATGAAGGTGGAAACGAGTCCTTTATGGCGGTCGAAACCATTCCGGGCGTTCATTGGAAAGTCTGTGTAACGGCGCAGAACTCGGAATTATCCGAAACCCCCCATCATCAGCGGAATATTCTTCTTGTCGCTGGTCTTATCCTTATTTTCCTTCTGGTCGTGCTCTTATATTATACACAGCGCCGGTTGGTGCTGGGACCGCTATCTGTTCTCGAAGGATATACCATGAAAGTTGCAAATGGTGATCTTCATGCGGAATTGTCCGGACATTTTCGGTATGAGTTAGCGCAACTTGCCACCAATCTCAAACATATGGTGGATGAATTAAAGGCGAAACTCAGTTTTTCACAGGGTGTTATGGACAGTGTTTCGTCGTCTTTTCCATGTCTTGTACTCGATGCCGATGCCTCCATTACGTTTGTGAACGAGCAGTTATTATCGCTCTTGGGAAAAACTGGTGAACCAACCGATTATCTTGATCAGAATGCTTCCGAATTTTTTTTCGGTGATCGATCAAGGCGACCTCGCTCGGCACAAGCACTTGATGAAAATCGACGTGTCGAAGGAGAAATGGAAGTTGCCATGCCCGATGGATCATTGCATATGCTTAACGTCAACGCGACCCCCCTGCATGACCTTGATGGCAATGTGGCCGGTGCTATTACGCTGTATTTTGATTTGACCACGCATCGTGAACAGGAAGCTCGTATCGTTGCGCAAAACGAAAAAATTGCAACAGCAGCTCAGCAAGCCGATGCAATCGCTGGACAGGTTCTTGACGCGGTCGAGCAGATATTGAATCAAATTAATCAGGCGACCCAGGGGGCGGAGCAGCAAGAAGAGCGTTCAGGAGAAACCGCCACCGCAATGAATGAAATGAACGCAACTGTTTTGGAAGTCGCTCGTCATGCGCAGGAATCGGCATCGCATGCCGATGAGACGAGGCTTCAAGCTGTTGAAGGTGAAACTGTTGTTCGAGATGTGGTTGGAGCTATTGAACAGGTACGCCTCCAAGCAGAATCCTTGAAAGCCAATATGGACAACCTTGGTGTACAGGCCTCGGGAATTAGTCAGATTATAGACGTGATTGGTGATATTGCCGATCAGACCAACTTGCTTGCACTGAATGCGGCTATTGAAGCTGCTCGTGCCGGAGATGCCGGGCGTGGATTTGCGGTTGTTGCTGACGAGGTGCGCAAACTCGCTGAAAAAACCATGATCGCCACGAAAGAAGTTGGTGATTCGATATCGCACATTCAGACAGGGGTGAAAAAAAGCATTGAAGCGACCGATAACGCCAATCGGGAAATTGAAGCCGGAGCTGATTTAGCCGCATCATCTGGGAAGGTACTCGAGCAGATCGTGAGCCTGGTGGAAGCCAATTCCGATCAGATCCGTTCCATTGCAACGGCGAGTGAACAGCAATCTGCTACATCCGACTTGATTAACCAAGCCGTTGAGGAGATCAGTCGTATATCGGCTGAAACGGCACACGGTATGACGGAGGCAAGCGGGGCGCTTGATGATCTTGTCGAGCATGTTCGCCATCTCCGTAACGTTATTGATCAAATGCAATCTTAAAACCATCCAGCAGAGGAGTGGCATAAGCTTACTCCTCTGATTTATTCCAGATCGCCAGCCTCAATATTCTTTCCGCTTGATACAATTTTTTAAAGCCGTTCAATTCGTTGCGTGTCATCGTCAGAGGATGCAAAGAAATTTTTGATGAGCAGGGCAGCGAAGAGCCCCAGTGTGGCCCCTATGATATTGGCAGCCATATCATCAAGGCTGGCTGTGCGTTCGGGGACGAAAGACTGCAGAAATTCCAGGACGCCGCTAAGTCCAACAATTGCGCCGGAAGCAAGAAGAACACCTTTGCGTGGTTTGAAGACAAATGGAACAAGAAAACACATTCCACCAAAAACGAGCGCGTGGCCTATTTTGTCATGTTCCACATGTCCGAATGCGGGCACAAATGTAGAAAGCGTGACCGCGGCAGTAAAGACAATAAGCAGCAAGGCGCCCCACCGTTTAAGAAAAACTATCATGATGTTTCGGGTTCTCCGCTGGACATGGAGGATGAAGAAGCTCGAACAACGGCCGACATAGCATCGTCTTGTGTTGCAAAGATATCAAATACGAGATCAAGGCGCGTCAACTTAAAAAGTGCCTGAATTTCAGCACGCAGACAACATAATTTAATATCCCCACCGTGCGTGGCAAGAGTGCGTAAGGTTGAGACGAGAGTTCCTAGTCCAGAAGAGTCGACAAAGGCAACTTGGTGGAGATCCAGAATAATTTGAAAACGATTCGATTGTAGAACTTCGTTTACAGCGTGCTTGAATGCATTAATTGTCAATCTATCAAGTCTGGTATCCGGAGTGAGAATGGCTCCGAGCGGAAAAAGTTGAATATCGATCAAAACGGCCTCGCCCTATGAGATGTTTTTCAGTACATTTCATTTCTCTTTATTCTTTGTAGCATACAGAAACAACACTTCATATCAGAATGTTATGGAAAAACATCAAGGTTCTACTTTTGGTAATGGTTCGTTCCTCAGCCTCCGCGCTGCAACGTTAATACTGATATCCATTTTGTTCTTTTTTCTTGTCGCAGCGATTTATGGGCTCATGCGGTATCAGATTGTTGAAAGCTTTGAATCACTTGAGCGAAGTGCTTTGTTTAAAGATTTGTTCCGAGCACGCAATGCGGTCACGGGCGAACTCAAGGCCATGGACGAAATATTACTTGATTGGTCCGCCTGGGATGACACCTATCATTATGCTCAAGGCCGCAATGCTCAATTTCCGTCGGAAAATTTAATGGACTCGACGTTCACTGGAATTCGCATGAACGGCATTCTCTTTTTTGATAATAATGGGAATGCGTTGTCGGGGCGCGGGTTCAATTTAAAAAAGAATAATGTGGAACCGATTCCGGACTGGATCATGGCCAAACTTGGTCCGGATTCCATATATTTACATTTCGATGATATCGCTCAAGGGCATGCCGGTATTGAAGTTCCGGAATTCGGCACTCCGGCGCTTATCGCGACACGGCCAATACTGACAAGTGATAACGAAGGACCTTCGGTAGGAACTGCAGTCATGATTCGGTATCTCGATAAGGGTCTTGTCAAACGCCTCTCGCGGTTGGTCGAGGCTGGTCTTGAAATAATTCCTTTGGATTCGCCGACACTGCCTGATGTTGCACGATGGGCGCTACGGGATAATCGAACAATGGCCAGTTTGCCGTTGAACGATCGAGAAATCGCCGGGTATGTTTTGCTCCACAGTATTCAGGGGGATGCCGACCTTGTCATCCAAGTCATAGAACCACGGTCCATTTTTAAACAAGGTTTGGCGACGCTTCGGTTGACGGTATTGTCTGTTGCCATTGTCGCCGTCATTTTTGGATTGATGACACTTATTTTCCTTGAACATAATGTTCTTTCCCGCATCAGCAGTTTGACACAGCAGGTCGCTCCAGTCACCGATGCGGCCGACGTATCCGCTCGTGTTTCTGTTTCCGGTCGGGATGAAATTCGTGAACTCGGCGATGGGATCAACGCTATGCTTGACCGCATTGAACGCGCGGAAACCACGCTTCGGGCTTCGGAGACGCGTTACCGAACATTATTTGAACAAAGCCCTGATCCCGTGGTTTTGGTTGATACGGAGAACGGCACCATTGTCCAGGCTAACGACCAAGCTTTGGGACAGTTGTTTCGCAGTGCAGATCCTGTTGGCACGGGATTTTCGAGCCTGTTCGAGACTTCCGATAATAAAGCTCGCTCCATTCTCGACGATACAGTCCGTTCAGGGGCGCTTATGCGTGAAGCTGTGGTCATTGGTCCCGATGACCGATTTGATGTTGTTGTCAGTGCTCGCAGTCTTGAATTGGGAAAACATCGATTTATTATCGCTATCTTGCGCGATGTTACCGAGCGCAACAAGGCAGAACGGCGGATCAAAGATCTCACGGGACGTTTGCTTTTAGCGCAAGAGAACGAGCGGTTGCGTATTTCACGGGATCTCCATGACAATGTTGCACAAGATTTATCCAGTCTGCGTATTACCTATGAAACCATGCTTGATGATATGGAATTTGTTCCACCAGCATTGCACGATCGTATTGCCAAAGCTTCGCTTATTCTCCACAAGGCTATTGCTTCTGTGCGTGAGCTTGCCTATGGACTTCGTCCCCCGAATCTTGACAAGCTTGGCCTCTGCAAAACCGTCATGCGCCATTGTGAAGAATTCGAAGAAACTACAGGTATTGCTTTAGACGTCTCTTGTGTGGGAGTTGAAGGACTTGACCTTGATTTCGATACCGAGATCAATTTATATCGATTGCTGCAGGAAGCTCTGAATAACGTCAAGAGACATGCCGAAGCGACACGTGTGACCGTTCGATTGGTCGCATCGCACCCCATGATTCTTTTACGTATTGAAGACAATGGAAAAGGATTTTCTCAAGATGATCTTGATCAGACTGACGGTCTTGTTTCCGGGATGGGATTGCATGGGATGCGCGAGCGTGCCGAAGTGATCGGCGGGAGTTTCAAAGTCACGTCCATTCCTGGAAAAGGAACACGTATTTTTGCACAAGCACCAATCGGAGGGCAACACCAGCATGGCTGACAAGCGCGTCATCATTGTCGATGATCATCCGTTATTTCGAGAAGGCTTGAAGACTATGCTCGCCAGAACACCGGGGTATACGGTTGTGGGCGAAGCTGGTGATGTGGAGCCAGGGATAGATGTTATTACCGAGCACATGCCTGACATTGCTTTGGTCGATATCTCCTTGCCTGGCGGCTCGGGTATCGAATTGTGTTCAACCATTCTCGAAAAGAGTCCGAGTACGGCGGTATTGATTGTCAGCATGCATTCAAAGGTCGACTATATTACCGCGGCATTTCAAGCCGGTGCAAAAGGGTACCTTGTCAAAGATTCGGCAGCAGAAAAGCTAGGGCAAGCCCTGGAAGCCGTTACCGCTGGAGAGACCTGGATGGATGCGGCGGTATCGTCGGAAGTCGTCCGTCGTCTTGTGGGAGGACCGAAGCACGATCAGAAGAGTGATCAAGGATATAGTGCCCTCACCAGTCGCGAACAGGAAATTTTTCGTCTTCTCGCCGAAGGACTCTCCACAAAAGAGATTGCAGAGAAGCTTTTTATCAGCCCCAAAACCGTCGAAAATCACCGTTCGCACATCATGGGCAAAATGGAATTGTCGAGTGCTGTCGAACTCGTCAAAACCGCCGCTCGTCTTGGTATCATCGATCTTGATACGTGGGCGGAATAACGGCTTGTTTTGATGTTGAGCTGAAGTCGTGTCTTTCTCCCATGGAAGAAGGCCTCGCCGGCATGCCGACGAGACCTTCTTGGGGGAGATGATTTTGAAATTGGGTGTTAGATTCCACGTTCGATCATGTAGGCGATGAGATCGGCGACGCGGCAGGAATAACCCCATTCGTTATCGTACCAGGAATACACTTTGGCGAGGTTGCCGGATTGTACTTCCGTGAAATCGGCGTCCACGATGGACGAATGCGAGTTCCCGATGTAGTCCGAAGAAACAAAGGGGTCCGTGGAGTAGCCCAGGATGCCCTTGAGTTCGCCTTCAGCTGCTTTCTTCAATTCTGCTCTGAGATCTTCAGTCGTGGCATCTTTTTCCAGCACGGCAACGAAATCCACTAAAGAAACCGTCGGTGTGGGAACGCGTACGGAATAGCCGGAGAAACGACCGGCCATTTCCGGAATAACCAATGCCACCGCTTTGGCCGCACCTGTCGTGGTGGGGATCATGTTGCAGGCCGCAGCCCGGGCACGACGCAAATCTTTGTGCGGTAAGTCCAAAATACGTTGGTCGTTGGTGTAGGAGTGAATGGTGGTCATCACGCCTTTGATGATGCCGAAGGCGTTGTGCATGACATGGACGACCGGAGCCAGGCAGTTGGTCGTACACGACGCATTGGAGATGATGACGTGTTTGTCCGGATCATAGGTGGTGTGGTTAACGCCCATGACCAGAGTCGCATCTTCTTCCTTGGCCGGGGCGGAGATAACGACACGTTTGGCACCGGCTTCCACGTGCTGCATGGCCTTGGGGCCGGTACGGAAAATCCCGGTGGATTCAATGACAACATCGACACCCATCTTGCCCCAGGGCAACATGCGGGGGTCGCGTTCAGCCAAGCTCTGGACGGTGAAGTCGTCGCCGATATGCATTTTATCGTCTTCGACAGTCACGCTTGGGGCAAACTTGCCGTAGCAGGTGTCGTGAGCAAGCAAGTGCGCGTTGGTTTTGATATCGAAAAGGTCGTTAATCGCAACGACTTCCATAACATCACGATGCCGTTCCCAAATGGTCTTGAGAACCTGGCGACCAATGCGGCCGAATCCGTTGATACCGACTTTAACTTTGCTCATAATAATTAATCCTCAAAAACTTGGTACGTGTATTCATCCGCCAGTTGCTTTGCACGTTTGAGAGCAGAATACATGCGGGCGTTTTCCAGGGCCAATCCGGACAAGTTCGCAATGCAGCGCAGGAAGTCCAATTCTTCTTCATCGAATGTGCGGGCTTCGCCGGAGTAGACACGGATAGAGCCGATCACTTTGTCGCCACCAACGGAAAGCGGCAGAACCACAAGCGAGCGTAATCCTTCTTCGGCCGCTTCCTTGGGGTATTGGAAACGGTCGTCTTCGCTGACATCGGCAATGGTTACAATTTCGCCTTTGAGTACGTCTTGATCAAGTTTGGATTTTTCCACTTCCACAGGGCCTTTGTGGGCATAGCGATCGGAGAGGCCGAAATAAGCTCCCGGTTCCAGGGTTTTTCCATCGTGGCTGAGGACACGGATAAAGCAGCCTTTGGCCTGCATCGCCTTGGTCGTCTGCTCGGCAATTTGGGACAAAACTTCGCCGGGTTTGAGACTCAAGTTGATGACACGCGAGATTTCGTAAATGGTTTTGTGGAGATTTTGTGAAGCCATGTAGGAGTCTCCTGTGTTGATGTGTTGTCCAGTACGGCAATGAACTGCTTCTATACACGCTGACATAGTCAATCTCTACGTCAATGCGCAACCTTTTCTTGTCATTTCTCTTAACTTTGTGTCAGCGGCCGTTTGACGATAAACAATGCTGCCACAGAAATTAGCGTCCCAACAAGGATTGCCGACGTATAGGCAAGAAGATGTGTCACGGCATTGGGGATAAGAAGGACAAATACCCCGCCATGCGGAACCATGAGAGAGACATTTGAAACCATGGATAATGCTCCGGTCACGGCCGAGCCGATCATGATGCAGGGAATAACTCGGAACGGATCGCGGGCGGCAAATGGAATGGCACCTTCCGTGATAAACGACAGCCCAAGGACAAGTGCTGCCTTACTCGCTTCGTTTTCTTCTTCCGTAAAACGATTCTTGAAGAATGTCGCTGCAAGACCCAACGCCAGGGGAGGAGTCATTCCGGCGGCCATAACCGCTGCCATGGGACCATAAATCTTGCTGGCGAGCAGTCCGACGCTGAACGTATAGGCAGCTTTGTTGACTGGGCCACCCATATCAAAGGCCATCATGCCACCCAGAATCAGACCGAGGACAACGGCACTCGTGTTTTGCATGCCCTGCAACCATTCGGTCAGTGCCGTCAGGGCGATTTTAACCGGGGGACCGATGACATAGATCATGAGTAAGCCAACCACCAGGGTCGACAGGAACGGCAGAATAAGAACAGGTTTGAGACCCTGCAAGTCACGAGGCAGTTTGATGATATCGTTAAGAAACTTGGTCAGATACCCCGCCAGGAAACCGGCAACGATCCCTCCAAGAAACCCGGCTCCGACAGTGCTGGCCAGCATACCGCCAACGAGACCGGGGGCAATCCCGGGACGCTGCGCAATGGAGTAAGCAATAAACCCTGCTAAGACTGGGACAAACAATGAGAAAGCCGTTGCTCCACCGATTTGCATCAACGCCCAGCCCAAGGTGCCTTGCTGGTCGCCGGCATAAATACCACCGAAAGCAAAAGCCAGAGCGATGAGTAACCCCCCGGCCACGACGACCGGTAACATGTAGGAGACCCCGGTCATAAGGTGGCGATAGGGGCCGGTTCGTGACTCCGAACGTTCTTTTTTGGCTTCAGCAACTTTGGTTCCAAGGTCCTTGTTTATTTGCGGTTTGGCCGCCAAGGCTTCTTCGATAACTTTTTTGCCATCATGCAATGCCGCTTTGGTCGAGGTGTCGTATAAGGCTTTTCCCTCGAATCGCGTTTTATCGACGTACGCGTCTGCAGCAATAACCACAGCATCCGCTCGGGCGATTTCTTCCGGAGTCAGAACGTTTTTGGCGCCGACGGATCCCTGGGTTTCAATCTTGACTTCATGTCCCATGGCTTCGGCGGCTTTACGCAATGCTTCGGCAGCCATGAAGGTATGAGCAATGCCGGTGGGGCAAGAGGTGACCCCGACAATGAACTTGCTTCCCGAAGACGGTAAAACCGGCGCCTGATCGGATGCAGGAGCTTGAACAGCAAGTTCGGGTTCCTCTTCTACCTCGGCGGCTTCTGCCAATGCCGCATCGATAACGGCTTGTGTTTTGCGAATGGCTTCGCTTGTGGTGACCGCATAGAGTGGTTTTCCGACAAAGCGACTCGGATCCACGTGGATATCTGACGCTATAATAACAACATGGGCGTTCGCAATATCGTTGGCAGAAAGCTCATTTTTGATTCCTTCGGAGCCCTGCGTTTCCACAACGACATGATGCCCCATACTCTCACCGACCTTCTTCAGTGCTTCGGCAGCCATGATGGTGTGCGCCACCCCTGTAGGACATGCGGTAACGGCGACGATATTTTTCATGAAGCTTCTCCTTAAAAGTCGAGCGATTGAACGGTCACTTGAGATTCAAATGACGCCGCAAGATCGAGATTCGACAAACTTGGGCCGGGTTGTGTAACCACGGCGGCGGAAAGTGACGTGGCCAGCCGGGCACTCTCCGCAAGGGATTTGCCAAGTGCTATGCCGGCGCACAGTCCGGAAACCATGGCATCCCCCGCACCGACCGTGCTGACGACGTCAACACGCGGCGGTTTGGCCCACAGTGCTTCCTGTTCATTGATGAACAGAGCGCCATCTTCGCCAAGAGAGACAACAACGGTTTCAATTCCCGTCGCAACGAGTCCGCGAGCCTCCGTAACGATTTCCAGCGGTGTGTTGACCGGTCGCCCCAGATATTCGCTCAATTCGAATGCATTGGGTTTGATGAGCGAGGGGATGGCCTTAACGGCGTGGAGAAATGCTGGCCCACTCGTATCCACAACGGTTCGGACACCGCACGTGCGGAGCATAGAGACAAGTTCAGCCACGATGTGTGGGGACAGCCCCGCGGGGATACTCCCGGCAATCGCAACCGTGGAGGCGTTTTGCGCGAGGGTTTCGACCATCTTGAAAAGTCGGTCGATATGGTTCTGTGTCGGATTGAGTCCTGGAAAATTAATATCTGTTGTGGTCTGCGTCGTGGGATCAAGAACTTTGATATCCGTACGAGTTTCGCCGGGGACGCGCACAAAAGCATCGGTGATGTTCTGTTCGCGAAAAAGCAGTTCGAAAAGGTGCGGATTGACGTCCCCTAAGAAACCGGTCGCGACCACGGGTACATGAAACTGACGCAGGAGCTTGGCAATGTTGACGCCTTTGCCTCCTGCATCGGTTTGTGCCCGGCTTACTCGATTGACCGCGCCGATCGAGAAATTCTCGACGGTACATGCCAGATCAAGCGCTGGGTTCATGGTAATTGTTACAATGGAATGCGTTTTCGGCATGCTTTCTCTCCTTGGCATGGTGATCTGCCGTTTGCGTTAGGGCAGATGAAGCGCACGGACCTGTTTGACATTACGACAAGCGAGAGCCTTTTGCGCTAATTCTCGCGCATCGGCCATACGGATAGACCGGAGTTTCGCTTTGACGGCGGCAACGCTTGGGACAACCATGCTCAACTCATGCACGCCGAGCCCGGCGAGAATGACGGCACCAAGCGGTTCTCCCGCGAGTCCACCACACACGCCGACCCAGATGCCGGCCTCGTTGGCCGCGTCCACCACTTGACGTATCAGGCGTAAAATGGCTGGGTACAGACTGTCGGCCTGTGCAGCCAGAGACGGATGCAATCGGTCCATGGCCATGACGTATTGGGTCAAATCGTTGGTACCCACCGAGAAGAAGTCGACTTCTCGCGCAAATTCGGAGGCCATGACCGCCACTGACGGGACTTCGACCATGATGCCGATATCGACAGGCTCGGCACCGACTTCGATGCGGGCTTTTTCAGCAAGTCGTTTTGCAGCAGACAGGTCTTCGAGAGTCGTGATCATAGGGAACATGATGCGCACGGGACCTTTTTTCGAAGCACGGTAAATGGCACGAAGCTGAGAAAGGAACAGTTCAGGGCGATTTAAGCACAAGCGAATACCCCGTTCTCCCAAGAACGGATTATCCTCATGAGGCAAATCGAGATAGGGAACGGCTTTGTCTCCACCAATATCCAAGGTGCGGATAATGATGGGCAATCCGTTGAGCGCCTCAACCATGGCGCTGTAACTTTGAAATTGCTCTTCCTCGTCGGGTGGAGTTTCTCGACCCAGAAAAAGGAATTCCGTTCGCATGAGACCGACACCCTCGGCGCCAGCATTGACGGCCTGTTCGGCTTCGTTGGCCTTGCCAATATTGGCGACCACTTCCACGCGTTCTCCATCAATGGTTAACGCAGGCTGGAAACGAGCAGCGTGTTCTTCGTCGCGGACATCATCAAGTTTCTTTTGCGCCTGAGCAGCGGTTTCAAGGTCATTCTGACTCGGTTCAATATACAGCATACCGGCGTCGCCATCGAGGATGCCACTGGTACCGTCTTCGATTTTGAGTACAGCCGGCCCGGCACCGACAATGGCCGGGATGCTGAGTGATCGAGCAATGATGGCTGAATGCGACGTGGGGCCTCCGGCTGCTGTGCAGAAGCCAAGAATACGAGAAGGATCAAGCGTCGCCGTATCCGACGGAGTGAGGTCTTCGGCGACCAGAATGACTGGTGTGTTCGGAGCAACGAACTCGTCCTGAACAACCCCGGCAAGATGGCGGAGTACACGTCGGCCGACATCTTGGAGATCCATCGCGCGACCGGCTAGAATTGGATCGTCATGTTGTTCAAGAATACGAACACGAGATTCAATGGTTTGGCGCCAGGCAAAACCGGCACTCTTCCCTCGCTCAATGGATTCCTCGGCCTCGCTGAGGAGTTCCGGGTCTTCCAAAAACGCTTCGTGGGCACGAAAGATAGCAGCGCGTTGCACGCCGGCGCGAGCCCGAACTTCTTCATAGAGGTTGTGCAAATTGAGTTTGGCGGCGGCAATGGCTTCGTGAAGCGCCGTCCGTTCATGTTTTGGATCTTTGGCATTGGCTTCGACAACAATGCGGCTATGGGTAAATTGTTTGACTGGACCAATACCCAGTCCAGGAGAAGCGCTGATTCCTGGTATGGTTTGTTTTACCTCTAAAGGAGTCCAGCAATGGGCTGGCCGTGCCACCGTTGCGGATTTGTCTTCGTCTTCGTCGCCCAGACCGGCATCCACCGCAATTTTCAACTCCGCCAGAACTGCTCTCGCCTCGGGACCTTTGGCATGGAGGCGGATGGTCTTGCCGGCAGTGACGCCAAGTTTGAGAAGAGACGCCAAACTTTTCCCGTTGGCAGTTCGTCCATCAAATTCCACAAAAATTTCTGCATCATAATTCTTGGCAACGTCGACGAAAAACGTTGCCGGGCGGGCATGCAATCCATGGGCGCCCGTGATGACCACATCGACCGAGTCGTCAAACCCGGTGAGGTCCATGGTCGGAGCCGGCTTTTTCTTGGTTGTTTCGCCTTCGCGCAGAGCTTGAACAATGTCCGCAGGGTCTTTGGTTACCGCCAGACGTTCTGTGGTGTCAGGATCGTCGAGAACATGTGTGAGACGGGTCAGGATAGGAATATGTTCATCTGATTTGGCGGCGATGCCGACGACAAGATACACAGTTTCTCCCGGATTCCAGGTGACCCCGTCCGGAACTTGCAATACTGCGACACCGGTTTTTTTGATGAGATTACGGCCTTCGGGCAAGCCATGCGGAATGGCGATGCCATTGCCAAGGTAGGTATTTGCGACGGATTCTCGGGCGAGCATGCTGCTGACATACTCGGGGTCAATGTATCCAAGGTCCGCCAGTGTTTTGGCAACGCGCTCGATGGCGTCGTGTTTCCCTGCCACTTGCGCGCCCAGGATGATGGTGCGTTCGTCGAATTCGATCATTGCTGCCTCCTGGTTTGTGTCTGGAGTTGATTATGTAATCGTTTACAAAAAAATGTCAATAATCATTTTTATTCTTTCTTAATATACTTGTTTTTTGACCTATTTCTTTGAAAAGGATTTCTCCTTAATTAATTCAGAATGCGCTATAAATGCGTTTGATTGTAAGGAAATGTCGAGCCATTTGCATGGTTCTGTTTGTTGTCCTTAATTTTGCTCCTGTTTCGCTACTTTCAAAAACCGAATGATGAAAACGATTACATCCTAAATGTCGCTCCTTCCGCCCTCCAAAAGATTCTTGTTCAACAGCCTCATCGTGCCCGAAAGACAACGTCTTTTCGAAACGTCCGCTTGAAGCGGTTGTTGAGGATGTGATTTTTGTCAAAAGCTATAACATAATTTTATGTGATGGGGGGTGAAAATCAGAAAAAAAAGTCCACTCCTCGAATTGAGGAGTAGCGAAAATACGATGACTTTTCGGGTTGTTGAATTGGTCGGAACTTTCTTCGGTCGGTATCGTCAACAGAAGAGAGTTTCAGTGAACTGGTGTTGAAATGCGCTTTCGGCTGGTTTGAAAGGACTGTATTGATGGGAAATGTCATCCTCTCGATCGTGTGTATGATACTCTATACCATCGAGAGGGATGAGTGATATTTCCGGAAAGGAAAAGCGAGTTCTTCTTTTCTTAATGTATGAGAATACTTCCGGATGGACGTCTTTCTACATCTCCCTCAAAAATCACAGTACGATCGGGACCGGCCAATACGGTGAGGTGATGTGTCTCGGTTATGGTGTTGGTCAAAGGGAGTATAAACCCTGGATTACCGTTTGTTCCATGCAATTGATTGACATCGTTTCGAGGAACGTCCGTCACGGTTTGCCCGGCAGGAACGCCGTCGAGTAAGGCCCTGATGGTCATGGGGGCATTGGTTTCTGGTCGCTGTATAGCCCAGCCGGAAAGCGAATTCTCAGTCAGTTCGTCGAGATATCCTATGATGCCAGCCAAAAGGGCTTTTCGAGGTGTGCCTGTGATGGATGCGCCGGGATGATCTGGGATGAAGAGCCCAACTTTTTGGGGACAATTGCGTAGCGATGAAGCCGGTGGCATGAAGACAAACCCACACCGGCCGCTTCCTCCCACGACGGCTTTGACATCGGGGCGTTGTAGGTCGGCGACGATGCTCCAGGTGGAGCCGTCAATGTCGATTTCGACAACAAGGGGGGTGGGGTCGTCTGTGTTGACAGCCCAACCTGAGATGGTCGGGGTAATTGTTTCGAGATGTCCCATAACGGGAGAAGGCTTGGGGCCGAGTGTGACAGTCTGGGGCTTGCCATACTGATCATAGCGGACAATGGAGAGGGAGCCGGGCATTATCGGTTGTGTGTTTCCAAAACCGACGTCTACTGGAATAACTGGATCAAGATCGTTGTGTTGCGCGTTGAGGCGATGCAGATTTTTTTCAATGATCGGGTGGTCGGTATATCGTTTGGCACGCAACAAGTATCCGCGAGCTGCATTGTATTTATGAAGTGCTGCCATGGCAGCGGCGAGCACATTGTAACAGAGATGAGGCAAAGGATGCCCCATCTCCAGCGCTTGCTTGGCGTGCACTCGGGCTGCGTGAGCATCGTGTGCTTGCATGCAGGAAGTGGCCAAGTCGAGATGGGCGGCATGAAGATTCGGCAACGCGTGTGCGACTTCGACACGCTGTTCCAGTGTGGGGGCGGCAACATGACTTGCGCCGCAGTGCTCGTGATAAAGGTCATATACCTGAGCTTTATCCGCTGAGTTGCCGAGATAGACATTCAGTTCTGCAAAATCGCCGGAAAAGAAGATTTCCGGAGATAATCCAGCAGTACGAAGCCGTTCATATTCCGGAGTTCCAGGATAAATGCAGAGATTGCAATAGAATGCGGTGTCAGGTTTGGCGGTTTGAACAAATTCAACGCTCTGCCGAAATGTTTCGAGTGTTTCTCCTTGGTTTCCCATCATCATATAATAATGCACATGGAAGCCGTATTTTTGAGCCAACCGTGTGACATGGAGAATGCGTTCGGTGTTGATGCGCTTACCAATGTTTTGAAGGATAGTGGGGCTGGCCGACTCGACACCGAAGCTCAAACTGGCGCAACCGCTCTTGCGTAAGGCTATGAGCAGTTCTTCGTCCACATTGTCAACGCGCGCGTCACAACTCCAGAGAAGGTTGAGCTTGCGTTCCAGAATGCCTTGGCAAACCGCCATGGCTCGCGCTTTGTTGACGGTGAACGTATCGTCTTTGATGGCCAAGACGCGTCGACCATGCCGACGGACGGCGGTTTCGATCATGTCGAGGGTGTAGCCCGGACTATTGAAGCGGACCGTATTTCCCCACAGTGCCTTGCTCCCGCAGAATGTACAGTGGCCGGGACAGCCTCGAGACGACAGAATAACCGGGGTGTCAAAGTAACGGAGCGGTGAAACAAGACTATCGAGATCCCGGATGCGTGCGCGCTTTGGGCCAAGAACTGGAGCGCCATTGTGACGTACGGCGGCACCTGCGAGACCATACAGAGAGCGACCGGCTTCATAACGATGGATGAGTTCCTCAAATGTGCGTTCACCTTCACCAATAACGACGCAGTCGATAGCTGGAATATGGGACAGCGTTTCCAATGGGAGCGCGGAGACATGGGGCCCCCCGGCAACCACAAGTGAAGACGGCCAGCGGGTCTTGGCATAGTCGGCAACGGCACTAAGACCGCGTCGGTTCGATGTGATGGCTGTGATGGCAAAGATATCGGCAGGAGAGTTGTCGAGGAATGTGACGACATCATCCCAGGCGAACGCTGATAAATTGACCACGGATACATGGTGCGCCTTGGCCATGCTCTGAGCAGCCAAGCTGAGAAGCCCGAATGGGATAACTTGGTAAAACGGATCGGTGACAACATCGGCACCGGTTTGTGGTTGACCGAGTGGTCCTGTATACGGCGGCTGTCCAGGTTGAGCAAGTTTCCATGGAGGAGGCTGAATAAAGATAATCCGCATAGAAAGCATTCCATTTATACGGAGAAGAGTTTGAAGGCATGAAGGGAAAACCACGATGAGGAAACGCTGTTAGCACAATGCTTCCTGGTTTGTCTTGTGCCGGGGTGGATGAGAAACCTTTTGTTTCACCACGAAGTCACGTAAGACGGGGCCATGCGCGGACGAATACTCATTTACGACGACGATCCCGTTTGTCTTGAACGATTGATCGATGTCCTTGGTCAGTTTGGGCATGAGGTCCACAAGGAATTTGAACAAACTGCCTTGCTCGATCGACTCAACAAAGAGGAATTTGATCTCGTCATTATCAATACGCGCGAACCGGAAGTTGACGAAGTCGCCACTATGGAGCGAGTGAAAGATGTTCGTCCCGATGTGGAAGTCATCATCGTCACCGGAGACCCTTCGGTGCGTGAAGCCGTCGATGCCATGCAAAAGGGAGCGTTTTCGTACCTCTCCAAGCCATTCAAGGCAGAGGAAATGGGGGCGCTTGCTCAAAAAGCGATGGAAAAGCGTATGCTGACCATTGAACTCCGCGAATTACGTGAGATTCTCGGGCGACGCGAAGGACCGAAACTCGTTGGGCGCAGTCCGGCCATTGTACGATTACGGAAAAATATGGAGAAGGTCGCCCGGCTCGACTGTACCGTGCTTATTCTTGGTGAGACCGGGACAGGCAAGGAACTTGTTGCACGCATGATTCATCAAATGAGTCCACGTGCCGATAGAAAATTCGTTGCAGTCAACTGCGGAGCATTATCGGAAGAATTGCTTTCCAATGAGCTTTTCGGTCATGAAAAAGAAGCATTCACCGGAGCGCTGCACACCAAGAAAGGGTTGTTCGAAGCTGCGCACGGTGGCACGCTCATGCTGGACGAGATTGGTGAAACACCATCGGCCATGCAAGTCCAGTTGTTACGCGTGCTTCAGGAACGACGCATTACACGCGTGGGGGGAACGGAGGAAATTCTTGTCGATGTCCGGGTGATTGCGGCCACAAACCGTGAACTCATTGAGGAAGTTCGCTCGGGGCATTTTCGTGAGGATTTATATTATCGCCTGAATGTTTTTGTCTTACGCATCCCGCCGCTTCGTGAGCGTCTTGATGATATTCCATTGTTTGTTCGCTTTTTTCTCGACAAGTATGGAGCCGAGTTCAATAAACCCGTGGAACGGGTATCGGATGAGGTCATGAACTTACTCCTCTCGCATTCTTTCCCCGGAAATGTTCGTGAACTGGAAAATATTCTGGAACGAGCCGTTATTCTCAGTGATGGCCCGGTGATCGTGCGTGACAACCTGCCTGCTGCATTACGCAATAAATCGACCGTTCTTCCATTACCCGGGGCCGACAACCTGCCAAGTCTGGCCGCCATGGAAGAGAGTTATATTCATCAAGTCCTTGATGCCGTAGACGGAAACAAGACCGAAGCGGCACGTATCCTCGGTATCAACCGTGCATCGCTGTGGCGCAAATTGAAGCGCCAGGGGCATTGAACGGTTTCTCTCGTTGTCTTTTTTCCAGATAGAGTGCCATTGAGGGGGTATTCTTCGTGTAGTGATCCGCTTCATGGTGCGTTGTAACGTATTTTAGGTCGCATGATTGCTGTGCAGCAATGAGGGAAACCGTGTGTGTTGCGTAAAGCGACGGCGTTGCTTTACGCAACATTTAGTTTGATTTTTGTTTTCTTTTGATATGTTAGCATGGTTTTTACTTTTGTATGATGCAAAAAGCAACGCTCATGTTGCACAATGATCTTTCAAAAAATCTTCAAATTCGTGTGAATTGGGGCCAAATCTGTTTTGGCATCGCCTTTGCTAGAAGGGATACGAACAGCAAACCCCCAAAGGAAGGTTTTTCATATGTCGATTATCAGTATTTCTCGTGATTCGAAGACCCATGGTGAAATCGTTGCCAAGCGCGTGGCCGAACAGCTCGGTTTTGAAAGTGTTGGGCGTGACATCATTTTTGAAGCGGCTCAGCAGTCCGACATACCGGAAGCGCGTATTGAAAAGGCGTTGTCCGAGTCGCCGAAAGGTCTTCGTCGTTTGTTCGGGAATTGGCGTCGCCACTTGGCCTTCTTTCGCGCTGCGTTTTTTGAGCATATGGAAAAAGGATGCATCGTCTATCACGGTTTGGCCGGGCAAGTCTTCCTGCAAGACGTTCCGGGAGCGCTGAAAATTCGCATCGTTGCCGACATCGATGACCGTGTCCGTGAAGAAGCCGCTGCCCATGGTCTGAGTACCGAAACCGCGAAGCGTCGCATTGAGCTTGTTGACCGCGCACGTCGTGAATGGACGCGTAACATTTACGGGGTAGATAACTCCGATCCGCATTTGTACGATCTGATTATCAATGTCAGTTCGGTGGGTATTGATAAGGCCGTGGAAACCATTGTCGATATGGCGGGCCGGAAGGCTTTTGAAGAGACCGGTGAAACTATGGCTGCGCTGAAGGACAAAGCGCTTTCGGCAAGAACCGAAGCGGAGTTGCTGCAATCGTTTGACGAAGTCAAAGCGACCTGCCATGACGGAAAGTGTGTGGTGAGCATCACTGCACCGCTGCTCCAGGAAGAAGTTGTTGCTGCCAAGGCAAGAAAGATTGCGATGCGCGTCAAGGGGGTTCGCGAAGTCAGCGCTGGGGTCGATACTGCTCGTTTTGCCGCATAACCGATTGCGCTACACAACGTCTCGATAAGTTTTGAAACAGATATTCAGGCCACAGAACGGAAGACATCCGTTCTGTGGCTTTTTTATTCGGGGAGGGGCGGTGGACTTTCTTGGAATACGCGAACAATTCGTTCTCCATTGGTGCGAAGCGCATTGCGTGTGTTCACTTGGACGAGCGACTGAATGCCATGAACCCACAATCAAATAGTCTTTCTATTTAGCGCTATGCCGAAAGCGCACGCCGCACGCAGAACATAAAAAAGCCGCACCTCGAAAGAGATGCGGCTAAAATTTATATATCGCCGAAATGTTGCTGCCTTGTGGCATGCGGGCCTGACCCTGCTGGGTCAAACACTAAATTGCATCGCTAAAGCGCCAGAGAAGAAGAGAAATCCAAACCGGTAGTGCAAAAAATGTCAACCCGATAATAATATCGAAGACCATAATACTATCCTCCCTCGGTAAGGCCGTGCTTAGCCTCAATGAGGGAGCAACGGCATCATGTGAATTGAAAACTTCGACTGTCAGGGTCCATTATTATCCTCACTGGTGTGTGGACACAGGGGCAGAAGTGGGACCACTTCCCAAGGCCAAAGGCCGCTTCTGCGTGAATCGGACATAGCCGGTTCGTGTTGAGCTCGACACTCAACAAAACTATTTAACCACAAATATGGAAAACGTCAAGCATAATATACCCACCCCCATCTCAAATGGAGTGGAGAGCGTGGTGGGGCCGGAAAGTCGGTCGAACAACACGCGGCAAAAAAAAGACATGGTTTTGGGGTTCATGTCAAGGGAAATGTTGTCCATGTGCCATCTCAAGCGCGTGTCATGTTTCTATTCCCGCTTTGTGACGTCATCTCTCCATGAATTGAATCGGTTGCAGCAGCCTTCACCAATAAACAATTCTGTACGCTCGGAAGTATTTTGCGGAGCCACGGCTTGCTTGCACCAGTAGCGATGAGTTGTATCGCACCAGAAAATATCGGGGCAGCGTCGTTGATAACCATAGAGACGATGGGAAAGGTCGCATTGATCATGGAGGCAGCACCAGCCGCATCCAACGCAACCGGGAACTGTGTCCGCGTCGTGCATGGAGGGAAACCTTGCTGAGAGTATTGATGAAGAAAAGACGACAATGACCATCGGTCACAATGGACCTGGCCTTTTTCTTCCGTCATCAACTTGGGTTCAACAAAGGCGCCCAATGCGTGGTGTAAAAAGCAAGAAGAGTGGAGAGAAGATAAAAGTTGGAGGAAACCCTGTCATGGCGTGAAACGGTGGTCAAGCCGAATCGGTCGGAGCTTGAGCAGTGGCGGGTGTTTTTAAACGTAAACTTTTTTGTAAACCATAGATGCTGATGAGAAGCCAAAATCCTTCAATGACACATGCGGCCAAGTTGAAGTGATGGACAAGTGAGAGGAGAATCGCGGCCGCTCCAACAAGATTGAGTGCTGAATATGGCCAGGT
This sequence comes from Desulfovibrio inopinatus DSM 10711, assembly GCF_000429305.1. Taxonomy (NCBI): domain Bacteria; kingdom Pseudomonadati; phylum Thermodesulfobacteriota; class Desulfovibrionia; order Desulfovibrionales; family Desulfovibrionaceae; genus Desulfovibrio; species Desulfovibrio inopinatus. The sequence continues at coordinate 46,387 of NZ_AUBP01000001.1, forward strand.
TTTGCTCGACATGCGTCCAGTTTGCAGCAGCAGGTAGGTCGCCACGATGGTGATGGAGCCTGCAACTCCAACCACGTCATACCATGAGATTGTATTCATAGCCGGAATACTATGGGAGATAGATGACACCGTCAATTGAAGGCTGCGTGCCTCGTGGCAACGAAATGCGTATAACTCTCGGTTTTGACATTTACTCTCGTGTTATCTATCGTTCTCCGCCTTTTTCATCTTCCGATACTTTTCCGACGAGGATTGACATGATAAAAAAAATCAAGGGTTTTGCTGATCTTTTACCGCCTGTTTCCAACGCGTATGCGTTTATGGAACAAACCGCAACGCGGGTATTTTCTCTGTATGGATATGACGAGTTGCGTTTGCCGGTGTTGGAACGCACCGAGCTTTTTGCTCGCGGCATTGGTGAAGAAACTGATGTCGTGCAAAAAGAAATGTACACGTTTCCCGACCGGAAAGGTCGGAGCCTGACTCTACGGCCGGAAGCTACGGCCGGCGCGGTGCGAGCCTATATTGAAAATAAACTCTATGCGGATGCCGGAAGTGTAACGAAACTGTATGCCTATGGCCCGATGTTTCGCTATGAACGCCCCCAAAAAGGCCGCATGCGGCAGTTTCATCAAATCGACGTCGAAGCGTTCGGTTCTTCTGCGGCTATTCTCGATGCTGAAGTTATTCTTATGCTCGGCCATTTTCTGACAGAAATCGGTCTGAATAAACTTTCGTTTGAAATCAATTCCTTGGGATGTCGCGAGTGCCGGCCGGTGTATCTCAAGACGTTGGCGGACTTCCTTGCGACACTGCCCGAAGACGAATTGTGTGAGGATTGCCGTCGTCGTAAGTCGTCGAATCCTTTACGTGTCCTCGACTGCAAGGTCCCCCGCTGTAAGGAATTGACTGAGAATGCTCCACAGTTATCGGAACATTGCTGTCCGGATTGTAAAGATCATTTTGCCGCTGTGCTTGATCCCGTCAATGCTGCTGGATTGACGTATACCATCAATCCGCGTCTCGTTCGGGGATTGGATTATTATACGCGCACGACATTTGAAGTGGTGTCCGGAGATATCGGTTCCCAGTCGTCGGTGGCGGGTGGTGGCCGGTATGATGGGCTCATTTCGGCGTTGGATGGACCGGATTTGCCCGGTGTGGGTTTTGCTTGCGGCATGGAACGGTTGGCATTGTTGCTGGCGGAGCGGATACCGCCCAAGCCGGATTTCTTCTTTGTGGTACTGGATGGCACCGGCTTGTCCACAAGTTTGGAATTAGCGCAAAGTTTGCGACGTGCCGGTCTTTCCGGAGTGACAGCCCTGGAGGCCAAAAGCGCGAAAAGTCAGTTCCGTCAGGCGGACAAAGCCAATGCCCGTTTCTGTCTCATTTTGGGCCAATCTGAATGCGAATCTCGCACAGTGACGGTGAAGAATATGGAAAACGGCCAGCAAGAAACCATTCCCATGGCTGACCTTGCTGACTATATGAACGCTCGGTAGTGCTTCGTTTCTGTGCGTTGTCTTTCTCCTTTTGGTCATTCGTAGGAGAGTGTCTGCCATAGAACATCAAAAGGGGAGAACACCTTGTGAACAAGCCAAAGAGGACAATTGCATGCTGCGTTTGCTGATAGCATGGGTTTGTTTGAGTCTCGCACTTCCCATTGGGGTAGGCGTTGCCGGTATCGATAAACGCCCATGGCGGGAAGCCCCGGCGGTGTGGCAGAAGGTCGTTCAAGCCGAGGTTGATGCGCACGCGGCTCCCGGCATGATGGTCGCCGCCTGGATTCCGGGAAAACGTCTTGTGTTGGCGGCGGCCGGGTCGGCCGATGCGATGCAAGACGTTGCCCTCACACCGCAAACGCGCATGTCTCTTGATGGATTACGTCCATTTCTGGTGACGGTATGGACATGGTGTTCTCTCCAAGCTGGAACGATTACGCTTGATGACATGATTCCTGGTGTTGACAAAACCGTGCGCGACGTCCTTCGGTCCGGTCAGGATGATGCCATGGACCATCTTGTTCTCTGGTTGGAGAAACAAACTGGAATGACATTGCAGCAGGCATTACAGGACACGATCTTTGATGTCCTGGACGAGGACGACCTGGGATTCCCATTGCCTGAGCGTACCAACGTGCAGTCTGCAAAAAACTATATTGCTCCACATCAAGATGCCGAATCATGGCAAGAGGTGAAGGAACATCCTACAGGGATGGCGGATTTGTATGACATTATGTTGCTTGTCAAATCCGTTTTTGATGAAGATGTTCCGCTTTCTGAGGGGACGCGACGTCAATGGCTTGTGTTCGACGATCCTGCCAAGCCTGGTCAATCACTCGGCGCGTTGTCTCGACTCGATCAACCGATAGGAACCTTTTGGCTTTCTGGTGGAGAAGCGCAGGCTTCAACTCTTGGAGTCGTGTATTCACCATTGGCGGATATGTATCTGTTTGGATTTGCCAACGCTCCGACACCGCGTTTGAGCATCGTTATGGGGCATATAGCACTTCTTGCGGCGCAAGCTGTCGATGCTCCACGCCCTGTGTCAGAAAATGATGCCGATTCCAAAACTATTGTCTTGCCTGTATCAAAATGTCTTGATTTGACGTGGCAAAACGGTTTTTTCCATCCGGAGCGGTATGACGTTTATTTGAGCCGCGATGAGCACGCCGTTCGTGAAGGCTTGGAGACAGTACGAATCGCCTCGACCGTGCAACGTACCGAGAAAACACCGCCCCTTCTGCCGGGAACACGTTATTACTGGCGGGTTGATAGTATCCAGGGGGATCAGACGATTCCCGGTCCTCTTTGGTCATTTACCACAGGGTATATTGACGTACGCAAAGAAAACTAAGTCTGCCCTCTTTTCAAGGATGGGGGAATCATGGCATTGTCCGGCAGTTTGTTATGTGTGAGACCAGACGCAGGGTCACTTTTCAATCCCCCCCCAACGAAAAGAGAAGGAGTGTCATTGTGGCTGCAAAGAAAATTCTTATGCTGATTGGCGATTTCGTGGAAGACTATGAGGTCATGGTGCCATTTCAGATGTTGACCATGGTCGGTCACACGGTCCACGCTGTTTGCCCGGACAAAAAGAATGGCGATACGATCAAAACGGCCATCCACGATTTTGAAGGCGACCAGACCTACACGGAAAAACCGGGTCACAACTTCATGATCAATTTTGATTTTGATGCGGTGAAGCCGGAAGACTATGACGCGCTTGTCATCCCCGGTGGCCGTGCTCCCGAGTACATTCGCCTCAATTCTCGTGTCATTGAAATAGTCAAAGATTTCGACGACAAGAAAAAGCCTATTGCCGCGGTGTGCCATGGTCCTCAAGTGCTTGTTGCTGCCGGTGTGCTGTCGGGAAAAAAATCTATGGCGTACCCTGCTGTAAAACCCGACATTGAAGTTGGGGGCGGGGAATTTTGCATGTGCAACGATACCTTCTCAGACGCCCTGACCGATGGTCATCTCGTCACGGCGGCGGCTTGGCCGTCTCATCCCGAATGGATGCGTCAGTTTCTTATTTTGCTTGGATCGAAAATCGAAGCCTAGACAGTAAGACAATATATTCTGCGAAAAGCGCGTCTTCTCAATGAGAGGACGCGTTTTTTCGTGAGGAGAGATGGTTTCCTCTTTGGTACTGAGCCACCTTCTCGTGCGTTCTTTCTTTTTTGTCCGTATTGAGTAGGTTGTCCATCAACTGCAGAAAATATCGTCTGGTGGTTGGTTGTACTATAATGGAGGAAACGCCATGCTGGATTTTGCTATTGATAGAGAGAAATGTACGAAATGCGGAGAATGCGCCAGAGATTGCATTTTCGGTGTGATTGTCATGACGGAGGACGGCCCACAACTTCCGGCTGAGAACGAAGCTCGTTGCATTGCTTGTCAGCACTGTCTCAGTGTGTGCAAACCGGGAGCTTTGTCTATTTTGGGGAAGAATCCGGATGAAAGTCTACCGATTAAAAAAGCGTTCCCCAGCCCTGAAGAAATGACGGCGTTAATCGAAGGGCGCAGGAGTGTTCGGCATTATAAAAAGGAACCGGTCAGCGAGGACGAAATTGCAACGCTGCTGAATGCAGCTTTTTTTGCTCCAACGGCGGTGAATATACGGACGGGCGGTTTCACTGTGGTGGATGATCCTGCGGTCATGGAATCGATTCGTGTGGTATCGCGAACACGTGTCGCCGAGATATTGAAGACTTCCGGGTTGCCGGCGGGCTTGGAGCGGTATGAAAACTATTTGAAAAGTTGGACGGCGGAAAATGACATCGTGTTTCGAGGAGCACCCCAGATGATCATTGCAACAAGCCATAAAGATCACCATGCCGGCCTGGTCGATACGGTCATCAGCTTGTCGTACGTGGAACTCATGGCGCAGAGTATGGGGCTCGGAACCTTATGGTGCGGATTGGCAAAGCTCGTGCTCACCATGTTGGCGCCGGAGTTGATTGAACGTCTGGGTATTCCGGAAGATCAGGAAATCGGGTACATTATGATGATCGGCAAACCGGCCGTTAAATACCACCGCGCCGTACAGCGGAACCCCATGGCTGTACATCGCGTCACCACATTTTGACCGGCTCAGACTTTAAAGATGTTTCTCTGACTCTTCTCTTGCAATACTTTTCTTTGTACAGCGTGCATGTCTTTCCCCGAGGTATGCACGTTGTTTTTTTGAAGGTGCTTTGTCCGTCTCCTTGGAGATATACGACCAGGTGCAGTACGCTTAGGTGAATGATGAAGAGCAAGAATCGGCGGTGCTGACGTCGTATTTGTAGAATTTGGTGTCGACTTTCATGATGGGAAAAGTACTTGGCAACGCACATTGTGCAATTTCGGTAAATCCATTTTTTTCATAAAATCGATGAGCTGCCAAAAACAATGGTGTTGTGCCTAAATAGATATTTTTTAAGCGTTGTGATTCAGCCCAGTGAAGAAGCGTATCAAGTAACCGTCTTGCTGTGCTTGCCGTTTGTCCTCGAAAGGTTGCATCGACGAACATTTTTCTCAAGGCTGCTTGCCCTTCCCCTAAATCGAGCAGTCCAATACACCCGACCACACGGTTGTGCTGGAGTGCGACCCAGAAATTTCCATGGTTGCTTTGATAGAAAGAGGGAATATACAATAGATCGGGTTGATCGGATGCCGTTATGGGAAGGCCAAATTCTTTTTGTTGTATGCCGGTGATAAGATGAATAATGGCGTGTTTGTACTCTTCCCGATAGACGTCGATGCAGATGTGATCTTCTTTCTTCATGTTTTTACACGCTTCTTTAAGTTTACAGACTGCATGTATTATGGCGGACACGCTTTGTAAAGTTGTAAAGAATGAGAAAGATGCTGTGTCAGCCTCGATTTCGTCATAGTTTCTTCATTCATACTGACTCACTTATTTGTACCGTCTTTCTTTATCGGCTGTATGCGATAGTATGAAAGTTTCAATTCAGAAACCGATGGTATCATAAAGGAGTCAGGATATGCTTGATTTTATGGTGGATCGAGATGCATGTGTGCAATGCGGGGAATGTGTGAGAGTGTGTGTTCGTGGGATTCTCGTCATGGCGAATGATGGGCCGCAGGTTGTTCCGGGGAAGGAAGAGCACTGTATCGGCTGCCAGCAGTGTCTTGCCGTGTGTCAACCGGGGGCAGTGTCGGTGATGGGGCGGGATCCGGCACAAAGCCACCCGATTCGCAAGGCGTTCCCCACACCTGAGGCAGAGTTGACGCTGATTCAAGGGCGACGCAGTGTACGGTACTACAAGAAAGACCCTGTCAGTCCCGAAGACATCACGACGCTTCTCGATGCTATGTTTCACGCACCGACGGCCGCGAACCGTCGGAGTGGTGGATTTACGGTGGTAGATGATCCCGCGGTCATGGAATCGGTTCGTGTTGCCTCAAGAACGCGTGTTGCCAATCTTATCAAGATCACAGGGTTGCCTGAAGATTTTGCCGGTTACGAGGCGCCGTTTGTGGGATGGTCCGAAGAGCACGATACGGTTTTTCGCGGCGCTCCACATATGGTTATCGCAACATATCATAAAGACAATCATTACGGTCCTGTTGATGGCGGGATTTCAGGCTTGATCGATACGATGATCAGCTTGTCTTATTTCGAGCTGTTGGCCCAGACCATGGGAATAGGAACGGTCTGGTGCGGATTGGCCAAGCTGGTGTTTAACGTACTCGCACCGGAGATGCCGAAGCTCATGGGCATCCCGGATGATCAACGTATCGGCTATGTCATGCTCTTTGGGAAACCGGATATATCGTATCATCGTACCGTTCAACGACTTCCCATGCCTGTGAATACCGTTGCTATGCTGTAATCGTTTTGGTCTTGGGGGGAGCAGGCTCTGCGCTCTTTACTCGTCACGACCGTGTGTACTTCCAGATGTACACACGGTCGTTGTTATTAAAAAGACGAGGAAAACTTTTGTCTGTCTCTGTAGCGGTTTCAGCAGGAAATTTTCATGAGGCATTGAACCGGTTCGATGAGAAAGTTGAGGAAAATTCAGGGGAGAACTTTCCCGAAAGCATATGATTGGCAGTGATTTGGGCAAGGATTGAGTTTATTCCTTGACTCAAACACAAAGCTTTTAGCGAAAGGGCAATTGCAAATCGGAAAGAGTCACTCGTCAAATTTGAAAAGCTTAACATCGAGGTTTAAAAGGAAATATTGTCTTTTCTATTATGATATTGTAAGATTATTAAATTTATTTAAATAAAAGGAAGAGAAAATGACAGCTAAGCTTAGTGTGATTGGATTGCTTGTAATAATAATGTTTGCTCAAGGTTGTACAACGTTTAAGGCTACTCAACCGGCTATTACAAAAACTGAAAATTCTAGAGTAATTAATAAAGATTTTGAATCTACATGGAATGCTACAATGGCATTTGTTGCTGATACATTTTACATCATTGATAATATTGTAAAGGACTCGAAGATTATAACTTTATCTTTTTCATCAAGTAATCCAAGTTCGTTTGTTGATTGCGGGAATCTTGTAAGTAGTAAATCATCAAAAAGTGTTCCTATTGCAAGCAAAAGTTATAGGGCTGGTATCTGTGATTATTCATCAAGATTGTCTGGTAAGATCAATATAATAATGACAAGTCTGTCAGATGATAAAACAAAGGTTAAAGTAAATACTCGATATGTCGTCGACTGGAAACAGCAATGTCCTGGATCGTATAATATACCAATTGTACAAACTAGAAATTTTGCATTTAGTACTAATGGATCTTCATCAAATGGCAATATAACATGCACATCAAATTCAAGAATTGAAGATGGGATTTTAGACGGAATAGAATCTATGGCGTCAAAACAATAAAATAAACTTACAGAATGTGTGGCCAAGAGTATTTTATAATAAAGGTTGGGGAGAGGCTAATCCCCTGTCCCCACCTTTTACCTTAACAATACACCGCAAACGATTTAAAGTTCTCGTGAACAATCTATCTTCAAGCTCAAGCTATCAATATTCTGTTGTGAAAATGCAAATTTTGCTACTCAATGCCTTTTATGAGGCATGAATAACGAACGAACGCGAAGCATCTTTTCTTCCGTGGCGGCCATTTTTCAGCCAATCTGTCCAGCCTCACCAACATGTCACGCCTCACGGTTGACACTCGCTGAAGCATCGGGCAATGAAGCGCCATTCGTCTATTTCAAGGAGATTGTATGTTCTCGCGGTATATTGATCTTGTGTCCGAAGTTGCCGAAATACGGGGCAATCAGCAGGCTTAAACCGCATCTCTCCGCAACCCTATAGGGTTGCGTTCAGGTTCTTCAGGCCTGTCTGATTCGTGTTTCGTTCGAAACATGGTCTTTTGTTACGCCCTTCGTTTCTGCAACGCATTCACCATTGTACGAGCCCCGGAGTCATTGACCGCACGTCATTGGCTTCCATCGACGTTCAATTATGGCCGATCATGTTGTCGGCCTCAATAAAATGGTGATGACACATGACCAATCATATCGAATTTCCGACGAACACATCCGATTATTTGCCACATCTCCAATCACTGGGGTGGAGTGACTATTTTGACCGCCAGTTGGCAGCGATAAACGCGAAACAGAGTCGCGTTGTTCGTGTTGTCAGTGTGCGACGAAATCTGTTTCTGGTGACAGATGGGCATAATGAATGGTTGTGTTCCCCTGCGGGCAAGCTGTTGCATGCTCCTGACCGAGATTATCCCGTTACTGGAGACTGGGTGCTGGTCGACGATACCCAAGTGACGAGCGTTATTCCCCGCAAGACGCTTTTGTCCCGTGGCGAGGCTGGGTCACGCTTTAACCGCACAACATCCGCTCGCCGTGAACAGGCGATTGCCGCGAACATCGACACAGTGTTCATTGTTTGCGGGCTGGATCGTGATTTCAATGTCAGGCGTTTAGAACGGTATATGACACTGGTTCACAATTGCGGAGTTTCCCCTGTCGTGGTGTTGACAAAATCAGACTTGCACGAAGATCCGGATAGTTTTTGGTTGGATGTGGAGAACATCGCATTCGGTGTCCCCGTCGTCTTGACATCTATGCTGGACGGTCGGGGCAAAAACGAGCTGGAAAGGTATCTCAGACAGGGGCAGACTGTGGCCATGATCGGTTCATCCGGCGCAGGGAAATCTACACTGGCCAACATGCTGTATGGGAAAGACATCCAATCAACGAGTGAAGTGAGCGACAGTGTTGGTAAAGGCCGTCACACCACGACCGTACGAGAACTCATCCGCATGCCGCAAGGGGGGATGCTTATGGACAACCCCGGCATTCGAGAAATTGCGTTCTATGAAAGCGGTCACGGGGTAGAAAGCGCGTTTGCCGATATTCAAGACCTTGCCAGCATGTGTCGTTTTGCAGATTGTTCTCATCAGCAGGAACTGGGGTGCGCCGTTTTACACGCCGTCGAAACAGGGGAACTCTCATCCTCGCGTCTTGAGAGCTACCATAAGATGAAACGTGAAATGCAGTACCTTGTTGAGCGGAGCACCAAAAGTGCAGACCGCATCGAAAAAGAACGCTGGAAAGGGATTACTCGGCAAATAAGAACCATCAACAAACGACGTAAACGATAAAATCCGTAAATATCCTCTTTGTTGCACTGCTTCGATCCCGAATGAGGCTCAATGGGAATAGTCGAGCGATGTGATGAAAGGGAGCTTCTGGCGTCTCAAGCAATCAAGGGGTTATCCGCAAAACCTGGATAACCCCTTGACGTTATAATGGATCCAGAAATTTCATGATTTCTTGTGTGCTATACTACTTTGCCAGGAACAAATTTTTGCTGTCGTTTGTTTCTTCTCGAACGAGGATCACTGTTTTGTTGTGTACTTATAGAAAATTGATGGGTGAAATCGTTATTGAAGACAAGCGATTCATCAAACCCGTTGAACGAACAAGCATGTTCACAATTCATCAGGAAAGAACGCTTTGGTAATATTTTTTTGCCTGAGTCTCGACTCTTGTCGATACTCATATGATTGATGCTCTCTCTTCATACCGAACTGTACAATCGATCAATTTTAGAAAAGTATTGTCTCAATCTGGATAAAAAAGAATTATGGATGTAGACTAGACTGGAGTGGAGAGTATTGTAGAATGCGCTCATTCATTACGCACGTAAACAGTTGATGGAAAAGCAAGTATGAGAGTTCTGCTTCCTCGCATCGGTTTATCCCTTGTCTTGTTGGCATACTTGGTCTTGCCGAGTGCTGGTCAAGATTACCGTCATGTACTTATCTTGCATTCCTATCATCCAGGTATGATTTGGGTTGAAAATATGGATAGGGCCATTCGTGACGAGCTCCAGCTTCCCCCGCATGAAAATATAATTATACATACCGAATACATGGACACCAAACACCACCAAAGTCCGGAGTTCTATAATCGGCTGATACGAATTTACAAAGAGAAGTATCAGAATATGCACTTGGATCTGATTATGGCCACGGATAACAATGCTTTTGAATTTCTTCTGAAGTATAAACAGGATATCTTTAACGATACTCCTGTGGTTTTTGGTGGCGTAAATAATTTTTTCGACAAGTCCATTGAGGGACGAGAGGACTTTACCGGAATAGCCGAGACCATTTCCTTACGTGAGACGGTCGAAGTCATCCTCAAACACTTTCCAGATACTAAGGAAATCTATGTTATCAACGATTACCTCAATACCGGGCGGGCTTGGTATGCGAATATCTTACGAGATCAAAAACCATTCGAAGACAGAATCCGCTTTATCCACAATCCCAATATATCCTTGCCTGAATTGAAGGCCACGATCCAATCATTAAAAGCTGGGACAGTCGTGCTGTTGGGAGCGTATTACGCTGATCGAGATGGCAACTACTTGACTTATGAAAAAACAGGAGCCTTGCTCACAGAGGATTCGCTTGTACCGGTTTATTGTTTGGCGCGCATACATTTGAAAGCCAATGTTATTGGCGGCAAACTTGTCACAGGCTACGAGCATGGTCGCAGAATTGCTGATATCGGACGGCATATCTTAGGAGGGGGAATGCCCAAAGACATCCCCGTGGTTAAAATAGGAGCCAACCTTTTTATTTTCAATTGGCTTGGCATGGAAAGATACGGCATCAGCCGAAAAGATCTCCCTACAGATAGTGTCATCATCAACGAGCCGTATTCTTTCTATAGAGAAAATCGCACACTGTTTTGGATCGGAGTCGGCATCATTGCCGTACTTTTCTTACTCGTACTGATGCTTTCCTGGACCATTGTGAAATTGCGAAGTTCTCGCAAAAAATTGATGCATTCCGAACGTAAGTACCGATCTATTTTTGACAATGCCATTGAAGGTATTTTCCAAGTTACTCTTGAAGGGAAGACATTGGCTGCAAACTTGGCGTGCGCGACCATGTACGGATACGATTCTCCTGAGGAGTTCATCACGTCAGTTACAGATTCCAGAAAGGATATTTATGTCAATCCATCGGATCGCGAAGCGATCATTCGCAGGGTTCGCCAGGAGCGGAGGGTTGCTGGCATTGAAGTGCAAGTGAAACACAGAGATGGGCATACGATGTGGGTCAGTTTTAATATTCGCGAAGCCCTTGATCCAAACGGTGAAGTCATCTTGGAAGGATCGCTTATAGACATCACCGAACGTAAGAAAGCTGAAAGTGAATTGACCCGTATGCGAAAGTATCTTGCCGATATTTTGGACGCCATGCCGTCCGTCTTAGTGGGTGTTGATCAAAATGGGCGTGTGACCATGCTAAATCACACGGCCGAACAATGTGCGGGAACGACTTCACGTCGTGCGCTTGGGAAAAATTTGATCGAAATATTTCCTTGGCTTGAGTCACTTGTTGAAATGATACAAGAGAGCATAAGCCAACAGACTTCACGCTATGCGTCCAAGGTGCTGCGGCATCACCAAGGAGAGGCCCGGTATGAGAATATAACAATCTTTCCTTTAAACTCCGACATCTCCAAAGAAGCGGTCGTTCGCGTCGACAATGTATCGCGAAACGTGCAAATGGAAAAAATGATGGTCCAATCGGAGAAAATGATGTCCATAGGCGGCTTAGCTGCTGGCATGGCGCATGAGATTAATAACCCATTGGCGGGGGTTATAGGCTATGCCCACAACATGAAAAAACGTCTTTCCGGTGATTTGCGTAAAAATCGAGTTGTGGCTGAAGAGTGTGGTGTGACTCTCGAAGCTATCAATGAATACCTGGAAAAACGTGATATTACGAGTATGCTTAAAGGGATTTCTGAATCTGGCGAAAGAGCTGCTCATATCGTCAGCAACATGCTTGATTTCAGCCGTAAGAGCGAACCTTCAGGAGCGACTCGGAACAGCATAACTGATTTGCTAGACCAAGCCGTTGAGTTGGCTTCCAACGTCTATGATATGCAGCGACAGTTTGATTTTCGCAGTGTTAAGGTTATACGCGAATATGCTGACGATCTCCCTGAGGTGGTGTGCGATGGCAATGAAATGCAGCAGGTCTTTCTCAATTTGCTCAAAAACGGCGCTGAAGCTATGGCCGAAAAGAATTACAACGGCCAAAGCCCGACATTTATTCTCAGGGCATATCGGAAGAATAACACTATTGTCAGTGAAATTGAGGATAATGGCCCAGGGATGCCGGAACATATCCGAAATCGTATCCTTGAGCCCTTCTTCACGACCAAAGCCGTGGGCAAGGGGACGGGACTTGGTCTTTCCGTTTCGTATTTCATCGTCACCGATTTGCATAAAGGGAGCATGAACGTAGAATCCAAAGAAGGTGAATGGACGCGCTTTACGATTGAGCTTCCTCTTGTTCAGGAGGTTTTGTGAAGGGGGAAGCTTGCATTGCAGGTCGTTCATCTTTTGGGATATAATAAATGATGTCTCTTTGATCATCTGGAAACTTTGGATCGGGCTCAGAACCTGGAGAAAGTTCTTGAGGGGGGATGGAGAACGAGTAGCGCTATTGTCACCTTTTCGAAATTACAAAGACTGAAATATGTGGTGCATTGCCTTTATAAGGAGCGAATATGTCAGACTCTGTAATGAAAAAGCTTTCCTTTCTGGATCGTTATCTGACGTTGTGGATATTTTTGGCGATGTTCGTCGGGGTCGGTGGCGGCTATCTGTATCCTGATATCAAGAACGTCATAAATACGTTTCAGGTGGGCACAACCAATATCCCCATCGCCATTGGCCTTATTCTTATGATGTACCCTCCTCTTGCCAAGGTGAAGTATGAACAGCTCGGACAGGTGTTTCGAAACGTCAAGATTCTCGCACTGTCACTTGTGCAGAACTGGATCATCGGCCCCATTCTCATGTTCGGTCTTGCGATTACCTTCCTCTCCGGTCACCATGATTACATGGTGGGACTGATTCTCATCGGACTTGCCCGGTGCATCGCCATGGTCATTGTCTGGAACGATCTCGCCAAAGGAGACACCGAATATTGCGCGGGGCTGGTCGCTTTCAACTCTATCTTTCAGGTGATTTTTTTCTCCATTTACGCGTATCTTTTTATTACGGTTTTGCCCGGCTGGTTCGGTCTGCAAGGCGTTGTCGTGGATATATCCATAGGCCAGATCGCCGAAAGCGTGTTCATCTACCTGGGGATTCCGTTCCTTGGCGGCATGCTCACACGCTTTATCGGACTCAAACTCAAAGGTCGGGAATGGTATGAGAACACGTTCATTCCTCGTATCAGCCCGCTGACGCTGGTTTTCTTGCTGTTCACGATTCTGGTGATGTTTTCCCTCAAAGGCGAAAAGGTTATCCAGCTCCCTGGAGACGTCATTCGCATCGCGATCCCTCTGACCATCTACTTTCTGGTTATGTTCCTCGTGTCCTTTTACCTTTCCTACAAAGCCGACGCCACCTATGAGCAGGCCACCACACTCAGCTTCACCGCCGCATCCAATAACTTTGAACTCGCCATTGCTGTCGCCATCGCCGTGTTCGGCATCAATTCCGGCGAAGCGTTCGCAGCGGTTATTGGTCCGCTCGTCGAGGTTCCTGTGCTTATTGCTCTGGTCAACGTGGCGATGTATTTCAAGCGGAAGTATTTCCCCCATGCCGTTGAGACCATAACCGGTGTTTACCACGTCAAAGAGGACTCTTCGATTTTTCCCTAAGGGACATGGTGAGGAGGAAGGGGCCGTCTCGACGGCAAAAACGGGACAGTCATTTGAGAGAACTATACAATATCAAAAAGGGCAAATGACTTTGAATATTCTTTTTCTTTGCACAGGAAACTCGTGCCGGAGTCAAATGGCGGAAGGATGGGCGAAACATCTTAAGGCGGATACCTTCAATGCCTACTCTGCGGGAGTGGAAACGCACGGGCTCAATCCCATGGCAGTACACGTCATGGCCGAAGCCGGTGTCGATATCAGTGAGCAACAATCCAAAACCACCGATTTGCTCCCGGAAGGAGTGGTGTTCGATTACGTCGTGACCGTCTGCAACAGTGCACACGAGCAATGCCCATTTTTTCCGGCCAAGACCAAAGTGATCCATGTCGGTTTTGACGATCCTCCGACCCTTGCAAAGAATGCCGCAAGCGAGGAAGAAGCATTGGCGCACTACAGACGCGTGCGGGATGAGATACGATCCTTTGTTGCTGGGCTGCCAGAGAATGTGATGTGATACGGCATGTATCATTCACAAACACGACAGATACGTATGATCCTGCTATGACGTGGTTAAAGGCTGCGATCGTAAGCGTTATGAAAAGGAGTCAAAAGGCATCAGATGTTGATCAGAGAGACGTGAGGGGAGGAGCTTTTTTGAAAGGAATGCATACGTGAAACGTCGAACCGACTCCTTCTTCGCTTACAACCGACATGTTTCCACCCATGAGCTCTACTAAGCTCTTGGAGATGGCTAATCCCAGACCAGCCCCTTGAAATCTTCGTCTAAAGCTTCTTTCTGCCTGGGTGAACGGGGTGAATAGGCGTCCGATCAATTCGTCGGGCATACCTATGCCTGTATCGGAAACAGAGAACAAGACTCGATACTCATCCTTTGTTGAAGGGGGGAGAGGGTGGGCGTCAATCGTTATATGTCCACTCTCGGTGAATTTGATAGCGTTGCCCACTAAATTATTGAGCACCTGTTTCAGGTGGGGCATATCGCCGATCAGTCTGGAGGAAATGTTCGGATTGATGTTCATCTTCAATTCCAGTTTCTTTTCCATAAAAGCCGACGAAAAGAGTTGAACAACATTATCGATAGCGTCCTTAAAATCAAAGGGCTCCATAATGATGTCCATCTTGCCGGCCTCCATTGCGGATAAATCCAGGATATCCGACAAAAGACGAGTGAGTCGTAGACTTGAAAGCAAGGCCATTCTGTTGAATTTTTTCTGATCTGTATTGAGCTCTGTCGCTTCCATAAGCCGGAGCATACCGACTACACCATTGAGTGGTGTCCGTATCTCGTGGCTCATGTTGGCCAGAAATTCAGATTTAGCAATGTTGGCAGCTTCAGCGCTTTCTTTCGCTAAAATGAGTTTTTCTTGCGTATGCTTTCGTTCCGTAATGTCAATGACAAAGTCCTCATAACATACAGCACTCCCTGCTTGGTCCGATATAATGCGCGAACTCACTTCCACCCATACTTCGCTACCATCCACATGTTTGAAGACGGTTTCTTCGTTGTGGAGCTCTCCTTGCTTGTGCAATAAGTCCAACAAACGCTCCCTTTCCTTTTGGCCGTGATATACGATATGCACATAGGAGTTACTGTGTTTAAGCATATCTTCGGGAGAAGCGTAGCCGAGCATGAGCGACATTCTTTCATTCACGGTTTGAAGCTTGCCATCCGTAGTGACGCGCATAATGCCGATGGGAGCAAATTCGACCAGCTTTCGGTATGTTTCTTCACTTAAGTGTGCACGCCGTCGCTCCTCATTCGCTTCCTTAACTTTCTTCTCCAATTTCTTTCCGAGAATTGAGGAGTAGTCAGCATTGAGTTCGTTGTTCGATTTAGCGACCACGGGTGGCACTTCGAGCCTGTGGGCTTTGTATTGCTCGAGAACAATGCGAATTTCTTCCAGAAAATCATTAACCTCCATTGGTTTAAGGAGAAATTTCGAGGCCCCGACATCAAACGCATGCTGTTCGGCCTTTGTGTCGGTATAGGTTGCCGTATAAAACACAAAGGGAATATGTTTCAGCCGTGGTTCGGACTTGCAGAAACGGCACAAGGCGTACCCATCCATTTCCGGCATCAGAATATCCGAAATAATCAAGTCCACATCATTCTCACGCAGGAATTCCACAGCCTTTTTGCCGTGTTCTGCACTGTGCACGTGATACCCTTGGCTGGTGAGCATGGTCTCTTGAAGCAGCCTGGAGTTTTCGTCGTCTTCGACAACCAGTATCAATGTGCCCATCAAAATTCCTTTAAAATTTTCTCGATTTGTTTCATGACGAGGACGGGGTCGATAGGCTTTTCGATGTAGCCATCGCAACCCGCGGCCAGGAGCCTTTCCCGATCACCTGCCATGGCATACGAAGTGACTGCGATGATCGGGATCGACGCTGTTTCGCTCTGCGCTCGGAGTTGTCGCAGCACTTCGGTGCCTGGAATATCAGGCAATTGGATATCCAGGAGGATGAAGTCCGGCAACTCTCGTAATGCAGCTTCCACGCCGTCCTGACCGTTTATCGCACTGAGGCTGGTGTAGCCGTTGGCTTTCAAAATGAACGAGATAAGTTCCAGGTTGTTCTCGTTGTCTTCTATGATCAATGCGCGTTTCATGCCTCTGTCTCCGGTCTTGTTTCCTGTCTTTCCTTGGCGTTGTCCAAATCCATGGGAATGCGCATGCCAAACGTGCTGCCCCGGTTCAACTCACTTTTGACAAAAACTTCACCACAAAGCAGTTCGGTCACCAATTTACGTGTTAAATAAAGCCCCAGACCTGTGCCGCCAGCTTTGACTTTCAGATGCGAGTCAAAACGCTCAAAGGCTTCAAAAAGCCGAGGGAAGTCTTTTTCGTCAATGCCGATGCCGGTATCGCTCACCGCAATCTCCACGGTCTGTTGCGTGGAGGTTACGTCAATCACCACCTCGCCGTGCTCCGAGTACTTGACGGCGTTGCTTAAGAAATTGATCAGGCACTGTAAGACACGTTTGCGATCCGTGTGCATGGCAAGATCTTCAGGCATGTTCAGTTGTAAATCCAGACCTTTTTTCTTGATCTGCGACTTCACGGTCGTGACGGCCTCATCAATTACTTCTCTAAGAGGGAAGGACTGCACATGAACGTCAATGCGTCCTGACTCAATTTTTGATATGTCGATCACGTCGGTGATCAATTCATGCAAGTGCCTGGATGCCTGATGCACTCTGGAAAGCTGGTCTTTCTGTGTCGGATTCAATTCCCCGGTCATGCCCTGGAGCATCACACCGGTAAATCCTATAATGGAATTGAGCGGAGTACGAAGTTCATGGGACATGGAGGCTATAAACATGGATTTGAGTCGATCAAGATCTTTGAGCTGGTCGTTAGCCTGTTGTAATTCGAATGTCTTCCGTTGTAAGGCATCTTCGTACTTTTTGCGCATGAGCGCGTTGGTGAAAACCTGACCAATGAGTTTTAAAAAGCTGATTTCCTCGGAATTCCACTCTCGTTCGTCCTCCTGAGAGGCCACTCCCAGGAGTCCTACAACCATGTATGCGTAATAAAGTGGCACCTCTACAAAGGAACCGACTCCACGTTCTAAGAGGAAATCCCTGCTGGCAACAAGAGCTTCGTCCATTTTCAATACGTTGGGGACATTGAAAACAGTTCCGTCTTTTATCTCGCGTATCCGCCATGGGGCATGTGTTGCAACGGGCTCCAGAAAATTGCATATATCGGTGCGCTCAGCGCCTTCCTTCCAATGATACACGCACGACAATTGGTTTTCTGAAACTTCCTTGTATAGGTAGGCTTCCTGGCTATGGAGAACACAAGCGATATTCTGCAAGGCTTGGTGTAGCTCCTCATTGATATCTCGTGACGGGAGATTGACGAACTTTGTCGATACTTCGGAAAGCACATTTTTCAACTCGTTGCTGTAGCGCAGTCTTGCCTCAGCCTCGCGCCTTTTTTCCAGGTCCTTTTTCAGCTTGAAATTCCAAAAGAGAATAACAGCTAATACGATCAACGCGATAATTGAAGCGTTGATGATGTATCGTCGCACCACCCCGCGCTCGATGCCGGTCTTGAATTCCACGCCCACCCAACGCTGCATGATGCGTTGTTCTTCCTCTGATGTAATGGAAAGCAAGCCTTTGTTAATGATGCGCACCAGTTCCGGCCAATCCGCTCGTACGGCAAAGTACAGATTTCTTTGGTCTTGTCCGGCAGGAGCGGCAATTTTGAGATTGGTGAGGTTCATCTTGCGTATCCAATATGCAGAAGCGGCAAGATTGCCAACCATGGCGTCGGTGTTGCCGTCGGACACGCTCAATAACGCCTGTTTGAGCGTCGCAAAGAAAATTGGTTTGATGTCGGTATGGCTTTCCAGGAATCCGGCATTGGATGAGTTGCCTTGCACAGCCACACGCAAGTCTGCAATGTCCTCAAGGCCTGTAATGAAGGGCGTATCGATTCGAGTGATGATCACACGATGAAACTGCGAATATGGGCGAGAAAAATGTAAAAAACTCTGGCGTTCTTCGGTCTTCCCCACGCACGGTAAGACATCAATTTTCCCCTGCTTAATCATTGTCATGGCTTCGGTCCATGTTAGATCAGGAACGCGTTCAAAATTTAATCCCAGGCGTTTCGACAACAACTTGACATAATCTGAAGCAATCCCATCGTATGAGCCATCTGGTCCCAGAAATTCATACGGCACGAATTCAGGGTCTACGGCATAGCGGATAACTGAATGCTTACGTATCCAGTCGCGTTCTTCATCAGTCAGAATTACCTTGTTGGTCTCTCCGTCTTCAGTCCCCTCAGGAGCAAATGCCAAAGCTCCCATGGTCAGATAGCGGTCTAGTGCTTGATAATATATAGAGTCCCTGTCTTTTTTCAGCGCACGCAAATCCTTGTCTATGATCGCCTTCAGCATGGGGGTATGCGGACCGTGTGGGGGAAAGGCAAATTGTAACTGTCTGGGATTAAAAATGATGGGGGTCTTTTGCACATTGTAGTCCTTCGCAAACACAGCGCCGAAAATTCGGTTCACAACGCCGGCGTCGGCCTGTTCCGTATCGAGCAGACTAAAGACCTCTTTATAGGAATCCACCTCCAGGTAACGGGACGGTTTGATGTTGAAACGTCCCAATATACTTTTGATTCCCTGGTTGCTTGAGGTATGGATGCTTCCTTTCATCACGGCCACACGCAACCCCTGAAGGTCGGGCAGTTCCTCCACGTTCAGCCCACTTCGTGTATAGACCACACCCCAGTTGATGAACGTACTTTCATCACTGAAAGTGAACTGCTTACTCCGCTCTTGGGAGTAGGCAACGTCGACCATGACATCGATCTCCCCAGATTCGAGCCTGTTAAGGCATTGCGTCCAGGTTCCGGGAATATACTGGAGTTTCCAGCCTTCCTTTGCGGATATGGCGGAAAGAATGTCCGGAAAAATGCCACGGTAATGACCTGACGCGTCCTCGAATACTTTGGGATAGTTATCGTAAACCCCAACCTTGATGACCAGGGGGGCGTTGGCTTCAGTTGTATCCTTGGCCGCACTTGATGTGGGTGTCCCCCCAAGCACACATAAAACCACCATGAAAGCATATGCCAAAGAGATCATGAAAGAGCATACTTGTGTCCGTGTCCGAAAGAGCTCAACAGAAATTTGGCTTAAAATCATGGCTTGCCTTTTTTAAATACGTCGCTGCTCTGAAAAATTTTTTCTTAACTCTGTTGTAAATACAGCTCCAAAGAAATCATGTCTATATGAGAACCATTTTCTTCTGCTATGAGGATAGGAAAGGGAAGATGTAGCCATCTCTTTTGATTTCTTTGGTTAAATGTTAGTAAATAACATCCAATGTGAAGTCTCTTGCAATTGCTCTGTTTGCATCAATACACACCTGTCCAGCAACTTTTTTCTTAACAGCCGACTGGATGAATGTTTCAAGTCAATTTATTACAGCCTATTAGACCATTCTTTTCAATATCTGATTTTATCACAAATAAAGCCAGCAAGTTAGCCTTCAATAAGAATGACAGTTGGATATTGGGAAAATCGATCAATCTGCTTTGGTATAATTTTTGGAGAAACTGAAGGAAATTGAACTCATGGCTTTTTAATGCCACGCCGAGACAAGACTCAAGAAGCGTTGACGTTGCTTTCCTTTGGGTTTTGTCTGGATCAGGACAGATTGTTGTTGGGTGGAGCTGGAGAGGGGCACACTCATCATTATTTTGCTTCTTCATTTACTCACCCTCCCAACAACTTACAACGTTTATCGCCCAGAAAGCCCCCACCTCATCACAGCTTCTTCAATCGAAATTTAACCCTGCGTCTGCCTGTGTTCGAGTTTTCAGAGACGGGGCGATTTTTTCTTTGGGGTTTTGGTTCTAGAGGTCGACTTGGAAGAGAGTTGGCCGGCAAGCTTGACGCCATTCCCGGCGTAAAGTGATAAATAGTTGGGCTGTAGTGTCGTCGCAGCCAGGCCGCGAGACCATCGAGGCCGGGGAAGAGCACGCGTTCCGTGATGTTGGCTTGATCCAACTTGTCGCGGATTTCCCACTTCAACTTGCTGGGGATGATGATTCTTTTGGCGAGGTTGGGTGTCTGGCTGAGCCAGTCGTCAATGCACGTCGCGGGATCGGACATGACGGAGAAGAGGGCGAATTGGTTGACGATGCGCTCATCCATGGACGGGGGTTCGTAAAAGACAACAAACGGGTCTGACGAGAGCGTGTCGAAATCTTTTATTTTTTTGGCCGCGCGCTCCAGCATGCCCAGGGTGAATGCGTTGGAACCGGTGTATTCCTGTTGTTTTTTCAAGGGTTCTGGCAGGGATTGGTGGGCACGCATGAAGTCGACACACCAGACAACGCCGTCTTTATCGTATTTGTCAATGTTGGCCGTGGCAAAGTGTAGGGCCACAAACGGCGAATAGGTCCAGTCTAAAAATCGTGTGGGAAGGCCGTGATGCTGGCCTATGGTCAACCATTTCCAGTCGGAAAAATATTGATCGACATTGCCAAGCGGGGCGTATTTGCGAAAATTTCTGAGTAAATGGCGTTCCAGTTTCGCAAAGGGGCCGTCTAACCTTCGCAGGCTGGTTTGCAGATTGTAATCTCTATCTGTGAGTCCTCTGAAAACGTAGTTTGAGCGATAACGCTTCAAATCTTCCTGCCAGGATCTTTCGTAGAGAATCTCTATAAGATTCTCCCAGCTTTCGACGTCTTGCTCAATGATGCTCATGGATGCGCTCTGTGTTGGGTGTTCAGTGTTCGTTGAGAGCGAATGCGATGCGTCGACGAGTGCATCTTGTCTTTCATAAGTCATACTTACGCGAACAATGGGGTTCTTTGAAGAGAAAGAATGCTCTTTATCACTCCTGTATGACTGGTAAACGTTCTCCCAAATCGATTCCAGCCGGACTCAGGATGGCTTGGTACGCCCACATTTCGACGCCAGCCTCTTGAGCACGATAGAATGTTTTGGCGAAATGGGGGTCAATATAGTCGGCCGGGGCAAAGCAGTGGCCGTCGGGGCGTTGAATGAGATAAAAAACCACCGCTCGTGTGTTCGGTTCGGCGGTAAGGCGTATCAGTTCTTCGAGATGTTTCGCACCGCGTTCGGTGACGGCATCGGGAAAAGCGGCGACATCGTCTTCAACCATGGTGACATTTTTTGTTTCAATCCAGATTTGGCCGCTCGGTCCGGTAAGCAGTGCATCAAGACGACCGTGGGCAAAGGCTGGTTCGGTTTTAATCTGTTCCATACCCGCGGTTTCCGGAAGACGATTTGCCAAGAACGCTGCTTTGATCATTCTGTTTGGCGTAAGAGTATTGACGCCAACCCAGAATCCGGAATCACCGCCGAGACGGACCATTTCCAGCGTGTGCGGCAACTTCCGTTTCGGGTTGGAGCTGACCGAAAGCAAGACTTCTTGTCCTGGATGCAGCAGGCCGAGCATGCTGCCGGAATTATTGGTATGAACCCAAAATGTTTCGTTGCCTGACGCAACTTCGACAAGAAAACGTTTACTTCGTCGTAAAAAACGTGCCGACAGAGTAGGGCCAAGAGGGACAAGCGGTTGTGATTGTTTATTGTTTTTTTCGAAGTCTGGTTGACACATGCAATTTACCTTCACTTGATTTTCCACTACAAGAATCGGGTTCGACCGTGACGCGTATACATACGTGGACACGGCGAAGGCAAGACCGGCCATTGTGCGGCGCGTATCCCGTCCGCGCCCGGCCTTGTTCAATCGTCTCATTGGGTGTGAGACATGTCTTGGACCTGATGCCTTGCGCGGCCGCGAGGCTCTTTCATTAACGAAAAACATATAAAACAACAAAAAGGCGGGGCCGCATGGAATTTTCTCTTAAACTGTCCAAGATCAAGCCTTCAGCAACAATGGCGATGAACGCCAAAGCACAAGAGCTGCGGGCACAGGGCAAAAAAATCGTGAGTCTGGCCGTGGGCGAGCCCGATTTCAACACGCCCGACCATGTCAAACAGGCGGCCATTGACGCCATAAACGACAATTTCACCCGCTACACTCCGGTTCCGGGTATTCCTGGATTACGTGACGCTGCGGCAGGATACTTCAAGACCTTTTATGGGGTCGAATCAGGGCCGGAAACCATTATTATTACGAATGGCGGCAAGCAGTCGCTTTATAATATTTTTACCGCCCTGCTCAATCCCGGAGATGAAGTTCTGATTCCTGCACCGTATTGGGTCAGTTATCCCGACATGGTGCTTCTGGCGTCGGGGGATCCCGTCATTGTGCCCACAACGCAGGAAAGCGGATTTCTCACCTCTCCGGAAGAACTGGATAAGTACTGGACGCCGCGCACCCGCATTTTGGTGCTGAATTCTCCGTCCAACCCTACGGGATGCACGTATCCAAAAGACAAGCTCGATGCGATTGCGGCCTGGGCCGTGGAGCGCAATATTTTGGTTGTTTCCGATGAAATTTACGACCAACTTGTCTATCCTCCAGCCGAACCGGCCTCGCTGTCTCCCTGGTTTGCCAAGTATCCTGAGCATTTTGCCATTTGCAATGGATTGGCGAAGAGCTTTGCTATGACAGGCTGGCGTGTCGGGTTCTGTATGGCTCATCCCGACTTAATCAAGGCCATGAACAAAATTCAGGGCCAGCAGACATCCAATATCTGTTCGATTGCACAGAAAGCGGCCTTGGCCGCTTTGACCGGATCTTTTGAAGGGGTGAAGGTGATGCGTGAGGCGTTTGAGCGACGTCGTGACCTCGCGTTGTCGATTATTTCGGCCTGGCCTGGCGTACACTGTGTGAAACCGGATGGTGCTTTCTATCTCTTCCCGGATTTGTCGACGTTTTATAACGATGCTGTCACGGGATCCGCCGATCTTGCCAAAATCATTTTGGAACAGGCCGAAGTCGCGACCGTTCCAGGCGTTGCGTTCGGTGATGACCGATGCGTGCGTTTTTCTTACGCTGTGGCAGACGAGGTTTTGACCGATGCCCTGAATCGGGTGGGTGAGGTATTGACGCGGCTGTAAGTTCTTGGGAAAAGATGAGACAATAGACAAGGAACGAGGCCCGTCACGGGCCTCGACACTCAGCATTTTGCCAGCGATCAGTCAGCAAGGAGAATCCTATGGCCGGCACCATTTTGGACTGGACCCACGCGTATCCATCTTCCATGCACCAAGGCGAAGCCAAGGCACGCATTCCTGAATTCGTGGACCGGTTCACCGAAGCCGTATGCAGTTCCGAGGGCGGCAAGCTCCCATTTCTGAATTTGCCCCACTGGAAGACTCTGCTTGCCAAACTCAAAGAGCTGCAGCCGTTTCTTTCCAAATTTGATCACATGTTGCTGCTTGGTATTGGCGGCTCGGCTCTTGGAGCCAAAGCTCTGCGGCGAGCGTTTTATACCGAACAGGATCGGCCGGGCCATAATGGTCCATGGTTGTGGGTGGCGGATAATGTCGATGTGAACACGCTCGACGCCTTTTTCACCAAACTTCCTCCGGAAAAGACTGTTATTGTTCCGGTAAGCCGCTCGGGAAACACCCTGGAAACCGTGAGCCAATATCTTTTGGCGGTTCAATGGTTGCACGATTATCTCGGCTCCAAATGGACCGACCATGTGTGTGCCATCACCGGGGAAACTGGTTTTCTGCGCGACGAAGTCAATACGCACCAACTGCAGAACGTGACGATTGCGCCGTTCATGAGCGGTCGATATTCCGTCTTTTCGGCAGCCGGTCTGGTTCCGGCAGAGTTTCTGGGGATCGATTATAAGGCGATCGGGGAAGGGGCACTCGATATTTCGAGCCCGTTGTTTAACGATGTTCTAACGGTACAGTCGTTATCCAAGCATCCGGCCTGGAAACTGGCGACCTGGAGTTGGTCGTTGCTCAACCACGGTTTCAACCAGCTTATCATGTTCAATTATATTCCGAGCTGGGAACCGTTTAGTGATTGGTTCTCTCACCTGTGGGCGCAAAGCCTCGGACGCGAAGCCAAAGGCGGAACACCGCTGACGGCCAACGGCGTATCGGCGCATCACTCTCACTTGCAGTTGTATCTCGAAGGGCCGCGTGACAAGGGTTGTATCATGTTAACCTGCCCGAATTTGCCGCAAGGTCTCTATTTTCCAGATAATACGCCTTCGTCACATGAGTATCTCAAGCAAAAAAGACTGGGCGAGTTGCATCAGGCGGAATCGTTGTGCAGTGCCATCGCACTGAGTGAAGCGAACGTGCCCCTGATGGAGCTGCAAATGGAAGGCAATGACCTGCGCAATGCCGGTCGCTTCTTTGCTTTGATGGAACTGACCACGCTCTTTTTGTCTTGGTTGATCGATATTCCAGCGACAAGCAAGCCGGCAGTTCGGCGTCTCAACCAGCTTGTGAAGGCCCATTTAGGGCAAGAAGGGCTGGCCGATGAAAAGGCCGCTGTCGAGACCTTTTTGTGGGAAGAGAAACAACGGCAGGAGTTCTAAGCTGTGACCAAGGCTCCGACGCAAGAAGATGATGAATCGTTCGGGTTGCTTAAAGTCGTTTCCTGGAGTTCGATTGTCCTGATCTTGCTGTCGGGCCTTGTTCTCTCGATTTTTCTCGCCAATTACACCCGCCGCTCCATTCTGGAGCGGCAGCAGGAATTTGCTCTCCTTCTCGCGGAAAATCTGAATCACCAGATTTTCACTCGATTCACGTTGCCGGCCGTTGTTCGGTACGGTGGCGTGGAATTGCAGCAAAAAGAACAATACGAATTGCTTGAAAAGGTGATCACGTCGACAACACATAGTTTTCACGTGATGGAAGTTCGTATTTACGGATTCAATCGTGACGTTTCCTATGCCACGGATAAAGCGCTCGTCGGCCGACGGGACATGGCAGGGGAAGCCGTCGAAAAGGCGATTGAAGAAGGAACGACGAGTTTTCAACTTGTCAGTCGTGTCGATAATCTGCTCGCGATTTTCGACTTTCGAGCCAAGCCGGAAACTGTGGTGTTGCGGACCTATTACCCGTTACGTGCCGAGCGTGCTTTGGATGAAGCCGGCCCGATCACCGGGGTTCTGGAGCTCTCGCAGGATATTAGCCAGGACTATCAAAACGTCATTATTTTTCAGCGTATTATTATTTTGTCGGCGCTCGGTGTCTCGGTGGCGCTGGCGCTCGTTGTGCGGATGATCCTCAAGAGGGCTGATCGCGTTATTTTCGAGCGTCGCCGGGAGCGTGAACAGCTTGAGCGTGAATTGCAGCAACAGGAACGACTCGCCAGCATGGGACGCGTGGTCGCCGGTATTGCGCATGAAATTCGTAACCCTCTCGGTATTATTCGGAGCACGGCTGAACTGCTCGTCAGCAAAAACAAAGATGCTACCGATATCAACAAGAAGTTGCTTCAGGCTATTTTTGATGAATCCAAACGATTGAGCAAAACCGTGACGGACTTTCTCGACTACGCTCGCCCCAAAGCCCCACGGGTTGAGGATGTCGATGTCAGTCGCTTGCTCGACCAGGCGCTTACGTTCCTCGAACCGAAATGTCACCAACAGAACATCGCGCAACACCGTGAGTACCCCGAACATTTACCGATCAAAGGGGACAAAGACCTGCTGTACCGCGCCGTCTATAACATCGTGACCAATGCCATCGACGCCATGGCCAGCGTTCCGGATAAGGATCATAGCTTGACGGTGACAGGAAACGTTGAAGCAGGGCATGTGGTGGTGAGTATTCACGATACCGGGCCTGGATTGTCAAACGAGACCAAAGACAAGCTCCTTGATCCGTTTTTTACGACAAAAGATACCGGCACCGGCTTGGGATTAGCCATTACCGCCAATATCCTGGAGAGCCACGAAGCAAAACTTGAACTCGATAATGCTCCGGACGGTGGTGCGAGCTTTACGATGACGTTTCCGGCGTAAGCGGTATGTTTTTCGTCAAGAATAGGGGACAGGCGAAATATGTTGGCCTGGTAATTGTTTTCAATGTTACAGGTCGTCAAGCGAGTAGAGCGTGGAGCTTCCTCATGTACATTTGCTGGAGTGCTTGTTTCGAGATGTGTAGCAGTGCGTTGCTATCGCAGAAGCAATGGTGCAACGGCGTAAAAAAGGAAAAGATATCCCATTGTAGTGAGATACTCATGACGAATCGATCGTCATACTGTCACGCGTAGAAAGCTGGGAAAGAGAGAGTGACGCATTTACCCCGTCGACTCCGTCAGTCGTTTGAGCGAGTACATGTCGAGTCCGGAGATATTCTGTGGCGAGCGTTTTGTTGCTCCAGCTAAGCCGAGATGTTGGGCAACGCTGTGAATGAACGACTTGGAGCCGATAATACCGGAATCGGTGAACCAGCGTGTGCGCAGGCGGAAACGTTCGGCTCGTGAGTATGAAAAGTTGGTCTGACGGGTTTGATCGATAAGATCAGTGTTGAGCGTTTTGCCTTTGTTCGATGGTATCGCCCCGGTTTCATAGAGAAACTGCCTGTAAAGGCGTTGTCTTTCTTCCGGCTCAATATCGCTGTCAGCCAGTCCGAAATCCAGGCTGAGCAGGTGGTCGTGATTTCCCGTTTGGAGATGATAGCCAATGGAACTCCATCGGTAGTTCTCTGGCTTGCGTACAATACCTGCGCGTACCGGATTGAGATCAATATATGCCAAACAATTGATCAATGCATGACCATCTTCAACGAGAACACTTTTATATCGCTCTCCCCACAGTGTGCCACGACGAGCATGTCGTTTATTGTAGATGCGTGAAAACGTCTGTTTTATTTCGCGCATAAATTCCGATAAGCTTGTCCATTTGCGTCGAAGTTCCATGAGGCGGTTATGACTGGTGTATGCATCATCACCATAAACCTGTTGGAATCGCATTTGGATATCATGCTCGGCAATACTGTCTTCGGGATGCATTCGAACAAGAAGATGGAAGTGATTGCCCATCAGAGCAAAACCGATGATGTCACAAAAGTAGATTTTGGAGAAACGTCGAATAACAGAGAGTAATATCTCTTTCTCTCCATCGCCAAATGGAAATCCATCCAAAGCAGTACGGGACATAACATGATAGACGCTTGGTCTGTCCTGGAGAAGAAGTCGTGGTGCACGTGGCATGAGCGCCTCGCTGTTAACGTTCGATATTGTATGCAACAATTACCGACAGGTTCATATGGCGTCAACATAATTTGCCTGTCCCCATTTTGCTTTCGTGGAGGAATGGTTTAAGAACATATTCCCATAATTGGTCTATGAGGAGGAATACGGCATGAAGTTGCGTTGCTTGTGGTGTTCGATGTGTCTGATGGTGTTGAGCTTGGTCTGCACTGGACCTGTTACGGCTGCTGATGAAGGAAAAAGTCAGGAAGCCCTGGCTCTGGTCCGCATTGTGAGTCTACAAACTGCCGATAATATCGAACTCGGCCTTGGATTATGCGAACGTAGCGTGGAAGCTTTAGGACAGGAATTCGTCAAATTACGCGCTGAAACACCCGTTCCCGATGCGGGCAAAAAAGTTCTCTGGAAAAAGCGTTTCGAACAGCAAGACGACGTCACGTTGTTTGCCTTGCCCGGTCAAAAGTTTGGTCCTATGGCCTTTCAGGCGCCAGCTCCATCGCTTCTTGCCTATACGAATGGAGTCTTTTCCGACGATGTTTTTCGCGACCTGGAAACCTTTGTCCATATTTGGCCGTCGTTTCAGGCTGCGTATAAAACCTTTGGCTATTCCTGGGTCTATCTGACCACTGTGAATGAAGCCTTTCTCATTTATCCGCGCTTACCGCTTAAAGATGCTGTCGCGAATTCTAAACCGACGGAAAAACATTTTTATACAGTTGCCGACTTTGCAAACCGAAAACCCCGGTGGGAGCGGCCGTATCTCGATCTGGCCGGCGCAGGTATGATGGTAACGGTTTCGGCGCCTATGTTTGATGGCGATGCCACTCTTGGGGTTGTTTCTCGTGATGTAACGCTTGACCAAATTAGTCGTAAAGTCCTTGCTGCTTCGACTATGTTGGATGGGTTGACGAGTGTGTTAGTGCTGCCCGACGGGCTTGCGGTGGCCGCGTCCGATACGGCATTGCAAAAGGAAATTGATACCGTCAATAGCAAAGCCAAAGCCGCCGTACTGTATTATCGCGATGCTGCAGGGATCGCCACAGTGAGTGACATGCATGGCATCGCATCGAAGGATGCACTTGCGAATGCTGTTGTGGAAGAAGCTTTAAAACGTGTTCTCGATGCGGGGGATGCGGATGTTCTTGGGTTTACACATCGCGGTCCATCCGGTTCCGCCGCTGTCGCCGTTTCCGGTTCGGTTTCTCCGCCCTGGTTTGTCGTCAGCTTCAAACCAATTTCCGAGTAAGATTACTACGCCATTTAAAAAGGCCCCCTTAGGGGCCTTTTTAAATGGCGGTTTGCGCGCATGTTTGTCGCGTGTCGTCTACGACAGCCGCCATGCTCTTGGGGGGCATGTGATTTTACGCTGCTCTGTACGTTGAACGAGCCTGCTTTCTGGGAGAAAACCGATACAGGTCTTCCTGAATCAGTTTCAACGTACAGAGTGAATATCGTTCCATGCTACCAAGTTCTTTATCGTGCACAGAAACAACGCATTCAATCGTTGTTTCGTTATATAATGTCGCTGTGTGAGTTGCCCCAGAATATGCTTCATCGAATGAAATAAAGCACATTTTTCTTTTCCCATTGACGACAAGAGAGAAGATCATGTCTTCCATATTATGGGGTAAAGCGTGATGATAGTGCGTGTGTAGTCTTCCCATGGAGCACTTCTTCGATACAGGCAGCGAACCGGTCAACGGTAGCGTCAGCCGCGAGAGATCACATTCAACGTATTCAGAATGGTTCTGTTCTTTTGAGGAAGTGTTCGGACAAGATCGCGGAACGTATCAATGCTATGCCTTTGAGTATGTCCGTCGTGATCAAGTCTTGTATACACTCCCGGCCACGTCTCAATTTCAATTTTCACTGGAGTTGACAGGCTGCCTGTATGTTTCTTCATGACCTTTCCCTTGATTCTTGTGAAAGAAAATTTCGTCCCCTACTCTGGGTCTCCAAAGACTTGGCGATCCAATTCTTTTGGGTCGAGTTCCTTTATAGAATGAATCACTGCGATGATGCGGTCCAATTCTGCCTGTTGAGACGGGTTCAAGTCTGGCTTGAACTTATTGACTGTTTCTTCAAAAACGTTATCCATCGCCGGCTTGCATTGCTGGAGAGCCTTCTGGAATTGAGGGCGTGACTGAACAAAAACAGCCTTGGCTTTCTCTTCTTGTTCTTGAGTCAGCCCGAGATGATCGGCAAGTCGGGAAAAGAATGGAGGTACTCCCGCCTTCATCTGGGCATCCATTCGAGCGTGCATCAGGTAGAAGTGATATTGACTCCCCACTACACCGATACCGAGCCCGGAGAAGAAAACGAGTGCAACGACAAACCAGGCTTTCCATGTGCGCATGGATTGACTCCTTTAAAAAATAGAGACTATCAGATATACGGACATATCGGACTCCTTAAATTGGAAATGTTATGATGTAAGACTCCAGATAATGAGCTGCGAGTAAGGCTCTTTCGGCTGCAGCCGACTGCATGGAGATCCAGATCGCAATACCAGTTGCACTTGCCGCCATTCCCCAAGCTGCTGGCCAAAATGAAGCCAGCGATTGTAACAGCGACGGTGTTCTCTGGGCTGCCATGACAGCGGCTTCGGTATGGATTTGGGCCATAACTCCTCGTCGCCAATCCGCATTGAGACGGCCCGAAGGAGCTGTTGTATTGTGCGCGGTGCGCAACATCTTTTCCAATTGAGCGAATTCCTTTTCGTTCATTGTACGTCCTCCACCAAAGCGTCCTGCATAATGGTGCGAAGTTTCTTTCGGGCACGATGGGCCCGTACTTTTACGGCTACTGAACTCATATCCAGCATTTTTGCCGCTTCTGAAACGGAATATTCTTCCAAATGAACCAACGTTACTACCATTCTGTCCTCAGCCGATAAACGACTCAACCCATATTGCAATAGTTCTCGCGAGTCGTCGATGGCTTCCTGTCGGTCATGGTTGTTGAGCGACTCTTCATGCATCAGGCAATCGAGCCAATCTCCACGTCCTGTATCGAGTGTTGCAAACGGTGTTTCGTGACGGGCATACTCCTTACGCCAGAAGTCGAGACATGTGCGCACCGCTATCGTGCGAAGCCAAGCGGGAAAACAGCCGGATTCTTGAAATCCCCCTAACGCATTGAAGGCTCGGATAAACGCATCTTGTGCGACATCCGGTACTTTGTCCGTCGGAACCTTACGGCTTACAATGGAATCCACCAACCCGCTATGTCGACGAACCAACTCTTCGAATCGGTGAACATTCCCTGCTAAAACTGCTGCAACCGCCTGACGGTCCAGTTCGGCCTCGGTCTGCTCCTCGATCTTGTGCTTAGAGAAATTCATTCCATCCTGCCCAGGCCGCGTCTCGAAGCCGGGGGCCCATCCTGTGGCACCCGGTCTGCGAGACGTCAGGCAAAGCGGTTTGCCCAATCCGTAAGGTATCGGTTGCGACGCCTGAATCCATGGTGAACACAACCGAGGATGACAATCGGGACCGTTGGAAATCCTCTCCAAAGGAGAACAAACGTCATCGCTGGATAGTCTATCGTTTTGGAAGAAACGACGGTTACATTTAAGACGAACACGAAGGAGAAAAAGGAGATTTTTATTTGCTAAAGAAGCAGTTAGCTCATCATGAGGGCAATTCGCACGAAAAAGAGTCCGTGCTGGAGAGATGAAAAGAAAAGATATGTACAGCCGATATCCTCTGGAGAAATCGGCTGTACTCCAAGGGTTACTTGGTAATGAGGCGCATAGGCGAGTCAAATTCTCGGCCTGCCCAGTTGTGCCACACTTTGCCGTCTTTATAAAAAAACTTAGACGCATCGACTGTGCTGCGCATGGTGTCTCCATTGATGACAAACGGAGCCCATCCATCATAGGTCCGTCCATGCTTGGGGTCTTTCCAATAGTAATATACGGCGTACTTGTCGCCTTTCTTGATAAGCCAGTAGTCGAAAGTATGTGGCTTGTTGAATTGTGTCGGTGGATCTCGACGCCAGAACCCAAGCAATTCAGGATTGGGTGGAGTGATGACCTTGGCGTAGACAGTCGGTTCACTGGCCACATCTTCTGGAGTAATATGGTACAACCAGGGGCCGGATGAACTGCAACTGATGGCCAAGAACATCAGACTTATCATGATACAGGCAAGTCGTTTCAACGTCCGTCTCCTTTGTTTGGGTGCGAATGTGGTATGCAATCGTACTCTGAGAGGAAGGTCACAAGCAATACTTTTCGTCTTTGCTTCTTGGTTTGTAAAAAACATATCAAAAAAGTAGAGCCGACTGTTGAACTCTTTACACCGGGGTCAGGCAGTGGCAAATTCATTTTGATACCAACGGAGTATAACCACGGGGCAGAAATGAAGAGCACAATGGATCTCGATTTTTTTAAAGCACTTTTTGAGGAAATAGACCCCGGGCGGTTGCAACGGCGATTCCTGGAAACCTTGCTTGGTCTGCAGAATGTCGATCGAGGCTCGTTGTGGATGAAGCAGGGCGATGCTTTTGTTTGTGTGGAAGCTGTAGGCAGTCAGCATGACCAGATTCTTGGCGTCTCCATTGATGCCAATCGACCGAGTCTTGTGAAATGGATCGTTGAAAATGGAAAAATGGCGATTGCCGAAGCTGGAAAAGATCAGCGTCACTTCAAAGAACTTGAAGCCGATCTTGATGAAAAAAGTACACTTATACTTGGTTTCCCCTTGATCCTGAAGAATGGTCAAGTCTATGGCGTGCTTGAAATTATCGATACGAGTGCTCGAGGCAGTCGTCTTAATCTTGATAAGGATTATCTCAATCTGCTCACAAGTCTTGTCACGATAGCTTCCATGGCGTTATCAAATTCCATTTCTTATTCTGATACCATAGAAGAAAACCGTGGGCTGAAAAAAACACTTAATGAACTCCGAGGCCACTCGCCTATTATCGGCCAGAGCAAGGTTTTGCTTTCAGTGCTCAAAACCGCTCGCGACTATGCCAAGACCGATTTTCCAGTGTTGATCACTGGAGAATCCGGTACAGGAAAGGATCTCATTGCCCAGGAAATTCATCGACGCAGTCGGCGTGCCGATAAGCCGTTTTTTGTCCAGAATTGTTCGGCCATTCCTGAGACATTACTCGAAAGTGAATTGTTCGGTTATAAAAAAGGTGCGTTTACCGGGGCGGATAAAGACAAAGTCGGTCTCTTTGAAGCAGCGGATGGTGGAACGATTTTTCTCGATGAAATCGGTGATATGCCGGTGAGCC
This sequence comes from Desulfovibrio inopinatus DSM 10711, assembly GCF_000429305.1. NCBI lineage: Bacteria > Pseudomonadati > Thermodesulfobacteriota > Desulfovibrionia > Desulfovibrionales > Desulfovibrionaceae > Desulfovibrio > Desulfovibrio inopinatus. The sequence goes on from NZ_AUBP01000001.1 coordinate 78,908, forward strand.
TCCAGGCGCGCATTCTTCGCGTTATTCAGAATAACGAAATCAAACCGTTGGGCGGAGCCAAAGCTAAGACCATCGACGTTCGTTTAGTTTCAGCCACGAACAAGGATCTAGCGCAAGCGATCGACTCGGGCGAGTTCCGAGAGGATTTGTTTTATCGACTGAATGTGCTGCCCCTCCATATGCCGCCGTTACGTGATCGTACTGAAGATATTCCGCTTCTTCTGAATTATTTTTTGAAGCGTGATGGAAAGCATGTCGATAATGAATGCCGTGAATTTGCTCCGGAAACGCTTGAACTCCTTTCCTGTTATCCGTGGAAGGGGAATGTCCGTGAGATGGAGAACTTCGTGAAGTTTCTTTTAGCAACTGTGGGGAGTTCCATTATCAGACCATCGCATTTGCCTCCGCAATATCGCAATGAAGCGCCGAACTCTCCACGACCGACGATGGCTCCTCTTGCCGGAGCCGCGCCGACATTGACGTCTTCCTCCGAGATGAGCGAAGTGACTGAAGATCCATTCGAAGGGCGTTCATGGGAAGATGTGGAACGTGAATATGCGATTTATCTTTTGGAAAAACACAAATGGAACGTGACAAGCGCTGCTAAAGAAGCCGGGCTTAATCGTTCAACCTTTGATTCTCGGCTGAAAAAACTCCACGTCGAACGATAGCGGGGCCCCTAGAGGGGGCCGATGACGACTCGCTTTGCGCTCTTACGGGGCGGATGAAACGTTGGTATTCTCTCCGTCCTTCAAATCGCTATTGCTTTTTTTCGGTGCATCCGCGTTGCGCGTTCAGGACTCGGCGAGCGTAAAAGAAGGAGATGCCCGCCGACAGCCAATTGATGACGAATACGCTCCACCAGATGCCAGGAAGTCGAAAGTCCAAGGCGACGGCAAAAAGCGAAAAGAGGGCGGCCGGGGCAAGAAGCTGGCGGAACAGGCCGATATAAATGGCGAACATGGGGAGCTTCATGCCTTGTAATGCCGCTACGTGAACAAACAAGACGACATAGGCATAGAGAAGAAATGCCATGACGCGCAAATAGTCTGTGCCTATGTCGATGACTGCCGGATCGTCGGTAAACAGTGTGACGAGGGGATTGGCGAAGAAAAAGACTATGGCTGTACCCAAAGCCATAATAACAAAACCGTATCGCAATGCGGTATTCAGTGTTTCATGAATACGATCATAGCGACCGGCGCCACAGTTTTGGGCAACAATGGATAACGTCGCAATATTAAGTCCAATGGATGGAAGAAGGATAATTTGTTCAATGCGAGTCGCGACACCATAGGCAGCAACCGGAGCTTTGCCGAAAAGGGAAAAAAAGTAGGTGATAACAAAAATTCCGATGCCAATGGTGGCGAAATTACAGCTTGCCGGCAATCCCTGGTAGGCGATTTCAGTAATGATCGCTGGTTTGGGCAATAACCGCTTGAGATGAATATGTTCGAGCAAGCCGCTATCGAAGCACTTCTTGACGAGATATAGAAGGCCTAACGCCTGAATAAGGATCGTCGCCAGCGCAATACCGGCAATACCCATGGCCGGCAATCCGAACCCTCCATAAATAAACCAGGGGTCAAGCCCGATATTGAGTATGGAACCGACAATGAGGAAGTTCCGAAATGGTCTGGTGTCGCCGCGGGCGTTGAGGAGTGAATTGACAACGAAATTGAGCACAAAGAACACAGCGCCGAAGAAGATGACATTCATATAGTCGAGACAAATGTCCAAATACTCTCCGGTGGCACCAAGAATTCCGAATAGACTCGGGGCAACAATCAATCCCAAAAATGTCAGCCCTATGCCGAGAAGAGCAGAAAACATCACGGCCTGAAGAAAGTACAAACGTGCTTGTGAGGGATCGTTTTTCCCTAAGGCTGCCCCAATCAATGCTGTCGCACCGACAGCCATGCCCTGCGCGACGGCGATGATGATGAAATATACCGGAAATGATAAGGAAAGCGCCGCAAGGGATTGGGTGGAAAGTTGTCCTCCCCAGTATGTGTCGACCACGTTGAACATGGTGTTGAAGAAAAAGCCGATACTGGCCGGAATGGCGACTTGACGAATAAGAGGGCCGACGGAACCCTGGGTGAGATCAAAACTGATTTTCATAGTACATCCGAGAGGTACAAAACAAAGCGGCCGGGGGGCCGGCCGCTGAAGTGGTGAGAGAGGAGTCGCTTATCAACGACCAAGTTCGCGCGCTGGCTTTCCGGCATAGAGGTTTTTTTCAATCTGCTCAAGAGGCACCCCTTTGGTTTCGGGGATATACTTCCAAGTGAACCATATTCCGAAAATGCCAATCGTTGCATATAACCAAAACGCACCGGGACGTCCTAATACATCGATGATGGAAAGGAATGTCAAAGCAATAATAAAATTGAAGAGCCAGTTGGCAAGGGTAGCCACGCTCATGCCAATGCCACGGATTTGGAGTGGATAGACTTCCGAAATCATAAGCCAGGCAATAGGTCCTAATGATACGGCAAACGAAGCGATATACACGAAGAGGCTCCCAAGTGCGTACCACTTGAGCGATGCACCCAATATATCGGTTAAAGCAAACGCTCCCCCGAGTACGGCCAGGCTGAGGACCATTCCGGAAAGTCCTAAGTAGAGGAGAGGTTTTCTTCCCCACATGTCGACGAGTCGAATGGCGACAATCGTCATAAGCACATTGACCACTCCGACGCCGACTGTTGCTGAAATTGCCGCTCGGGCAGATTCGAAACCGGCCATTTCGAAGATTGTCGGGGCGTAATAAATAACCGTGTTGATACCTGTGGCTTGCTGGACGACCATAATGCCAACGCCGATCAACAATGCCGGACGCACTGCCGGGGCGAACAGATCGGAAAAAGATCCGCTTTTTTCAACCTTCAGAGATCGTTTGATACGTCGATATTCTTCCTCGGCATGATGAGGATCAATACGTCCGAGTACGCGTTGAGCCTCGCTTTCGTACTGCTTGCTTGCCAACCAACGGGGAGTACGTGGTAAAAAGAGCATGCCGATACCGAGGACGAGCGCAGGAAAAAGACCGGCCAGAAACATATACCGCCAGCCGCCATCCCATGTGGCAAAATAATGGTCGATGAGATACGAGACCACAATTCCTATGGTGATCATGAGCTGGTTGAGCGAGACGAGCGCTCCACGGATTTCTTGCGGGGATATTTCACTTAAATACAGCGGTACGGCAAACGACGCAACTCCAATGCCAAGGCCGACAACGATGCGGCCGAGCACAAGATGTACCGCGTCCGCCGCAAACCCGGTCCAGAGAGAACCCAGGCCGAAAATAATGGCCGTCACAATGATGACGTTACGACGTCCGAATCGGTCGACGATTTTCCCGCTGGAGGCTGCGCCGATAATGCAACCCACAAGCACAGCGCTCACCACCAATTCTTGGTAGAGATTGCTTAAAGCAAAATCTTTTTTGATGAACAGCAAAGCTCCGGAGATGACGCCGGTATCAAAGCCGAACAATAATCCCCCAGTTGCTGCTACCGCGGCAATAATAATGATGATAAGCGTGGCGTGATGTATTTTGTTCCGCTCGTCCATGTCATCCCCCTCATTGTGAATTGAATAGATCGTGAGACGGACCACGCATTGCCGTCTCTTCACTGGTTATGCCCTGGGAATACCAAAAAATACAAGATGAAAGTTGATTGGAGTGGTGATGAGAATCATTGGGGGGAATCTCATAGCAGCAGAACTGGATTGTACGCTTTTCATCTTGTCTTTTCTCTTCATTTTCATGTATATGAAATGTTAATTTGATATTAACAAAAAAAAATTTCTGTAAAATGTGGCATTGCTCCCTGTGCTGGACGGAAGGTATTGGTCATTTGACCAGTCATAAACTGGCAGGAGAGGGAGATGATCACGTATTTTTTATTATTGACTATTATGAGAGGAGATACTCGCGGACGATTATTGTGTTATTTGTTTTGTCTATATGTAGACTGGGGCCTCATTGTGTTTATCGATTTGACTTCGCAGGAGCACAAGGGGCATACCCTAATGAAATTGTTTCTTTTTTGTTGCGCGAGCGACAATGGAGCCGGGGGGCAGAGAGTATATCTCATCCATTGTTCGTTTCGGGCAACAAATCTGGAAGAGGCGACGTGTAGCCCGAAGATGTATGCGGCGGGCTCGACCACTACGCATGGAGGTGCGTTATGCGATTCTCGATCGGTCTTGGTAAGGACGATGCGGAAAAACGGCTCGAACAACGAGGCGTATCGCGCCGTGATTTCATGAAATTCTGTACCACTGTGGCTGTCACTATGGGGATGGGCCCGGCATTTGCCGTGGACGTTGCCCATGCGTTGACGGCAAAACGGCGTCCGTCCGTTGTGTATTTGCATTGTGCTGAATGTACAGGCTGTTCCGAAGCCGTTTTGCGTACGGTAAAACCGTACATTGACGAACTTATCCTCGACACGATTTCTTTGGATTATCATGAAACGCTCATGGCCGCGGCTGGCGAAGCTGCGGAAGAAGCACTGCATGAAGCCGTGAATTCTAAAGAAGGTTTTTACTGTGTGGTGGAAGGCGCGGTGCCGACCATTGACCAGGGGAACTGGGGAATGGTGGCCGGCAAGCCCATGCTTGAGCTTGTCAAAGAAATCTGTCCCAAAGCCAAAGGCGTTATCAGCATCGGTCAGTGTTCGAGCTTCGGTGGTGTGCAGGCGGCTGCACCCAATCCGTCTAAGGCTGTTCCTGTATCCAAGGCAACTGGAATTCAAACCATCTGTATTGCCGGTTGTCCGCCCAATCCCATCAATTTCGTCGGTACCGTGGTGCATTTGCTGACGAAGGGAATGCCCGAACTTGATGATAACGGTCGCCCCACGATGTTTTACGGTGAAACCGTTCATGACAATTGCCCCCGTCTCAAGCATTTCGATAACGGGGAATTCGCGCCTTCGTTTGGCTCGGAAGAAGCCAAGAAAGGCTGGTGTCTCTATGAACTCGGATGCAAGGGCCCATTGACTTTCAACAACTGCCCCAAGGTCAAATTTAATCAGACCAACTGGCCTGTTGAAGCGGGACACCCCTGCATCGGCTGCAGCGAACCCCAGTTTTGGGATTCCATGAGCCCGTTCTACGAGCAGTTCTAAGGACCACCATCAACGCGAAAGACGCCCAATCGGAGGTTTTGAGATATGGCCAAAGATCCAGCCATGACGCCTAAATCGAATTTTAGCGGTCCCATTGTCGTCGACCCGATCACGCGCATTGAAGGCCACCTGCGCATTGAAGTCGAGGTCGCAGACGGCAAAATTAAAGATGCCCGCAGCTCTTCCCAACTGTTTCGCGGTCTGGAAATTATCCTGAAAGGCCGTGATCCCCGTGATGCCCAGCATTTTACCCAACGTTCCTGCGGTGTGTGTACATACGTCCACGCACTGGCTTCAACGCGCTGTGTCGATAATGCTGTTGGCGTTGATATTCCGGCAAACGCCGAACTCGTGCGGAATCTTGTGCTCGGTTCGCAATATCTGCATGACCACATTGTCCATTTCTATCACCTTCATGCCCTGGACTGGGTCGATGTGACGGCTGGCCTCAAGGCCGACCCGAGCAAAGCAGCCAAAATCGCTTCCACGATTTCTCCGCGGAAGACCACGGCCGCCGATCTCAAGGCGGTTCAGGACAAGTTGAATAAGTTCGTCGAATCGGGACAGCTTGGTATTTTTACCAACGCTTTCTTCCTGGGCGGACATGATGCCTATTACTTGCCCCCCGAAGTCAGCTTGATTGCGACGGCTCACTACCTTGAAGCGTTGCACCTCCAAGTCAAGGCAGCTCGAGCCATGGCCGTTTTCGGTGCGAAGAATCCGCATACTCAGTTTACGGTTGTCGGTGGCGCCACCTGTTACGACAGCCTGAAACCCGATCGCTTGGCCGAATTCGTATCGTTGTGGAAAGAAACCAAGCAGTTTGTCGATGAAGTCTACATTCCCGATCTGCTTGCCGTGGCCGAATACTACAAAGATTGGGGAAGCATCGGTGGTACGACGAACTTCCTCAGCTTTGGTGAGTTTGCCAGCAATGCGAAAGATCGTCCCAACGGATTGTACCCGGCTGGGGTCGTCATGAATCGTGACCTCTCCAAGGTGGATGCATTCGACCAGAAAGAAATTAAAGAACACGTCAAGCATAGCTGGTACAAAGGCGATGCCGCCCTGTACCCCATGGATGGTGTCACTGATCCTGAGTACACCAGCCTGGGTGACAAGGAACGCTACTCCTGGATGAAGGCTCCTCGATACAAAGGCGAGCCCATGGAAGTCGGTCCTTTGGCTCGGACGCTCATCGCGTACGCCAAAGCTCAGCCTGAGACCAAGGCAACGGTGGACATGATATTGGAAAAACTGTCCATCAAGCCTGAACACCTGTTCTCCACCCTGGGCCGCACCGCTGCCCGCGGTATTGAAACGGCCGTCATCGCCGGTAAAATGGGAGACTGGGTCAAAACGCTGAGTGATAACGTCAAATCGGGCAATAACGATCTGTACACGGATTGGGAAATGCCGGATGAAGCCGAAGGCGTCGGTTTTGAAGAAGCGCCGCGTGGTGCCTTGTCGCACTGGATTAAGATTAAAGACAAAAAGATCGAAAACTTCCAGCTCGTGGTTCCGTCCACCTGGAACCTCGGTCCTCGGTGTGCCGAAGGCAAGCTCGGACCGGTCGAAGAAGCTCTGATCGGCACCCCGATCGCCGATCCCAAGCGCCCCGTAGAAATTCTGCGCACGGTTCACGCCTTCGACCCCTGCATCGCCTGCGGTGTCCACGTCATTCAACCTGAATCGAACGAAGTGTTGAAATTCAGAGTATTATAGTTTTGCAGGATTGTTGAAGTCTCAATAACAAAAGGCGGCCTCTTGGGGTCGCCTTTTGTTATTGAGCTGAGTAATTTAGAAAGAAGTAGTGTTTCTCTTCATCTCTTTTGGCCTTCCATCTCACATGCTGAATCTCGTCGTATTTTGAAAAGAATAAACTAGATATTTAGTCCCACGATGTACTCGTTCGGATTTGTCTTGAAGCGATCCGGTTCTTTTGTCCAGACCTGACAGATATATTCGTATGGAGTAAATCCCTTGAGGGCAACATGTCGAGCAAACAAAAAAAACTTAGCGTTGAGTACGTAAGTAGAGGAGAACCTGGGAGAAAAAAGCTAATGCAGCTTATCTTATTGATTTGGAGCGTCCAAGAATATCCTTGATAGGTTCAAGATTCTTGAGGCGCTCCTTTATTATGCTTTCAGGTGATCGTTTTTTTCTCTTCTCTTGGATACGCCGAAGCTTGCCGCTGAATCAAATGCTTAAAGACAAACACGGTGATGGGGACACCTAGAATCATGCCCCACAATCCAAAAAACGTGTGGGCGATATAGAGAATGAATAAGGTCAGTACAGGGCTGATTTTAAAGACGGCTGAAAAAATGCGGGGGTTGAGCACATAGGTCTCAAAGAGATGGACAAAAATGACCATGACCAATGACAGCAGCGCGAGATTGAGGCCCCCGATATTGAAGGCGATGAGCATGATGGGAATGGTGGAAATAAACATACCAAGCACAGGAATGAGGCCCGCTATAAAGACGATAGTACTCAGCAATGATATCGGGTGAATACCGAGGCCCCACATGCCGAGGGCGGTCAGCATTGTGTTTGCGCAGGAAATCATGGTTTGTGCTTTGAATGCTTCGCCAACAAACAACGCGCACTGAATGATACTTCCAGCGGTGTGTCGATAAAAATGGCGCAGCCTCGTCTGGCGGAGATTCATAGCTTGAGCGCGTAATCTCGGATAATCGAGCAATATAAGGAAAGAGAACAACGTTCCCATGAGAAAGTACGAAATATGGACCGTGATCTGATTGATGGAGACGACGGCAAAGCGTACGAGTTGCTCACTATCGACGCCCGGAATGGTCTCCAAAGAGATGATTTTTTGTAACGCTACGATGAGTGGGGCGAGCATTGGTTGATGGTTCGCCTGGGCTTCCAGGAAATGATCTATATTTTCAATAGCCTTGGGGAGCTGCGAGAAGAACATTTTGCCTTCGGACACAAGCACTGGTGCGACCATGGAGATAAGCAACAGTACAAGGGTTATGAAAACAAGATAGATGAGAATCGTCCAAGCGCGGCGTGGGATTGTGGAACGTGCACAAAGCCACTCAATGAGGCCATTGAAAACATATCCCAAGATAAATGTGATGAAAACGAGCCCGAAAAGGCCCTTGGAGATAATAAGCCATAACAGTCCGAAAAAAATCGCCCAGATGAACAATGTGCGGTTTGTATCGAAAAATTGTTTGATGTCGCATACCATGGTAATAGGCTAGCGTAAAAGTGTTAGCCAGACAATCAACCATCTCTCACCGGAAATCACCAGAAGGCAGGAAACCCTGTGTTTCCGCCTTCTGATACCGGAAATTTTTTATAATCTGTTTACTGTACGGGAGTGGTGGATGCGAGGGCGTCTTCTTCGAGAACAACCGAATTGCTCAACAGGCCGACACCTTCAATTTCCACGTGGACTTCATCTCCAGGGGTCAGTGGACCTATTCCACTAGGCGTTCCGGTCAAAATCGCATCGCCCGGATTGAGCGTCATGACAGTGGAAATGAAGCTGACCAGCGTAAAGGGGTCGAAAATCATATCCGACGTATTTCCTTCCTGCTTAACCTCGCCATTCACCGACGTCGTCAACCGAAGATTGTTGACATCGTCCACTTCCGTCTCAATCCATGGTCCAATGGGACAAAAGGTATCAAATCCTTTGGCACGACCAAACAAGCCGTCTTTTTTCTGGAAGTCACGCGCCGTGACATCGTTGGCGCAGGCGTAGCCGAAGATATAGGAAGGAACATCTTGCGGGGCAACATAGCGACATGTTTTTCCGATAATGACGGCAAGTTCGCCTTCATAATCCACACGAGCGCTGTTTTGGGGAAGAATGATGGAGTGGCCGGTGCCGATGACAGCCGTCGGCGGCTTGAAGAAGATAACCGGTTCATCCGGGATGGCCCATCCGATCTCCTCGGCATGCGGTCGATAATTGACGGCAGCGCAGACAACTTTTGTCGGGGTGACTGTCGGGAGTGGAATGATGTCCGTCAGGGCAATGGGCTGATCGAGGCCAAGTGTTTTATCCAGGCACATGACTTGATCTTTGATAAGTGCTGCATAAAAATTTTTACCTTGGTATTGCACGCGAAGTACTCGCATAAATAATCCTTGTCGTTATCTGTTGCCGTTGGCCGTCCTTTCCTTGCCTTTTCCTTCCCCTCAAACGTTTTGAAGGAGGGAAAGAGGCACTGCATAAGGTATGAGAGACGTATGCTCCGCTCTCCAAGATACAGGAAAGTGTTCTGCACTCTCGCCAATCTATTTCGTGAATACCGTATGTCTTCGGTCAGGTCGAGCCTACCTCGTTATTTCGTCAAAAAGATTTGAGGAAGAGAGAAAAGATGAAAAGGGACGGCGGAGGGGAGAAGAGAGGAATCCATTTCCAAAGAAACGTTCTCTTCTTCCCCCCGCTGACAGCCGCGGTAATCCTATAACACAACAACCATAGGAACGACGACGGGATCGCGAGCAAGGATTTTCCGAAAGAATCGTCGTAGAGATGACCGAATACGCTCTTTGAGTTTCTCCGAGTCTCCTGGGGGGATGTTTTCAAATATATCGAGTACGATACATTTGGCATCTTCCAGAACATGACTGTACTGCTGTTCAAAAACAAACCCTTTGGACAGGATCTTGGGACCAAGGGTGATTTCCCCGGTTTTTTCATCGATAACAAGCAGAACAATGACCAGCCCTTCGCCAGCCAGAAGTTGACGTTCTTTGAGGACCGTCTGCCCTACATCACCGACGCCCTTGCCATCGACATAGATATTTTCCACGGGAATCTTGTCTTCGAGGCGAATCCCTTTGGGGTAGAACGTCACAGGATCACCGTCTTCCAGAAGCAGGGCGCGTTCCGGAGCAACACCACATTCTTGGGCTAATCGACAGTGTTTGACAAGGTGACGGTATTCACCATGTACCGGGATGAAAAATTTGGGCTTCACCGAGTTCAACATGATACGCAGCTCTTCGCGATGTGCATGACCCGATGCATGAATAGCTTGTACTTTTTCGTAAAGCACTTCGGCGCCAAGTTTATAGAGGCGATTGATGAGCTTGGTAATGGCCCGCACATTGCCTGGAATGAAGCGGGAGGACATAATGACAGTATCGCCTTTATGTACCTTGAGCTGACGATGTTCTCCCATGGCCAACCGGTTCAGTGCAGACAATGGTTCACCTTGTGAGCCGGTCAGGAGGATGACACACTTGTCGTCGGAAAGTTCGGAAATCTCTTCCAGAGAACATTCCGTTCCGGCTGGAATGACCAGGTCTCCAAGTTCTTTCGCGATCTCAATGTTGGAATACAAACTTTTGCCTGAAACTGCGACACGTCTGCCATGGGCATGTGCCAGATCGAATACTTCCTGCATCCGTTGAATATGGCTGGAAAACAGCGTGACCAGGATGCGGCCGGTGGATTTTTTGAAAATATTCGAGAGAGCATGCTTGATTTCGCGTTCTGTCAGTGCAAACCCTTCACGTTCGACATTCGTCGAATCGGAAAGCAGGAGCAGGGCGCCATCTTCGGAAAAAGTCTTGAACGCATCAATGTCTGTACGGTGGTTGTCCAAGGGATTTTGATCGATCTTGAAATCCCCGGTGTGCACGATACGGCCGGCAGGGGTTTCAATACCCAAACCAAACCCGTGAATAATTGAGTGACAAACTTCAAAGAAATTTATTGCAAAATTACCAAGTGTGATGCGGTCATTTTTTTCAACCGGGCGTAAATCGACGTAATCCATCAAGTTATGCTCGGTGAGTTTCTTGGCAATGAGTGCAAGCGTGAACTTGGAAGAGTAAATGGGAGCGTCCACGTATGGGAGAAGCCAGGGAAGAGCACCAATATGGTCCTCGTGCCCATGCGTAATAACAATTCCTTTCAGTTTGTCTTTCATCCCAAGGATGAAGTCGAATCGAGGAATAACAATATCTATTCCGAAAAGATAATCTTCGGGAAACATAAGGCCACAGTCAACAAGGATCATGGAATCCCCGCTTACCAGGGCCATGCAGTTCAGCCCGATCTCGCCGAGTCCGCCCAGCGGATACAGGGTTACTGCGTCGTCTTTTCCTTCCATGTATGGAGCTCCTGGTAGGCGTCGTTCATTGTCGTGTAGAGATCGCGTTCAAACGTGGCCCGATCGGTTTTACTACGAATTTTCGTGGGATCAAGCGGCGGGAGAGCCCGCACCCGGATGACGCCGGGGTTAAGGCGCAGGGTCCCTTTGGGCATAATGGCTGCTGTTCCCGCTATAACAAGTGGGGCAACGGGCAGGCCGGCCCGGTACGCGATGAGCATACCTCCAGCTTTGAACGGCAACAGCTGATTCGGGTCTGGGCTTCGCGTCCCTTCGGGAAAAACGAGAATACTTTTGTCGTCTTTGGCGATCTTGACGGCGTCACGCAAGGCTTGCATGGCCTTGGCTCCATCTTCACGAAACACTTCAATATGGCCGTTGTGGCGCATGGCGTGACCAAACAAGGGAATGCGAAACAGGCTGTCTTTCGCGAGAAACCTGAAATCGTAGTCTCCAAGAATGGAAAAAAACGCCGGAATGTCGAGATTACTTTGATGATTTGCCAAAAAAACATAATTTACATTGGGATCCAAGGCACTTAAATCGCATTCTATGCGACATCCGGCAGCGGCAATAAGCATCTTGCCCCACGCGGTCTCCACTTTCCGGAGGAAACTCTGTTTCCCGGAAGGTCGGAGCATAAGGCACGTCACGGCGACTCCCAATGTAATAAAGGGAGCGCAAAGGAGAAAAAATATTAATCGCAACATGGCAGCCGGGCGCTTAGTTGGCTTTTTCGTCGTAAAATTCGTCGTCGTAAAATTCGTCCATTGGATCAAACGAGGCGAGCAGATCATTGACATTCAAAAGTGCCTCAGACAAATGCCGTAAATCTTCCGATGTAACATCTTCAGGAGACTCGAGTTTCTCGTGAATTTTCACTGCCAGAAGCAGAGCATTTTTAATAAGAAACTCGCGGGCATTAATTTCTTGTTCTTCCATGATGTTCATAACGTCCTTTTCTTGGTTGCACGTTGCCAGGCACTTGACTGTAGACGAACAGTCATAAAAATTCCAGCCGAAGACATCAGAAAAAATAGGGACGGACACAAAAGGATTTGCTTTTCGCTGTGTTTTCGGCGAAAAGTAGTTGCCAAAGGCAACTGTTATTATACAAAGGAGCAACGCATGTCTCTGGCTCATCGTATGTGTTCGGTCCACAGATCCTTTATTCGCGAGATACTCAAAGTTACGGCCGATCCGGAAATTATTTCATTTGCCGGAGGACTGCCCAGTCCAAATTCTTTCCCGACAGCGGCATTTTCTCTTGCCGCGCAAGCATGTCTCAACGAGGAAGGCCCCAAAGCTCTCCAGTATTCCACGACGGAGGGGTGTCCTGAATTACGCGGCTTTATTGCTGAGCGATTGCACAAGACCCGAGGCCTTCCCATCCCAGCCAATGAGATCCTCATTACCACGGGATCGCAACAAGCCCTTGATTTGCTTGGCAAGACGCTTATCGATGCCGGTGATATCGTTTTGCTGGAGCGCCCAGGATACCTGGGAGCAATACAGAGCTTTTCATTGTTTGAGGCGCGATTTGTGACCATTCCATTGGACGATGACGGTCCGAATCTTGCGGCATTGGAAGAGGTTCTTGAAACCAACCGTGTAAAGATGTTCTATACTGTGCCCAATTTTCAGAATCCGTCAGGTATAACGCATAGTTTGGAAAAACGGCGCAGGACGGGAGAATTACTGAGCCGTTATGATCTCGTACTTGTCGAAGATGATCCGTACGGTGACTTGCGGTATAAAGGAGAGCCGATGCCGCCGTTGCGATCATTTTTTACTGGTTGTGCGGTGACGTTGGGATCGTTTTCCAAAATCACGGCCCCGGGGTTGCGCTTGGGATATCTTTCTACGACAGGCGACCTTTTGAATGCGTGTATTACGGCAAAACAAGCCTCGGACCTGCACACTCCGACACTGACGCAACGTATTCTCATGCGATACTTGCGGGATAATGATCTGGATGCACATATCGCAACGATTCGAGAATTGTATGGTCCCCGACGCGACCTGATGGTTTCGTGCATCAAAAAGTATTTTCCTGAGGACGTGTCTGTTACCGAGCCCGATGGAGGGATGTTCCTTTGGGCTCGATTGCCAGAACAGCTTTCCAGCCTGACATTGTTCGAGAAGGCCATTGAGCACAAAGTCGCTTTTGTTCCGGGAACCCCCTTCTATGTTGATGGAGGCGGGAAGAACACCTTGCGACTCAATTTCTCCAATGCCGATCCCGAACATATTGAAACCGGTATCAAGCGTCTCGCTACGTGCATTCGTGAAGCGCTTTCATACACGTCGTAACATCTCAAAGAGGAGCAGTGACGGAATCCTTTTGTGGGACGGGCAACGGACTCCAATGATTCCTTCCCTCTCCTCTTGAACTTCCCTCTCTCCCGCATATTGTCGTACGCTTTTGCCACATCGTATTGGGACGCTTCCGATACTTTGGGGAATCAATCCGTATTGTGCCACATTTCGAGCAGGCTTTGAACGCCTTCCTGTCCATTGAAGGTTCCGAGATCGGTTTCTTGTGGAAGGGCGCATTCCAGCGGATAATAGCGCTGAAATACAAATCGTCCGATAGCTTCAATAATACGATTTTCGTGTGCAAGACGTGGTGTATCAACATGTGAAGCACGCACGCCTTGCATAAGCAGGGTTTCGAAGTTGGATTTTCCCAATTGGTCGAGAAAGCGGGCGTGACCGGTAATATGGTGAAGGTTATCAGTGCGTCTTTCGCAGAGTGCATCGGCAAGCGGTCGCGCTACGTCGTAATGTTCAAGAAAGCTGGTCAGAAAATCGAACGCATCCGAAAATTGATTGTCGAAATGTGGGGCGGCTTCGGCCAATTGTGTCAGCGCACCGAGAGTAGCGTGGTTTGGATGAAAGCGCGTTTGCCGATAGCGAACACGAAGCTTACGGACGGTGTCGTCTGAAAGATGACGACTCAAAAGATGAGACAGTGATGCGGGCATGGTGCGAAGTGGATGCAACCGTCTAATGAAACTGGAGATATGATCGAAATCAAGCGGAAATGTGACGTCTCCACCGGTTGGCCATATGATATTAAGCACAGGGTGCCGTGCATGGACGTCGTGTGACAACATCGCAAGGGCGCCCGGCTCTGTATGAGAAGAGGACCAGTCGGTCAACGTATCTTCTAGTGTCTGACGAAGGTCATGGCTGGGAAACGTGAGAATATCGATAAAGATATCGACTTCTGACAGATCTCCACGTTGGGCGTGGTCGAAGAACGTTTCAGACGACATGTTTTCAAGCATCGTCTCAATATAGTGGCGTTCAGATGTAATAAGAGAACGGCGAGATGATATAGCATCCGCAATAGTCTTGTCAGGAGGAGGAGAAAGAGGAAACATACATCTTTCATAACATGCTCAAAGTGCGTTGGAAACTGATTTTAGGAGTGATATGTCATGTTTTTTCATGGTTATCTTTCCTTTGAGTTGTTATTCCCTGTGAAGGAGTGTAGTATTGTAGAATAGTTGAGATACTCATTTTTATGACTTCTCAATCCGAGGCATTGCTCTTGATGGCGTGATATTTCGAACAACTGGAAATGCCATGAAAGCATGGAATGTTATTCTTCTCTTGGCAATCATCGGCCTTGCTGTGATGTTGTATAAAAGCATGGACCCGTCTCCTCGCCATTTTCGCATTGGAATTATCCAATTTACAAGCAACAATCTTGAGACGTTGGACGGTTTCAAAGCCGGGATGGAACAATACGGGTATATTGAAGGGAAGAACATCACATATCTTTTTGATGGACCGGTTCAGTATCGAAAAGATATCATACCAAAGTTGCAGATTATTCTAGCGCAAAAGCCAGATATACTTTTTGCTTCCACCACCCCGGCGGCCAAGATGGCGAAAGAACTGACTGCGAACTCGGGAATTGCCGTTGTTTTTGCGCCGGTGAATGATCCTGTATCATCGGGAATTATACAAAATCTTCAGCGCCCTGAAGGGAATGTTACCGGTATTCGCCTCGCCCCAAGCGAAGGCCGACGTCTTATGGCCCTTTGTGAATTGGTCCCGAGCATCAAAAAGGTGTTTGTCCCGTATAACCCTAAAGATGCCAGCGCGGCAGCATCGTTGCGACAACTTCGGGAAGCGGCTCCGAAGCTTGGGGTCACCATTGTAGCCAAGCCATTCACGACCAAAATTCATCTTGCTACCGATACTGAATACATTCCTCAAGGAATCGACGCTATTTTTATGCCCCGTGAGGGGTTGGTCATGTCGCACTGGGTTGAACTGAATGAACGTGCAAAGAGTTTGCGCATTCCGTTGAGCACACCGCGATTCGATCAAGTTGAACATGGCGTGTTGACGGGGTACGGTTTTGTTGGTGCTGATATCGGGAAGCAGGCTGCCAGACTTGCTCATCTGATTCTGGCGGGAACTCCCGTTGCCAAACTTCCCGTCGAGACGGCACAGGACAGTCTTTTCATTAATCTTGAGACGGCTGCGGCCATCAATCTTGTCGTGCCGGTGTCGTTTCTTCGTCGTGCACGTGAAATTATACGCTCTACGACCCCTTAACTCCTGAGGCTTCCATGCCCCGATTGCGTAATCTTTTGACTTGGTGGTTCTTTGGTTTGGCTGGAGGTCCGCTGTTAGCGCTTGGCCCCGTTTTGGGTTGGTTCGCATACAATGAGACGCTTTCTTCGACGCAAAGTTATGTTGAAAGTCGTGCGTCGTATGCAGCCTACCAGATTGAAGAATTCCTTATGGGAACCAACCATGAAATAGGGGCTATTACACGGTATCAGGATTTTTTTTCTTTATCCTCCTCGCAACAACGTGATGTATTGCTCGAGTTTTTGACCACACACCCCATGGTATTGGAGGTCATTCTCGTCGACAAGCATGGAAAAGAGCTTTTCCATTTGTCGAATACTGCGGTGTATTCCAAACCCAGGACAACATGGCTCGACAGGCTTGAGTTCTTGTTTCCTGTAACGGAGAAACATTCTTTTTTTGGGGATATTTCTGTTGATAAAAATACGGGAGAGCCGCTGATGAAAGTTAGCGCCCCGTTGTTCGACGTGCGATCGGGGGCGGTACGCATGGTGGCGGTGTTGACATTACGCTTGAAAGCTATCTGGAATCTCATTGCCGAGCTGAGCAAGTCACCCAATGAGCGTGTTTTCGTCATGAGTAACGAAAACTATATTTTGGCACATCCTGACCCATCCCTTGCTCTTTCACAGCGACATGTTGAGTTCGATTCCAGAGGGAAAGTACAAACTGGGTCCACCGCCTCTCGCGTCATTGCTGGAGTGCAACCGATTCAATTGAGTGAAAATCAATACTTACTGGCTGTTGCAGAACGGGATGTCTTGGCTGCAATGACGACGTTTTTTCATAGTATTCTTGCCTATGTCGTGATTGTTTTTGGAACATTTTGCGTTGCTGTTTTCGGTGTTTATGTGGCCCGACGAAAGTTTGTGGAGCCTATTGAGCGTCTGACGGAAACGGCCCTGGCAATCCAAAATGGTCATCTTGACGCGCAGGCAGAAGAACAAGTGTGTTTTGAAACTGATGCGTTGGCGTGCACATTCAACGCTATGACCAGTCAACTCCTTTCCTCGATGCGCAATCTGAAAGATGAAGTCAACGTGCGGCTGGCGATGGAGGCAGCTCTCCGGAAGAGTCAGGAACGTTTTGATATGGCACTGGGTGCGGTAAGTGATGGATTGTGGGATTGGAACATGGAAACCGGGGACGTGTATTACAGTGAGCGATATGCCACGATGCTTGGATATCAACTTGACGATATTGTTCCTAACGTGAGTTTTTGGAAAAGTTCGCTCCACCCCGAAGATGTCGAAGAAGCCATTGCTTGTCTGGAAGCACATATTCGCGATTATAAAGAATATGAAGTTGAGTTTCGAATGCGTACCAAGGCAGGGAATTGGAAATGGCTTCTAGCTCGGGGAAGGGTTGTCGCATGTTTGCTTTCGGGAGAGCCTGCCCGAATGGTTGGAACACATGTTGATATTGACGAGAGAAAACGCAACCAGGAAAGTATTCGCATTCTTTTCGAAAGAACCTCGGAGACTGTTGGCCCGGATTTCTTCGAGAGTGTCGCCACTTTAATTTGCCAATGGCTTGATTTTAACTGTGTTCTTGTTGCGGCAGTGGACGAGGTCGGCAAAAGGCTGCAAGCGATGGTTTTGTCGCTTGATGGCAAGACGACGCACGACTTTGCTCTTCCCTTTCAAGGGACACCGTATGCCGACATCATAAGTCAAGGTGTTTTCACTGTTGAAGAGGAATTACGTCATGTTTATCCCGTTGATGTGCTCTTGGCAGAAGCACGAGCAGAATCGGGGCTCGGTCTGGCCTTATCTGATAGTAGCGGTGATACAATAGGGATTTTATGGGCTGTTTCAGACAAACCTGACGCAGTTCCCGAATGGAAACTTCAAACGATGCGTATCGTGGCCGGCCGTGCCGAAGCAGAAATGGAACGCTTGCGTTATGAACGTATTCTGCGTGAGGCAAAAGAGCACGCCGAGGCGGCAAGTGAAGCGAAATCGGCATTTTTGGCCAATATGAGCCACGAATTACGGACACCTCTCAGTGGGGCTCTCGGTATGCTTCAATTGCTACGCATATCGGAGCTCAATGAGACGCAGCAGGGTTTTGTGAATACTGCGATTACGTCGTGTCGTGCATTGACCAACCTGTTGGAAGACCTGCTTGATCTTTCTAAGATTGAGGCGGGGAAAATGGAATTGAGCCATGAACCGTTTATGGTGGAGGCTGTTTTCAATCTTGTTCACAATACTTTTTCCGGTACAGCCAGCCGTAAACATATTGATTTTTCTTGTTCGTTATCTCCCGACATTCCTGAAATTCTTGTGGGTGATGCCGGCCGATTACGTCAAATTTTGTTTAACCTTGTGGGCAACGCAATTAAGTTTACAGAAGTGGGTGAGGTTACTGTCGAGGTGTCGACTCTTAAGGCTCCCGCAGGCCAAATTCGTTTGCTGTTTTGTATTCATGACTCTGGCATAGGGATTTCCGATGAAAAATTACCGGCGGTATTCATGCCGTTTTTTCAGGCAGATAACTCCTTCACGCGACGGTATCAGGGGGCTGGCCTCGGCTTGGCCGTTGTGACCCGCCTTGTCAAGTTGATGGGAGGAAACCTTGCCCTGGAGAGTGAAGAAGGGGTCGGAACGACGGTTTATCTTTCTTTGATTTTTGGCAAATGGGAGACGGAAGAGCGCAAAGCTCTTACCCCCCATCCAGAGGGAACAGAAGCGTCAGATTCGACTGAGGGGCATATTCTTCTTGTCGAAGACGAACCCGTGAACCGTGTCGCCTTGAACAGTTTGCTCAAAGCTCTGGGACACACGGTCTATGTTGCCGCAGAGGGGAATCAGGCACTTGAGATCATGCACTCTCAGCCGGTGGAACTGATTCTTATGGATATTCAAATGCCCGTTCTGGATGGTGTAGAAGCAACGAAAAAGATTCGTTCCTCCGCCCATTTAGGGAAAAAAGCACATATTCCCATTATCGCGATGACCGCCTACGCCATGCCCGAAGATCTCGAAGTTTTTCTGGAAGCCGGGATGGATGATCGTTTGACGAAACCGATTGACTTTGATGCGCTGAAAGTGATGGTGGAAACATATCTCCAGAAGTCGAGAAAGTTATAAAAGGCTGTATCACATTTATTCCTTGTGAGTCTTCTCCGTGGGAGCTTGGGAAGGTTGTCGGAATATGTTGAAGGCGAATCCGCTTGCTCTCGTCGGAATAGGAGAACCTTCGGGAAGCGGAATCAGGCCGTATTCACCCAGAACGCTCGCTCCCTGCGAGGCTTTGAGGAATTCGATGAAATTTACGGCATCCTGAGGTGCTTTAGCCATACGTGCAGCCAGAAGAACCCGTAATCCTGGATAGTCTCCCGTAAGAATCGTTTGCATTGATGGAGAGACGCCATCAATTTTTAAAGGTTTAACCGTCCCATCAAGGTAGCCGAGACTCAGAGCGGCTAAAGCAGGGTGATTTTTGAAAACCATATGTCGAGTATAGCCATGGTTATTCGAAAGTAAAATGAATGCAGATGGATACGGTGCTTCAGGCGCGTCAATCCGGTAGCGATGGATGAGCATGTCGTGGCCGCCGACACCCTTCCAGTTGAGAATATCGCCGGCATAAATGGAAATCAGATCCTGCTTGCTCAGTTCATCAATGGGGTTCGCTGGGTGCACGACGAAGGCGAAACCTTCCATAGCAATCGGTGTTGTTTCCAACCCCATATCTTTGAATGGAGGAACAAGAATACGGCGATCCAAAATCGCAACATCCAGTTTCCCAGAAGATGCCTGTTGAACCAACTGATCGAATGGCAGGGGGATGACATTTGCTGTCACATCCGTATGCTGTTCGGCAAATGCCTGCCCAGCAGCATTTATCGCCAACTGATCTAAACGAAGACAGCCGATGCGAAGAGTTTCCGCCCGTGCCGGAATGGCTGCGAATATCAGGCCGCACACCATCAACATTATAAATACATATCTGCGCATTTTGGCCTCCCTGAGCGTCACAGACTGTGCAGGACGCCTTCCTTACGACAGGCCGTGGCTCTTTGCAAACATACGTCGGGCTGCTTCTTTGCTTTTCCTTGACATGCTATGTGTTCACGGGGAAGACGTATATGCTAACAGATTGTTTTGATACTCCCGATCTCAAGGAGAACCGTGTGATAATGATTCGGATTGTCGTCCTGATTGTTGGCGTTGCGCTGTGTCAGAGCGTTTCCGTTTACGCAGCCGACGATTGTTTGGTCGTGACCTCCACGACGCAGACCGCCGATTTTGCCCGTCAAGTTGCGGGTGATGATTGTCGTGTCAAAAGTATCCTTGCTCCTGGCGCTGATCCACATACTTACATGCCCACTCCGGCCGATGCCGCACTGGTTCGTGAAGCCGATCTTTGCCTTCAAAACGGACTGAATTTAGAGGGGAACAATTGGATGGGCAAACTTGCCCATGATGCTGGAAAGCCTGTCGTCATCCTGACAACCGGTATCGCTCCCCTGGAAACGCAATATGAAGGCCACGCCATTCTTGACCCACACGCGTGGTTTTCTCCACAAAATGCAGCCGTGTATGTAAAAAATGCACGCGATGCGCTCGTTGAACTCGATCCCGAAAAAGCTTCGAATTTCAAAGCTCGCGCAAATCTCTATTTGCGTGAATTGCGTGTTCTTGATGGATGGATGAAAGCCGAGTTCAACTCGATTCCTCCTCGCCGGCGTATTCTTGTTACCAGCCATGATGCATTCAATTATTTTTGTCGCGCGTTTTTCTTTAATCCTCAAAATAATTATCTCAGTCTTGCCCCGGTCGGGTGGTCAACGGGGTCGGAAGTGGGAGCTGGTATGACTCCGGCTCGACGTGCACAAGTGGTTTCGTCCATACAAGCATCGGGAGCGCCGGCCATATTTGTGGAAACATCGGTGAATCCTAAATTGATTCGTGAAATTGCTAGAGAAGCGGGTGTCGCTATTGGCGGAAAGCTGTATTCCGACTCAATGGGGAATGTCGACTCGGCTGGTGAAACCTACATTGGCATGATGCGGGAAAACACGTTGACGATCGTCAATGCTCTTCGCAAGGACGACCGGTAGAGTTGAAATACTGCCTCTGTCTGCATGTTTTCCGTGAAGGAAATACCATGGATACGTTCTATGCATTCCAAACGTACTCATCTTGAAGGAGTCCACGGTGCGTATTGTTCTGGTGTTGGTTTTATGGATAGCCATTCTTGGAGGAGTCGCCGTATTTTTGGGGCGCCCAGGAAATGGGCCGCAGTTGGGAGAGCAGTCCACCGAAGCAGTTGACATGGCGTTCTCTCTTGAATTGACCTCCACATTTGATTCGGCTGGAGATGTTTTCGGGGAAGATGAAGGCCGTAACGGCGGCGTATCAATTCAAAACGGAAAATACATCGTGACGGGCGTCGGGCCTCTGGAAGCCGGTATTCCAATGCAAATACAGGATTTGGGACCGATGCATGTCGGTGACAATGAGATTTATGTGAGCGTACGACCCGTTGCCGATAGTGGGGTTGTCGTACACGCGCTTCGCCTACGTGTCTGGCAAGGGCATGGTATTCTGGCGGAAACCACACTGTGGGATGACGGAGGCGAAAACGTGGACGGGATCATTCGGTTTCGTGTTCCAGATCAAGGGCGTCGGGAAAAAGGAGTCGAACATGACGCGTAACGCCACGCAATCGGCCGTTTCCATCCATGACTTAACGGTGGGGTATGGACCGACACCGGTTTTACGCGACATCTCGGCGGAGATTCCACGCGGTGTGGCTGTCGGCGTCATTGGGCCAAATGGTGGTGGAAAATCGACGTTGTTGAAAGCTGTGCTTGGCTTTATCCGGCCGGATAAGGGAAATGTGTCTATTTTTGGACGTCGCCTCAGCCAGGTTCGAGGAAAAATTGCGTATGTTCCGCAATCCGGGGACATTGATTGGGACTTTCCTGTCACCGTACGTGAAGTCGCCATGATGGGGCGTTATGGGACATTACCGTTTTATCGGGAACCAGGAGGTAAGGACCGGCGTCTTGTTGACGAGGCGCTTTCAGCCGTCCGTATGGATGACTACCAAAATCGACAGATTGGGCGACTGTCCGGCGGTCAACGCCAACGAGTGTTTTTAGCGCGTGCCCTTGTGCAGGAAGCCGAGATTCTGTTGCTTGATGAACCTTTTGCCGGTGTCGATGTCGCAACGGAACGTGCCATCCTTGATGTTTTGACCCAGGAAAAGGCCAAAGGACGGACTATCGTGGTCGTCCATCACGATTTGAACACGGCGGGCGAGTATTTTGACCGTCTTATGCTTGTGAAAAATTGCCTGTATGCCTATGGCCCCACACGCGCAGTCTTGCAGAAAGAACTTCTCCGCGAAGTGTATGAAGGCGATGTTCGTTTTGGCTGCGATGGATACGATATTTTGATAAACGAAGGTCGCCTTTTTCCCGAAAAGCGATAATGCCGGTTGGAGACAATCATGTCCTTCATTCATTTTTTTCTTGATCCCCTCGGTCACACATTTTTTCTTAAATCCATGCTGGGCGGGTGTCTGGTGGCCGTGGTCTGCGGGGTTATCGGATGCCTGGTTGTTTTGCGGAGAATGGCTTTTCTTGGTGATGCTTTGTCGCATGCCATGATTGCCGGTGTGGCTGGTGGCTATCTTTTTATGAAACTTTTGTTCGGCATTGAAGCATATGCTCCGGCCATGCTTATCGGATCGCTCCTTGCGGCGGGATTGACCGTTGCGCTGATAGGCTTTGTTTCACGGGTTTCTCGTATCAAGGAAGATACTTCTATTGGCATCATGTATACGGGAGTGTTCGCGGCTGGCGTTGTTTTTGTCTCCATTTTTCGCGAATCCATTCACATTGACCTGATGCACTTCATCATGGGGGATGTCCTGGCCATTTCGGATGCGGATTTGTGGGCTTCGGCCATAACGTGCGCCCTTGTTCTTGGTATCGTCAGCCTGTTTTTCCGGCATTTTCAATTGACGAGTTTTGATCCTGTGATGGCCATGGCGATTGGTATGCCTGTCATGTTGCTCGATTATCTTCTGACGGGTTGTGTTTCCTTGGTGGTTGTGAGTGCCGTGACCATGGTGGGAGTTATTCTTGTGGTCGGGTTACTCATTACACCAGCGGCAACAGCCTATCTGCTATGTGACCGATTGAGCCGTATGATGGTTTTATCGGCGTTTTTTGGCATCACGAGCGTAGTAGGTGGACTGTATGCCAGCATTGCGTTGGACTCTTCCGGCGGCGGCGCTGTCATGCTTGTTTCTACCTTACAGTTTCTTCTTGTGCTGACGCTGGCCCCCCGGCACGGCATGTTGGCCAAACGATTGGCTTTGCGCCGTCTCATTCCTGAACCCTTGGCTGAAAAGACGTTGTTGGCCTTGTTTGAAAGCGGTTCGCCCGTAAATACGGCAGACGTGCAATCTCGCTTACATGAAGGAGACGATGCGGCGAAGGCGTTGGCTTTTCTACTGAATGAGGGGGCCGTTGAGAAAGTCGGACAATCCTATGCGTTGACCGCACAGGGGAAGCGGCGAGCCGAAAATATTCACAAATCTCGTGATACCCAACTGCGATTCCGTGAAAGTTTAGCTGGCATTGAATAGCAAGTTTTTGTCTTCGTATCTGGACACAACACGTCTCGATCAGTACAGTGGAAGTAAGGTCTTCCATTTTAATCGCAGGGAGCCCAAGTGTATGTCCACTGTCTCAGCGTGTGACTTTGTAGGGAAAAAAGGACGGGTACGATTTTGGCCATCTTCGATGGGGGGGGCGGAAGATGGCGCAAGCCACCTGCAACAATGGATAAAAGCTATGTCACACCGAATTCTTCTGCTCGACAATGACCTTTTGGTCTTGGATAATCTGGCATCGCAGCTCGATGAAGATGGCTACACGGTCTTTGAAGCGCATAATACGGAGATGGCGTTGGCGTTTATGGAGCTGGAAAAAGTCGATCTCGTCGTCGTCGATCTTGGACAGGCTGGAATGAACGGAGTAGACTTTATCCACAAGGTGCGCGCTATGTGGCCAGCCGTACGTTTTTTTGTGTATTCGGATCGACCGGCGGCGAATTTTTCGCGCAATATCACCACCCTGCCTGGAGTACGGACGACCACGGTCCCCAAAAATATGTCATCATTTGAGAACATGTCGGTAGAAATTCGTCAACTTTTGGATGAAGCCTAAAAAGCGATCAATGCTTTGAGGAAGGAGGGACAAAGAGATTTTCTCCTTGCCCCTAAGATGAGAAAAGAGCGTTTACTCTTATTTATGATGAGCAGGTCATGGATTGATCAGAGTAGTATTCCTGATTATGATCCGAAAGTTTGCGTCCTTCGGGATTGAAAATTTCATATTGCTTCAAACCCCATTTCTGAAGCCGAAATTCCATGGATGTTTTGAGCACGCCCAGACCATATTGGCAGCTCCGCTTGAAATTGATGGATGAAGCTTCTTCGAAATATTTGGTGGGACAAGACACTTCGCCGATATTAAACCCAAAAAAGAGGGTTTGGGCGAGCATCTGATTGTCAAACACGAAATCGTCGGAATTTTCCCACAGCGGAAGCTTTTCAAGCACGTCGCGAGAAAATGCACGGTATCCCGAATGGTATTCCGAGAGTTTGCCGCTCATGAGCAGGTTTTGCGAAGCGGTGAGAAAGCGGTTCGAGATGTACTTGTACATCGGCATACCGCCTTCCAGTGCCTGACCGCCGAGAATACGGGAGGCAACAACAGCGTCGTAGTACCCGGACGTAATCAGGTTCGCCATAGCCGGAATGAGCTTCGGCGTGTATTGATAATCGGGATGGAGCATGACCACGACATCAGCCCCGAGTTTGAGGGCTTCGTGGTAGCAGGTTTTCTGGTTGCGTCCGTATCCCCAGTTTTGGGCGTGCAAGAAACAGCGAATGCCGAGTTCTCGAGCATGCTCAATGGTATTATCCCGGCTGTTGTCATCAACCAGAATGATGTCGTCGACGATATCCTTTGGAATTTCGGCATAGGTCATTTCGAGGGTGGCTTCGGCGTTATACGCCGGCATGACAACAACCACCTTTTTGCCGTTCATCATTATACGTATCCTCCAATCGTGTTTCCCACACCTGTTACCCTGTCTCAGGCATAGGGGAATGGCGATTAAGCGCGACTTTTGGCGCTCTGTCAACACTAAAGGCAGCATTTCAAGGCACGGAAGTCGGGTCGCTTGTCAACACGGCCGAATTATCGTATCAGGCCGGCAATTCCACGACTTCGGGATTACGAGTTCCGTATCCGATACCCCATCATGAAGACAACCCCTACATACTCTGGAGTCGCCATGCCTCGCGCCGGTCAATCCCGTTCGTTCGATCCGGTTTTGTTTGCCATTGCCGCGCTGGCCGCCTTCCTTATGTTTTACAACCTCGGTCATCGCCCATTGTGGCAGGATGAGGCCGAGACCGCCGCACTTGCCGTAAACGCCCTGGAACAGGGCGTTCCTACGGTATTTGACGGAGTGAATATCATTTCACAGGAAGAGCGACGAGAATTCAACACGGACGATTATGTTTGGCGCTGGTCGCCATGGATTCAAATCTACATGTCTGCTGCGGGCATTGCGCTTGGCGGAAAAAACGCCTTTGCCAACCGCATGCTCTTTGCTCTGTGTGGTTTTTTCTGCGTTTTGCTGACATACTACCTTATTCAGCGTCATTTCGGTGACCGAAACTGGGCGCGGCTCTCGGCACTGATGTTGACCTTGTCCGTGCCATTTTTGCTTTTTGCACGGCAAGGACGGTATTATAGTCTCGGAACGCTCCTGGTGCTGTGTGTGCTGTTCGCATTTTTATCGAATTGGCAAAAACGCTGGTTTCCTGTCGCCATCATGGCAGTTGCGCTGGGATTGCTTTTTCATGCGAACTACCTCTTGCTCTTGTCGTTCGCGCCCCCCCTCTTGGTTGCAGCCATGATTGTGTATTGGCACGATTTGAATTGGAAACGAATTCTCATCGTCTTTCTTGGTGCGTCGTGCCTCGTCATACCAGGTATTTTGCTGTATCGCGTCGGGCGGCAAAGCGGCATGTTCAATGTGTTGCTCGTGCCGGAAAACGCCATGCTGTATTTTGCCGACTTGGTCATGTTCATGATTCCGTTTCCTATCGCCATCGCGCTCCTCTGGCGTTGGCGCAAAACACTGCTCTTGAAACTTCCCACTGACCCGGCTGAACGTTTCACTCTGTTCTGTGCACTCATTATTTTGGGGAACCTGATTATACTGGCAATTTTTCCCCAGCGATTTCACCGCTATCTCGTCCATTTGTATCCGCTGTGCGCTTTTATTTTGGCCTGGATCTGTACCCGGCTCTGGTCATTCGAGCGGTTTTCGGCCGTCGTATTGACCGTGCTCCTGTTGTTCACGAACTGGGTCTATTTATTGCCGATGGAAAAGTTAAAAATTATTAACCGTCCCTGGCAAAACGATATGCGGATGCTGACGTCGGTGAATTTTCCTCTCAAATTGTACCTCACGGAATTAACTTGCGGTTATCCCGACGTGAATGCGCAACTTGCCAAATTTTTCAATGATAATGCGAAACCATGGCAAACGATTCTCGCCGAGTATGGTGATTTGCCGTTGCAATTTTACACCCCATTTCGTGTGATCGGCGGTTTACAAGGGGCTATTCCGGCAAATGAATCGCCTGATTGGGTCGTGCGCCGTCGTATTGTGCGCGTCAATCGGGATCGTGTATTATTTGGGGCGCGGGCGTTTTCGAACACACTGGATTTGGCGCATGATTACGAGTTGGTGAAAACGGCGATTGCTGATGACGAATTCGGCAACCGAGCTGACCCCGCGTATCATGTGTTTCTACCACTCGAAGACCCCATGGCGACGATTGAAATCTACCGCAAAAAGGATGAGGTCAATCAATGAAAGCGCAACGATCCGTTCTCGTCATCAAAGTCCTTTTAGCCGCGGCACTTGTGGTCACGGCATGGCAAGGATTGGCCAAAACGCCGGAGTATTTGACGCGATTCAACCGTGCTCGATTTGAAAATGGCATATTGAATGACGGCGAAAACGCTTTGGCTATGAAGCAACGACATTACGATTATAATCTGTTCACCATCAAAGCACTTGAGGCTCAAGTGCGCGATCTGGAGAATGGTCTGCCCGCCCCGGGGCCGCTCGTGACAAAGGAGTCATTGGCCATGGCGATTGAAAAAAGCATGGCCACGGATGCGAGAAGCCTTGCCTATGTTGATATTGCCAAAGAAAAGTTGAAGCGGGCTCAACATCTGGTTGATTCCGGATTTGTTATGCCTCTGTGGGGGTGCCTTGCATCGTCACATACTGTACAGGAGAACTCGCAATGAAAACGCCCGCGTCCAAACCCATGTCGAAGTCAATGAAATTCGTCATTGCCGGCGTATTTTGCCTGTTAATCTTGGCGGTCGGGGGGCTGATTTTCTTCAATGCCTATGTCTATGCCGGTTACCAACTCGGTGGTTTATCCAAGCAAGAGTACCAGAAAGCTCTTGATATTGCTGCTAAAGATTTCTGCCGGGCCGATAATTTGACGTTTGAGGGCTTTGATCTGTCGAAATTTGAAGAAGTCTTGCATGGTGGGGATACGTACGCCTGGGGAGCAGCTCGGACGAAAGATACCGAAGGGCGGACTGTATACGTTTGGATCTATCTTGAATGGGGAAAGATTCGGCAGCAATGGCTTCGCAATTATTGCCGTATTCTTGCTCCACCAACGGATGAGTTATTTTATGATCGGACCCATCCTGGCCAGGTGGACCGTGTTCGGTTCGCCGTATCACAAATTATAACCGATATTGCACGCAACTTTCGTGTGGTGTTTGGTGATACGTCAGCGTCGTAATATTTCGAGTCGTTTTTATATCGTTATTGTTTTTCCGAGAACGCCCCCTGGTTTTATACGGGGGCGTTCGTCTTTGCTTGGTGGTGTAATGTGAATATCGTGATTTCTGGTTCTGTGAGAAAACGGAAGGGAGGCCCCCAGGTGCCTGTTCCCTGGCTTGTGTAAACGGCAGAATCCTCATCGAGTTGATAGAGACCGGCTGTGTATGGGAACAACCGTTTGACAAGAAGCGTGAAGGGATAGAACTGACCGTTATGCGTATGCCCGGAAAGCTGAAGGTGCACCGATTCGAGAACAGACGGACTGACGTCCGGTCTGTGTTTGAGCAGGATGGTAAACGTACCGAGAGTGGCTTTCGCGACGGCCTGGGCATCGGTTGTTCGATCCAACCCAAAATGGCCGGCCATGATGTCGTCAACGCCAATGAGCGTAATCGCGTTTCCGACGTCAACCGCATCGCCATGCAGCAACGTGAATCCTGCCGCTTTGGTGAAACGGAGCGCTTCGTTTATTCCGGAATAGAATTCGTGATTGCCAGTGACGGCGTATTTGCCAAGGCGGGCTGGCATGGCTTTCAGGATTTCTTCGATAGCGTACGGATCGTCCATGTCTCTATCGAGCAGGTCACCGGTCGATACAATAATGTCCGGTTTTTCCACGCCCATGATATTGGCAATGGTTTTCGCAGTCTCCGTGCCGGTCGTTGCACTGAAATGCACGTCGGAAATTTGTGCGATAACGGTTCCATCGGCTTCTGCCGGAACAGCGGGAGAAACGATGTTCACGCGTTTGACATTGAGCGCCAGGGCTTGATGGCGTGCATAGAGCAACATTCCTCCTGCGGTAATGCACGCCGCTATGAAAACAATTGTCGTCATGCCGCCGACTTGCGTCAATGCTTCGGCGGGGCCGAAAAATTGAAGTTTCTGTCCGGCATGGCCCACGATGCGGAATACAATATGCGTTGCGAAAAACAGCAGGACGAACATACTCCAAGAATACCCGGCAAATGTCATTGTTCGCGCAAGAATGGGCATGCCATGCTTGCCGAGCCATGCTCCGATGCCCGGTCCAAGGATGAGTAAAAACAAGATAAGCCAAAGACAAACCGCCACAACCGGTCCGACATGGATGATATGGCGGGCCGCGGTTAAAAAGTAGACGTTGAGGCACGCAAGGGCGACAACGACAGAGAGAACAAGGGTTGCAAAGCTCAAAATGTGTCCCCATGGGTTGGAGGTCAAAGGAACTGATCGGATATAATAAAGCAGGACTTCGGCCTTGGCGAGACCTGTCGATGAAGATGATAGGATTAATGGAGAGAATGTCTAGGAAAGGCAGGGAAGCTCAAATGTGAAACATGCTCCTTGGCCTGGTTGGGATTCGACGGTGATGGAGCCATGGTAGTGCTCGATGATATTACGGCAAATGGCGAGCCCCATACCAGTTCCTTTGGGTTGGGTGCCAAGTGTGTTGGATTCAACCTGATAAAATTTATCGAAGATACGGTCCAGGTCGGGTTTGGGGATGCCGGGGCCGGTATCAGACACACTGATACGCAACCGATTTGCTCGTAGTCTCGCCGCAATTCGAACTTCACCTTCGTCGGTGAACTTGAGCGCATTTCCAAGAAGGTTGGTCAACACCTGGGTAACACGATCGGGATCAGCTCGGACGTTGGGAAGCGACTCATTAATGTCCACAATGAGATCGAGTTTTGGCTTTTCGAGAAAAGCGCTTCGGAATGAATCCGCAACATCGGAAATGAGTGCGTAAATATTGATGTTGACGTCGTTCCATTTGGCTGCCCCCGATTCTATTTTGGAGAGATCAAGGAAATCGTTGATGAGCCTGGTTAATCGTTCACCTTCGCGCAATATGATATCGAGATTGGAACTGATTTGTTCCCCTTTGCGCTGAAGGCGATCAGAATTTGCCAACTCTTTGAAGTATCTAATGAAGTCTCTGCGAATCAACTTGGCAAACCCCATGACTGATGTCAGCGGTGTTCGCAGATCGTGTGAAACTGTGTTGAGTAATGCCGATTTGAGGCGGTCGATTTCTAAGAGACGACGATTTGCCTCGCGGAGTTCTCGCGTTCGGCTTTGCACCCGTTGTTCCAGCTCTTCTCGTACCTGCATGAGTTCGTCGCGCGTCTGCTTGATTTCGCTGATATCGACAAAGGCTTCCAGGAGGATATCTTCATCTTCAATCTGGACCGGAATGACGCTCTTGATGATGTGAATAACATGTCCATCCCGGGCAATGAGTGTTCGTTCCGCGAGGTCGGAGGATTGATGGTTATCGGCGACAGGGCTGTCACTGGACGAGGACGGACACAATGTTTCGTGGCAGTATTTCCCAATAAGTTCTTGTTCGTTGTCATACCCCATAATGTTGAGCGCTGCGGTGTTGGCGTGGAGAATGCTTTTTTGCTTGGAAATAAAGAGTACACCGAACGGGACAGCGTCGAGAATGTATTGAAGCCGTTCGCGCGATCGCTCCAGATGGTCAGAGTAGCGTTTGAGCTGACCGTGGAGTAGCGCGTTATGGATCGCGTTGGCGTAGACCAATACAATGGATTCGAGAAAAGTTTTGCTTTCATCGAAGTCGTAGGGAGAACGGAACCCAAACCCCAGAACGCCACCGATGGATTCACCAAACGGAATAGGAAAAATAGCCAACGAGGTGATGCCAGGAAGAAGCGTTTGCAAGTCGGAGTGAGTTGAATTCTCATGAAGATAGCGAAAATATACCGGTTCTTGGTCAATATCGAGAAATGGACTCAGCGCATGGGGAACTTTCGGGTTGGAGAGAGCTAATTGTAGCGTTGGATTGGATGGAGCGTGATTTTTTTCTAGGCAGAGAACGCCATTTTTCACGAGGAATAGGAATGCCAAATCCGGATTGATGGCCGCAACGATTTCTCCAAATCCACCGTCCATGACCTGAAACATCGCAAGACTGGAGCCGACACGAACGCTCAACGCGTTGATGGAGAGGAGTTCGTTGACGCGTCGTTCCAACATTTCCTGCATGTGCTTGCGCTGGGTAATGTCGCGGCCGACGGCCATCATGGCGGTAACATGGTTCTCTTTATCAAGCAGAGCGCGGTTCGACCATGCCAACCAACGCCACCCATTCAGCGTTTGGGCTCGTTGTTCGACATAGGTATGATGTGGGGCAGAGAAAACCGTTTTTATGGAACGAGAAACTTCTTGCTGATCGTCCTTGTGGATGAGAGCCAAAAATTGGCGACCAAGTAATTGAGATTGAGATTTTCCGAAAAGCCGGCAAAATGAAGGGTTGGCGTACTGTATTTCGCCTCGAAGATTTATTTTAACAACCAGCTCTGTCTGATGCTCGACAAGCTGACGATAAAGTCCTTTGTCGTCGGTGTCTCCAACAGGACATCGCGACACCGATTCGGGCTGGGATTCTTGCAAAAGCAATCTCAACCTTCGGTTTTCTTCGAGAAGCTCCAGCATGCTTTTCTCGTTATCGCCTGTCATCAAGGAGAAACTCCGAAAGTTGTAGTCCTATATATTCTTTAGCAAGATGTAGCACGCTCACTGCACAACGACAAGTGTCCATTCAGGGGGCATGTATTGAGAATCGTTTGTATAATGTGGCTCAATTATTCAAAGAATTGATGCTGTGTGTTTTGTTCAAGAAGCCCTTTCTCGGATGATCTCGTAGCGAAAGCAGTCTACAAGGTGGTCGTTGATGACACCAATGGCTTGAAGGTGGGCATATAATGTTGTGGAGCCGACAAAGCCAAAACCACGTTTTTTCATGTCTTTGCTTATTGTATCGGATAAGGACGATATTGTAGGAACATCTTCATGATTTTTCCACTCGTTATGCAGCGTGCGCCCATCGGTAAATGACCAGATGTAGTGGTCGAAAGAGCCAAATGTTTCCTGAAGAGCGAGAAACGCACGAGCATTTTTGACTGTGGCTTCCAATTTGCGCCGATTTCGGACAAGTCCAGGATTGGCGAGGAGAGTTTCGATCTCTGCGGCTCCATAGTTTGCGACAATCAGTGGATCGAAATTCGCAAAAGCCTTCCGATAGTGCTCACGTTTGCGAAGAATCGTCAGCCAGGACAAGCCTGCCTGGGAACACTCAAGAACAAGAAATTCGAAATGTCGGCGTTCATCGTGAACGGGCACCCCCCATTCGACATCGTGGTACTCAATTTCCTCAGGAGATCGAAGAGCCCAGAGGCAACGGTGGATTTCAGGTTTTGCGTCTGACATAGTGTTTCACTTATCCAATTTTTTTAGTTCGTTGACGATGGCACCAAGATCAGGCCGTGTATTGATATCGCTTACGATGATAGACCGAATGACACCAGACTTGTCGATGATAAATATGGAGCGTTCTGCCACGCCGTCTGAACGCAATACGCCGTATTTCTCCGCGGTCTCTCCATGAGGCCAGAAATCCGACGCTACCGGGAACCATAAATTACCCATTTGTTTGATCCAGGCAAATTGGCTGGGGGTATTGTCGGTTGTAATGCCAATGACTTGTGCGTCATATTGATCGAAGTACTTTTTGGCGAGATTGTAGCCTGGCCACTGGTCCGAACATACTGGAGTGAATGCCGCTGGGACAAAGCTGAGAACGACATTCTTTTTCCCAAGGAATTGTGAGAGGCTAACACTGTTTCCATCAACGGTCGGGAGGTCGAAATCCGGGGCTTTGTCCCCCTTTGCGACGTTCAATGTGGAATCTATCGGTTTGAGGTGCCCTGGATTATATATCTGATCGCGAGAAACTTCTGCGAACACCGGGCCGGCACAACAACTTGACAGTACCAAAATTGTGAATAAGGCACGGATCATACCACCTCCTTTGCAATGTAAACGCAATATAAAGCGTTTCTTGGGTTGACGTACATTGTATCATTCCAATGGGTTCCCATTGGTATACTCATCACGTTCAATGACGAGAGAGAATGCGTTACGTTTTGGATTTATTTTTTAAGGTCAGTTTCTGCAAGGATGTCGTCAAGGAATTCTTTGGGATCAGGGAAAACTCCATCATGTTCATAGAGGATTGCTCCTCGATTTTTTCCGTTTCGCATGTCGATAAGGAAAAAATGCGGGGTGCCGTGTTCACCTGTTGCTGTATATGCGGTGAAGTCTTCATCGGAGATCAACGGAAAATCTATTTTGTATTCATCACGAAAGATGCCGACTTCAAAGTCGGAATTCCCGGCGCCAATTCCAACAACACCAAATTTATCGGCGTATGAAGATTGATGAAGCATTTTCATAAATTCATTCATAATCGGAGCTTGGCGCTGACAATGAGGACAGTACATACTGAAAATCTCTACGATCAGGAAGTCGGTTTTCACATCATACGGTGAAAATGCTTTTGTCGTTTGAGGGATACCGAGCGTTTGCGCCTGTTGCGCAGAGAACTCGCTATTGAGACGAAAATCAGGAAACATGGTGGCACGAGCTGAAACTGCAAAAAATAAAATAAATACCACCACAAAGAAGGGGGAAGAGAGAAAACGCGGCATGGAGGTACTCCAAAAAAGCTTGGGTTGACGTCCTATGAATAAAAACCGACGGTAAAGGAATGGAATAATGATTTTATATACGAGTATCGACGGAATTTATCCACAAAAAATGACAACGATAATTCTTCTCTATTTTTGCGTTTATCAATTCCATTGAAATATAAAGAGTATGAGAAAAAGAGCGGGTCGACTTTGACTTGATTGAGGGAAGTCGATATTATCATGAATTCAGTACTTGTTATTTACAATACAGTAGAAGTTTTTACAGCCATCAGAGTTTTATGGTGGATGGAGTTTTCATGGGTTCACTGCTCGTCGTCGACGATTCCCTCTTTCAACGCATGCTCCTCGGTAAGATTGCCGAAGAATGCGGATTTGTCGTGACACAAGCCAAAACCGGTAAGGAATGCCTGGAAAGTGTGGCGAAAGCCATGCCGGATGCCATGTTGCTTGATCTCAATATGCCCGACATGAGTGGGTTTGAAGTGCTGCGTTCTCTCCACGAGGCAGAGACGTTGCCCAAAACCGTTGTTATCACTGCCGATATTCAAAAAAGTTCTCGGGAACGATGTGAAGCATATGATCTCGCTGGAATGCTGAACAAGCCCGTCGACGAAGACCAGCTGCGCGGGATTTTGGCTTCACTGCTTAAAGGCGCATGATGTACGAGAACAGCCCTATCAATGCCGATCAGCTCGATGTTTTACAAGAATTGGTCAATATTGGAGTTGGTCGCGCCGCCGGTGTGCTCAATCAAATGACTCGGGCTCATGTACATCTCGATGCGCCCGAAGCACATGTTTTGACTCCCTTGCAAGCGCCGAATCATACATTGCTTGGTCTGAACGATCGGATTGCATCGGTACGATTATCGTTTGGCGGAAGTTTTTCCGGTACGGCCGCGTTGGTTTTCCCTCCTGATAGTGCTATGAATCTGGTTGCCATTATCGCCGGAGGCGACCCCATGGCGATGGACATGGATTCGTTACGCATTGGAGCCTTACAAGAAGTCGGCAATATTGTTCTCAATGGCGTCATGGGATCGATTTCCAACGCTATTGGTGACCATCTCGATTATTTACCACCGGATTATTTTGAAGACACGTTGCAGAATCTCTTTCAAGAGTACAACGACAACAAAAGTCTGGTTATTTATATCCGTATAAGCTTTACTGTGGAAGGACACCTTATCCAAGGGGACCTCATTATCCTCTTTCAGGTGGGCACGTTTGACCGCCTTCTTGACGGCCTTGAGCGCCTTCTGACCAATATGAGGATGTTATAATAGTGTCTTCCTTCATATAGTCGTATCATGGACATCCCCAGCGACGTCTATGACGTTTTCATCAGGAGCTGTTTTGAACAGCTTGCCGATATCGAAACACGTATTCTCGATCTTGAACAGAATACGGATGATACCGCTGGAGCCGCTTCGTTATGGGATGCTATTATTCGGCCGGCGCATTCCATCAAGGCCGATGCCGCATCCATTGGGCTGAATGCTCTCGTTGACCTCGCCCATGCCATGGAATCAGCGATTATTCGTTGTCGCGATAATCATGAACCGCTTTCACGGCAAACAGCCGATATTCTACTCTCTCATTTCGATCGACTTCGTCATTTGATTCGTACTGGCAAAGACGACCCAAATGCCGACGTTTCGGACGATGTCCTTTGCCTCAACAAAATAGGGGTGTTCGATGACTTCCGTGATGAGGAGTTGACGAAGCAAGCGGAAGAGCCAATTGTTGACCAAGGCAATCAGCGTATCGACTGGATGCATGTACCGGCTGAGAAAATGGATATTCTGGTCGATTATGTCGGTGAAATGCTTGTTTTAAATTCACGCCTGGGTGGCTTGGCGAATCAAGCCGGTCTTGCTGACCTTTCCATCGTTGCGGAGCAAATTGAATCTCTTGGTGGTGTGATTCGTGATCAGGTCATGGACATACGCCTTATGCCGGTAGGGACGGTGTTCTCGCGTTTTCGACGAATGGTGAGAGATCTTGCCTCCCGTTTAGGAAAACGTGTTCAACTTGAGATGGTTGGAGAAGACACCGAGCTTGATAAGACTGTCATTGAGCAAGTGTGTCCTCTTCTTGCTCATCTCCTTCGCAATGCCGTCGACCACGGCATTGAAGAGCCTAATAAACGCTTGGCGGCCGGTAAATCCGAAGTTGGTACGATACACTTACAAACGGCCCAAGAAGGTGGCGATGTCGTTCTTACTGTGTCCGATGATGGCGCAGGGGTCGATATGGAGGCGTTGGCCCAAAAAGCTATTATGCTTGGCCATAGTTTGCCCGCGCAACAGGATTCCGACGGAATGGATTTGGTCAACCTTATGTTTTTACCCGGTGTCACGCAAAGCGTGGTCGCGAACGATGTTTCGGGCCGTGGTATGGGAATGAGCGCTGTTATGCAAACCGTGCACAATTTGCGTGGAAGCATCACTGTCAACACCACCCCTGGGAAAGGGGTTGTGTTCACCTTGCGCATACCGTTGTCCATGACCTTGTTTCTCGGGCTTGAAGTGCAATGTGCTGATTCCAGATTTCTGTTGCACATGGAAAGTATTATTGAATGCTGGGAAATTTTCGGGAAGGACTTTGATGAAAATAGGGGAAGCATCTTTAATTATCGAGGGACGGCGCTTCCTCTTGTCTCGTTGCGGCGTTTTTTTCAACTTGATGGAGAGGCGCTCCAACCAAACCAGGTTGTTATTGTCGAAGCGGCAGACTCACGCTACGCCGTCGTGGTTGATAGCATTATCGGGCAAAAAAAAGCAGTGTTTCAAAAGTTATCTCCTGCCCTTGGTCGAGTGGATGGAGTGTCGGGGATGTCGCTTACCGGAGATGGAAACATTGCTCTTATCCTCGACATTGCCCGCATTGCTGAGATCGTTGCCGGTCCTTCGACAAAGACGCATGACAGGTGAAGAATATCATGGATGTTCAGTGTCCTTTCCCGCCATTTTATCAGGCGCCCGTCTTGAATCAATTACCGGTGGGCGTTGCTGTTATTGATAGCGAGTATACGGTGCTTTTTTTTAATAAGTGCCTCTCCTCCTGGACGGGGTATGCATACGGTGAGGTCGTCGGTAAAAATATTCGCGACCTTTTTCCTCACCTGCATGACGGGTATCTTGCTGCTCGTTTTGAAACCGTATTTCAAGGCGGTCCCCCCGCTATTTTTTCGGCGCAGATTCATGGAAGTCTTTTTCCTTCTCGAGAGAAGCAACCCCGAGATCGCTTACAGCATGTGACGGTGAGTGGGCTACGCCGCGATGATGACTATCTTGCCATGATTTGTGTGGAAGATGTCACAGAAGTGTATCGCCGACTCAAAGCGTATTCGGAAATGCGTGATCGAGCAGTACGTGAATTGGGTGAGCGTCGCCGGGCGGAGCAAGCGTTGCGTGAAAGTGAGGAAAAGCTGCGTATTTTAGCAACGATCGACGACTTGACCGGGCTGTTGAACCGCCGCCAATTCATCGAATTGGCGGCGCGTGCCTTGAAACAATCAAGGCGGTATGGGCATGCGTTGTCGCTGATGATTATTGACGTGGACCATTTCAAAGAGATCAATGACACGTATGGTCATCAGACTGGTGATGATGCCTTGTCGGGGTTGGCCCGTGTCTTTCAAGAGACTTTTCGTCAGGTTGACGTGATTGGCCGCATTGGTGGAGAAGAATTTGCCTGTGCCTTGCCTGAAACAAATTTAAATGGCGCGATTTGTGTTGCAGAGCGTTTGCGCGCATCCATTGTGGATCTCCCGTTGTTGACGGTGAAAGGTTCTCTTTCCGTTACGATCAGTATTGGTGTGGCCGAGCTGGATGATGCTGATGAGAATTTTGAAGCGTTGTATAGTCGATCTGATCGTGCATTGTATAAGGCAAAAAATAATGGTCGAAACCGTGTCGAGTCTGATGAATACGAGAGTCCTCGGATGTCTGACGGTACATGAATGTATTACCAAGAGGAAAGTCAAGGCGCATTTTTCTTGATGGGATGTATTGCCTTGAGATTGCAGGATTGCTGAGAATTTGGCACAAATGCTCTGTGATATTGTCGTAACTGTTTCACATTTCGAGCGATGTCCTCGTTGGAAGAGGGCATACAGCGTGTTCCCATGCGGAAAAGAACTGCGTCAATCGTTTTTTTTGAGTGCAAGAACAATCTACGACGCCACGATCGTTGCCAACACAGGAAGGAATTCATGGAGAAAAGCGATAAGCTTGGAAACCCATGTCCACCCGGAGATGAATCGTCGAATTGTCCCATTGATCCCGGTGTGGTGGAGGCAGCGAAAAAATACACC
Organism: Desulfovibrio inopinatus DSM 10711; assembly: GCF_000429305.1. Classification (NCBI taxonomy): domain Bacteria; kingdom Pseudomonadati; phylum Thermodesulfobacteriota; class Desulfovibrionia; order Desulfovibrionales; family Desulfovibrionaceae; genus Desulfovibrio; species Desulfovibrio inopinatus. The sequence continues at coordinate 116,536 of NZ_AUBP01000001.1, forward strand.
CTGCGTCGGTTTATTTTTGTCGATGTACGACATGATGCGGTGATCGAGGCCTTTCGACAAAGTGCAACCCGCGTCGCCCGCAGAATGACCCGGTTAGGAACAACCGAGCTTGGCGGACCAGCTGACGCAAATCTGCATGAATTGCCCTGTGATGACGATGGACGTGAGATTGATCCGGCCCAAATCCTCAAGAACGACATTCGATTGGCTTCCTTGCCGGAAGTCTATATGCGCATCAATGCCGTCATCAATGACGAAAAATCCAATCCGGCCGACGTTGCTGCGGTCATTGGAACAGATCCAAGTTTGTCGGCAACGCTGTTGCGATTGGCGAACTCCCCGTTTTATAGTCGAGCTATGCGAGCTGTACGCCAACGATTCCCATCCAAAGTTGATACGCTTACTCGAGCTGTCGCTATGATTGGATACAATCAGCTCAGTACTTTGGCGCTTGGTATTTCTGTCCTCCCCTTGTTTCAGGATATTCCACCAGGTCTGGTGGATATGAAGTCCTTTTGGAAACATAGTACGGCCTGTGGAGTCATTTCAAAACTCATTGCGGAACAATTGAAATTGGCCAATGTGGAAAGCTACTTTGTTGCAGGGTTGCTCCACGATATTGGTCGGCTGGTTATGTATAAAAATTTACCTGGCCCAACAGGCAAGACTCTGCACAGTGCATTATCCACTAAAACCCCCCTTGTTATTGCCGAACGGGAGCGCTTCGGCTGGGATCATGCTGTTCTGGGGGGAATGTTGTTGACCAAATGGCAATATCCGGCTTCTCTGTCGGCCATGGCCGGTCATCATCATGACTTGGATACGGAAGAGTATTTTTTGGAGGCCTCAATCATTCATGTGGCAGATTTCTTGACCAATGCACTTGAAATGGGCACGAGTGGAGAACGGTTTACTCCGCCGCTTGATCCCAAAGCCTGGGAGCGCCTTGCTATGACGGTTGGTGATTTGACTGCAATAACCAAAGCGGCCGATACCGGGGTTGATGAGATTTTCGAGATGTTTTTTCCGGGGGAAATCGATGACTGATATTTGGGGCAAGCCTGTGTTCTCAACAAGACCGGTCGAATAGAGGGAAACATACTGTCATGTCAGAAAAAATTCTTGTTATTGAGGATGAGCCGGCTTTTCGAGCTATGTTGTGTGAGGCTCTCACTGACAAGGGCTATGCTCCGGTCGGTGTCGGTTCTGCCGAAGAAGGCGTTGAACGCGTCAAACAGGAATTATTTGATCTTATTCTGACCGATGTCATGTTGCCTGGCATGTCGGGGATGGAAGGTATTTCTCAAATCAAAGAAGCTGATCCCTCCGCCGATATCATCGTTATGACAGGGTATGCCACGAAAGAATCGGCCTTGGAGGCAATTGGTCGGGGCGCATACGATTATTTTACGAAACCGTTCAATCTCGTTGAGTTGGAAATTGTCATCCGCCGCGCTCTTGAACGGCGTCGTCTCCGCAATGAGCTTGCTGCATTAAAAAATACACTGGCCGGAGGCGGACGCATCCCGGCAATTATTGGACAGAGTGAGCCTATGCGTCGGCTCAAGGAAATGATTCACCGCGTCGCTGTACTTGACACAACAGTCCTTGTCACCGGGGAATCCGGTACGGGCAAGGAGCTGATTTCCGATGCGATCCACTCGTTGAGTCCACGTTCGGCAGAACCATTTATTAAAGTGAACTGCGCGGCTATTCCGGAAAATTTGCTCGAAAGCGAACTCTTCGGGCATGAGAAAGGCGCCTTCACCGGCGCGCATCAACGCAAGAAAGGAAAGTTCGAGCTCGCTGACAAGGGGACGATACTTCTTGATGAAATCGGCGACATGCCATTGTTTCTTCAACCCAAACTATTGCGGGCGGTGGAACAAAAGCAGATTGAAAAACTCGGGGGTATCCGGCCCGTCGATTTCGATGCCCGTATTATTGCCGCCACCAACCAGAATTTGCCCCAACTTATTGAAGAAAAAAAATTTCGTGACGATTTGTATTATCGCCTCAGTGTTGCAACTCTTAAAATTCCTCCTCTGCGTGAACGCAAAGAAGACTTGCCACTGCTTGTTTCCCATTTTCTTGAACGGATCAATGCCAAAATTGGGACAAATTTTCGCGGCGTTTCCAAAGATGGCATGGGGAAATTGTTTGAATATGATTGGCCGGGAAATGTACGGCAGTTAGCGAATCTCCTTGAGCGAGCTGCGATTTTAAGCAGCGGAGAAATTTTGAGCCTTCAGGACGTCAACGAGGCGTTCGATGGCCCGGTGCGGCCGAGTACTGTCCCGGCGACAACACCCCCTGCGGTGATGCCTGAGGCTCATGCCCTTGGAGTTCCCGATCCAGCCCTGCCTGCCGATACCGGCCAGACCGTCTCTTTGCGTGAAACATTGGAGCAAGTAGAACGGAATTTAATCATTAGCGCCCTGAAGCGTGCCGGGGGGGTGCAAAAGGATGCGGCAGGGTTGCTTGGGGTGAGTTCAAAAAATTTGTGGAATAAAATTCAAAAACACGGAATCGACGCCCAAGCTTATACCACAGCAGGCCGGTCGTCTGCCGTTGGCTAGGAGGAATCATGCATCCTTCCCGCAAGCTCATTGCTTTACTCTTCTGCGTTGTATTGCTCGGCTTTACCGGCACCGCGATAGCGAATGGAAAAAGTACAGGGCAAACGCTGTATGTGCCGTGTTACTCGTCAGTTCATCACGGTATTAAAACACGCACCCTTGAGTTGACCGTGACATTGAGCCTTCACAATGTCGACCCGAGCAAATCCATTCGTATTGACGCAGTGGAATATTATAATACCGAAGGTAAGAAGGTGCGGTCGTATATTGAAAGCCCAATTGAGGTTGGACCACTTGGAACACAAGAGTTCATTGTCGATCAACAGGATACTGAAGGCGGATCAGGCGCGAATTTTATTGTGAAATGGAAAGCGGATTCTCCGGTGAATGCGCCGCTTGCCGAAGCCGTTATGATTGGAACAAGTAGTAATCAGGGCATCTCTTTTCTGACTCGTGGCGTGGTCATCACTCCATAATTATTTTGTGGTTTCGTATGGAGTATCGTTTGGAGAATTCGACAGGGCATGTCTTGTACCGAGCAGGTCGACTCTTGCGGTATCGCGCAGCGCGATTCTTTAAAGATCGAGGACTTTCGATAAGTCCTGAACAGTGGGGACTATTACTTTCCATCACAGAAAAAGGTCAACCTGCATTAAGGGAATTGGTTGATGGCGTACTTAATGACCATGCTAATATCACCAGACTGGCTGACGGCCTTGAACGTATTGGGTTGGTCAGGCGCCTCCCCAATCCTGCAGACCGAAGAAGCCAACTTATCGAAACAACACCACAAGGTCATGAATTTATTGACCAGGTACTTCCGGATTTACTGCAGGAAAAAGCTAAGGCCTTTGTTGGCTTGTCAGAAGAAGAGAAAAGCGAACTCTTCCGTATGCTGCGGATTGTTCAAAAAAATATGGAGTGACAGAAGTTTTTTTTTCTGCTTAATATTTGCTTAAGCAAATATTGCTTGAGTAAATAATTGGGGGAAGAGAAATGAACGCACCGCAAGAGATCAGTGGAGAATCATTGCGACTGTTGAATCGTGCAAACCTCAAAGATATTGAAAAGCAAGTCATTGCAATGGGGCAGAGTGGTTTGTCATGTTCGGAAGCGTTGGCATTCGCGTTTGCTCCTCTTATCGGATTGGACAAGGATATGGCGATGCGAATGGTTTGTGGCTTTGCGGGTGGCATGGGATTGTCAGGCGAAACATGTGGGATTGTCAGCACAGCGCTTCTCGTGGTTGGTTTTCACTATAGTTCAGAAACAAGCACAGCGCATGAGAATCGTCGTATGGTCATGATGCACTCTATGGAATTTGTTGACCGCTTTGAGGAAGAAAACGGATCTTTGGTATGCAGGGACCTCTGTCATTTGGAGGTTGATCTTCGTTCTCCTGAGGGGGCAGCGGCTATTCGCCAACGTGGTCGTGTAGAGCAACTCCTTGCGAGTGGAGCACGTATCCTGTTAAATATTTTGGAATAATAGAGCTATATTGCTCGTACGAACGGGTGTCCGCAGGAGTAATCAAGACGGCTATCCACAAATTGTGGATAGCCGTCTTGCGTTGAAAAGGAAGATAATCCAATAACAAAAGGATTTTTCCCTTCTTGACCGGGAGTTTTTCCCGGTTTCTCCGGGGAGGAAAACGGATGGAATTGGGATTCAGTACAAAGATTATAGAGTCATTTTCCCTTGCGTTCATGAAAACCATGGTGTTTTTGTTGAGGATTCGCGAATAAAATAAATGAATTTAATGAGTTGTAACATTTTGATGAAGTTGGTCGCGTTTATGCTTTTTTCGGCATGTATTTTGAGAAGAACGGATATCTCGCCAAGCGTTTATTTCTCAAACGCGTACCGCCTTTGCAGGAGTTGCGGACATGAAAAAACACACGACGATACGTCATCGTATGCGTGGAGGGGTCGCTATTGAGCTGACTTTGTTCACGCTGTTTATCTCCATGTTGTCCATTGGACTGGTGGAAGGTGGCAGGGTGCTCAATACGTATTCTCAGTTGCTTGAGGCCACTCGAGAAGGAGCGCGAATGGCACTGCGCCAAGGGGATACGGCTGGGATCGATGAATTTGTCAGTCAGTTGACTGCGGATATGGATGGCACAACGCCATCGGTCAATGTGAAAGTCAAATCATTAGGCCCGGATACGAAAACAGTGACAGTGCAGGTGGAGTATGACTATTACCCGTTTTTTATTGAACCTGCTGACATGGACGCCGCCTCGCTTCAAAAGGAGCTTTTTGGCGGGTTGTCTGACCCTATTCGGCTTACGCCAAAAACAACAATGCCCATGCAGTAGGTGGGGCCGTCAAGTTGGATCAGTGATGATCCCTATGGTGTTGTTTGTCCCGGCGCTTATCGGTGGTGCGGGGATGGTTGTTGATGTTGGGCAGGTCTACATAGCGCAAAATCGGCTTCAAGGAGCCGTGGACGCAGCGGCCCTGGCTGGCAGCATGCAGCTCCCATATGATCCGGATATGGAGGTGGGAAAAGTCGAGCAAGCCGCGACCAACCTGATGACCGAGAATTATCCAAGTGCGACGATTGTTGAAATTGTGCCTGGTGGCAATGTCCGTAGCGTATGCGTGAAAGCAGAGGTTGCAGTTGACCTTGACCTGATGCCGGTGCTCGGTGTTGACCAGAAAATCGTAACGGCCAGTGCTTGTGCGGGATTCAATAATCTTGAAATCGCCTTTGTCATTGATTCTACAGGGTCCATGAAGGGGACGCCCATGGACAAAACCAAACAAGCCGCCTTGGATTTGACGGATTTGGTTCTGCCAACAGGCGGATCGGCGGCTGCAAAGGTTGGTCTTGTTCCATTTCGGGGAAAAGTTCATTTGCCTGGTGGCTATGATGGGCTGCCGGAAGGTTGTCGTAATGTAGACGGCAGTCTCGATGAAGGATTTCTCGATGAATATAAGGATAAAAAATATCGGTATCCCAAGAATTCATGGTTACGCGTCGATGACGACACGTGCTCGGGAATTTCTTTAACGCATGCTCTGACCACGGAAAAGTCACAGATCACTCAGGCTATTTCCGCGTTGAGCGCCTATGGCGTTGCGTCGGGAACCGTCATCTCCGAAGGGGTGAAATGGGGACGGCATGTGTTGACTCCGGAAGCTCCTTTTACTGAAGGGTCGGAAGACGACAAGTACCGAAAGATCATGATTATCCTGACGGATGGAGACACGGAGGACGGCGAATGTGGGGGACGGTTTGCCGTGGGGTATACACCGAGTAACTACTGGACCAATGCCTATTACGGTGCAGGCGAAACGGAATCCCATTGTGACAATGGCGGGGTGCTCAATCAGGCACTGTTGGATGAAGCGTCGTTGGCAAAAAATGAAGAAATCGAAATATTTTCCATCAGATATGGAACTTCCGATTCCGTAGATATCGACCTCATGAAGTCCATTGCCTCATCCAAGCCCGATACCGATGATCATTATTTTAATGCCCCGAGTACATCGGATATTGATGATGTCTTCAAACACATTGGACAACAGCTCGGATTGCGCATTTTGCCAGCAGCGGAAGCGGGGTATACAGGCTAGCCCTGCATGGATGAGAAGTAGCAAAACACCCAAACGCTTTTGGTAAAATACGAACAATAACACGAGGGGAACATGATGCGTACGACCACAAACACAGCACATCAGCGCGGCGCTGGCGTTGTGGAAATGGCGTTACTTTTGCCGCTTATGTTGGTCGGTGTCATGGGCGCATTGGAGATGACCAATGTGTTTCACACCTGGATGGTCGTCCAAAAAGCCGCACAGAACGGTGCTCGGCTTGCTGTCACCGGAGCAGGAGAAGCAGACGGAGTACGATTGACATTGATCAAAAACGAGACCGAGGCCGCATTACGTACGTTACCTACCAATGCACAAACTGAAGTTCTCGTGAAAAGTTACACTGGGGGCGATCTCACTTCGCAAGCGATTGACGGGAATCCTGGGAATCCCTGTGATGCCGTTGAGGTTCGCGTCAACGTCTCCTATACCCCAATCACGCCGATTGTTGGGGATGCATTGCCTGGAGTTATTGACTTCTCTGCCTATGATCGGAGGCTTAACGAGCCATGGCGGCCATGTGGGCAGTGACATACTGTGGAAAACAACGGAAAGTCTATGAATTGTTGAGAAGCGGTTATCCCACCGGCGAGCACAGTTCAACCAAATAACCATTCAGATCATGGATGTATGCCGTTGTTTGGCCCCATGGTTCGTGGCGAACGTCTTGAACAAGCGTTGCTCCGGCCTTCAAGGCCTGAGCAAGGGCTCCGGCGACATCGTCAGTCTCAAATGCGATTTCAAACGTCGGTGCATTGGGAGTCGGTGCCTTTGGATTTTTACCAAGTTGCTGCATCAAGCTGGTCGATGAAAAGGCAAGGCGCGTTGTTCCAGTTTCAAGCTCCCCATATTGGCCGCTTTCATGGAGAAAGCTTTTTTCCAGGCCAAAAGCATTGGTGTAAAATTCAAGTGTTGCCGCGACATCATCAACATAGAAAATAGTGTATTTGAAGATCATAGGCTTCCTGTGTTTGCGCGAAGTCATACATCTCGCGAAGTGTCTAGAAAACGTCTTTTGATGCCACTCCATTCCTCAACGATGCGCCTGGCAATACAGAAACGCGTTTATGCTGATTGCATCTCCGTTGCTAGTTTTCCTAATGTTGCAATGCCGTCAGCCATGGCATCGGACCACGGGTAGCCGAAACTCAGCCGAATGAAGTTATTATATTGATCATGTGTCGAAAACACCACCCCTGGAGCCACGCCGATATTATATTCGGCTGCCTTGCGAAAGAATTCAATGGAATCAATGGATTGATCAAGCTCTACCCAGAGGACAACGCCACCCTGCGGACGCGTGAGTTTCGTGTTTTTAGGGAAATAGCGATAGATGTGCTCCGACATCGTGGTCATTTGTTTGGAGAGAGCCGCACGGAGTCGGCGTAAATGGCGCACATGTTGTCCGGAATGGAGATATCCAGCGACAGCGAGTTGTGATGGGCTGGCCGAAGAGACATTGATGGTTGCCTTGAGTTCGAGACATTTGGAATACCGTTTTCCTGGAATGATCCAGCCAATACGGTAACCGGGGCAGATACTTTTGGAGAACGATGAGCAAGACAGGACGTTGCCGGTTTCATCAAAACTTTTGAAAGAGCGTGGCCGGTCGTCGGTGAAATGGAGATCTCCATAGATTTCGTCTTCAAGCAACGGGACACCGCGTTCAGCCATGATGCGAACAACGGCGCTTTTGGCGTCATCCGGGGTGAGACCGCCATCGGGGTTGTTGTAATTTGGTGTGAAAATGGCAGCTGTTATGTCGAATTTGGTGAGTGCTTTTTCTACATCCGAAGGACAGACACCGCATGTTGGACAGGACGGTATTTCAATGGCCCGTAAACCAAGATGCTCCAGGAGTTGAAGAAAGCAATAATAGGTTGGGGATTGAATCAGGACATTGTCGCCGGGTCTGGTTACAGCGCGTAATCCGATATTGAGCGCTTCCAGTGCGCCGGATGTAATAATGATGTCATCGGGGGTACACGCTGTTCCTGAATCCATGATATGACGGGCTACGGCAGAACGCAGTTCGGGCCAGCCTTGAATTGGTGCATAGGATGTCGCTTGGATAGGGTTTTCTCGCAGGATTTTCCCCATAATGCGTGTCATCTGGTGGATGGGCAGAAGTTCGTCGTTGGCGTTGGCCACGCCCAGAGGCAGATTGTCTGTTCGGCCAACTTCGCGCAGAACCATGCGGATCATTTCCCCTCGCGTCACTGGGGTGGGCGGGGTTGGGGGAGCGTGCTGTTTTATGCACGGGGCCAAGCTGGGGCGTTCTGGCGAAACAAAATATCCTGATTTCGGCTTGGCCTGAATAATGCCCTGCTCTTCAAGCAGTACATAGGCTTGGTTGACTGTCGACAAACTCACCCGCATAGCCGCGCTCATACGTCGCAACGACGGAATTTTGTCCCCTGGGCTGAGCGTTCCCGCTTCGATCATATCCAGAACTTTTTGTTGAACGGCCATATATCGAAATGGTTCGTTGTGCCCTGCCATATCTGCTCCAAACTGTTATGCTTTAATTTGTTACTATCTGTAACTGTTCTGGTAACAGTTTTTTTGATTGAAGGGAACAAAGGAGAAAGCTTCACGAAGAAATTGCAAATCACAACATACATTGAGAGGTGAATATGTTTGCGCAGGACAATGCCATTAATGGCGCGCAACGTGGTAACAAGGTGGGATTTTGGGATTTATTGGTCGAGAAATGGCAGGATGGTGATGGACTGATCGGTCGTCTGCGTTCCGGTCTGCGGTTTTCCACCAAGGGACGGTTTGTTGTGAACGTCTCGCCCGAAACCCCTCTGGTCATTCGCTCTGCCAACAAAGTGCAGATTCGTTCATTATGCGGACGAGCCTGGGTGACACGGAGGGGCGACTGCCTTGATTATGAAGTCGCCCCTGGAAAGGTGATAGAACTCGATTCGTCGAAAAGTCTTGTGGTGAATGCCGTGGCCGGTTCTGCCAGGATGGTTGTGACGCTTTCCTAGCTTCTGTAAGTCGTTGGTGTCTGGGAAGGGATGGGTGTTCTGGCATGAAAGGAACCAGGAGCTGCTTTGCCATGGTCTTTGGTGATGCAAGCTTTCAGGAAGGATGAGGCGAATTCCTGTAAGCGGGCTTTGGCATTGACGCTGGAACCAATACTTGTACGGGTGCGCATGGGAATTCTCCTTTTGAGGTTGGAGGGGTATCACAACGAGGGCAAACCAGGTGCGTGAGTTGGCGTACATCTGTCTGGACGGCCAAAAACGCGTCTACAACCTGCGGGTCATACAATTTGCCTCGACCGGCGTGAATTTCGACCAGGGCTGAAAGATGTGAAAGGCCAGAACGATATGGCCGATGTTGCACCATGGCCGAGTAGGAATCGACAACGGCAATGATACGGGCGCCCAGGGGAATCTCTTCACCACAAAGCCCAACGGGGTAGCCCGAACCATTGAAGCGTTCATGATGATACAAAATCATATCAAGGATGCTGTCATGCGATCCACGCAGGCACGGAGCGAGAATATCGACTCCGATACGGGGATGGTGCTTGACGATTTCCCATTCTGTGGGTGTAAGCAGAGCAGGTTTTTTCAAAATGGCATCAGGAATGCCTATTTTTCCGATGTCGTGCAAATGGGCTGCGAGATGGAGATCTTTCTGTTTATGAGGAGATATCCCCATTCGCACGGCAACGAGGTCGGCAAGTTCGGCCACATGATATGAATGATTCGCTGTATGACCATCTTTGGCGTCAACAGCGTGACCGAATGCTTCGGCTAAATGGTGAAAACTCACCGAAGCCGATACGTCATGCTTTTGGGGAGCATGTTCGCATCGGCCGAGAGCGAGTTTATTAAAGGATGTCGGCAGGCAGGTCATGCCGCTACCCTGTCACCAATCCCATGACAACGGCTTTTGCACGATGAACAGCTTGTTGTGCAGCCGCTCTGGTTCTTTTTGACGACAGTTCGTGGTTTCTTTGTTGCGAGACGTTCACGTGAGACACGAGGGGAGCGACCATCAAGCCGATCCAGATTGGCCTGGATAGAATCGATAAGTGGTGTCTTCATTGTGAGATGTCTGTTGTGTAACTCCATGGCTTTTTCAAACTCACGTCGAGCCTTGGCCTTATTTCCGGCTAACGTGTGAGCCAACCCGAGATTGTTTCGGAGTTTGATCTCGAAAACTCCGGCATTCGCCTGTTGAGCCTTATCCAGAGCCAATTCCAGGAAATTCATTGCTTCGTCATGCTTGCCGTTGTTCAACGCCTGCATGGCGAGTCGATTGAGCTTTCCAAACATACTTTTTGCGCAGGCGCCCATACGAATTCTCCTTGTTGATTTTGATAATCGTTATCAATAAATGACAAGTCAGATATAAGTGGGGTGATGTCGCGTGTCAACGAAAAAAATGGATTTGTTGAAAATTATGAAGTTCATTGGCTGTTGTGCTGTATCGGGAGGAAGTAGGCCTTGAGTATGGGAGGGACCACAAGAAGAGAGAGGTTGGAGCGGATGAAAAGGAAATAAAAAGGCCGCACCCTTTCGGGCGCGGCCTTGAATTGGCAATCTGTGCGAATGGCTCGGCTTAGTACATGCCGCCCATTCCGCCCATACCACCCATGCCGCCGGGCATCGGGGGCATGTCTTTCTTGGGTTCGGGCTTTTCAGCAATGGCGCATTCCGTGGTCAGCAGCAAGGAAGCAACCGAGGAAGCGTTCTGGATGGCGATGCGGGTAACCTTTTTGGGGTCGATGACACCGGCCTTGATCAGGTCTTCGAATTCACCGTTGGCGGCGTTGAAGCCCATGCCTTCGGCAGTTTCTTTGACCTTGGAAACGATGATGGAGCCTTCGAAGCCAGCGTTAGCAGAAATCTGACGCAGGGGTTCTTCGATAGCGCGGCGAACGATTTCGATACCAGCGGTTTCGTCGTCGTCAGCAGGCTTCACAGCGTCGAGAGACTTGATGCTGCGAACGAGGGCAACACCGCCGCCGGGGACGATGCCTTCTTCAACGGCAGCGCGAGTGGCGTTCAGAGCGTCTTCAACGCGGGCTTTCTTTTCTTTCATTTCCGTTTCAGTTGCAGCGCCGACATTGATGACGGCAACGCCGCCAACGATCTTGGCCAAGCGTTCCTGCAGTTTTTCACGGTCGTAGCTGGAAGTGGTGTCGTCGATCTGAGCACGGATCTGGTTGACACGAGCTTTGATGTCTTCGTTTTTGCCAGCGCCGTCGACGATGGTGCAATTTTCCTTGTCGACGATGATGCGTTTGGCGCTACCAAGGTCGGCCAGGGTGGTGTTTTCCAGCTTGATACCCAGGTCTTCGGAAACAGCCTGACCACCGGTCAGCACGGCGATATCCTGGAGCATTGCTTTGCGGCGTTCGCCAAAGCCGGGGGCCTTGACGGCACAAACTTGCAGGGTGCCACGCAGTTTGTTGACAACGAGGGTAGCCAGAGCTTCGCCTTCGATGTCTTCAGCAATGATGAGCAGGGGCTTGCTCATTTTGGCGACCTGTTCCAGGACGGGCAGAAGATCTTTCATGTTGGAGATCTTCTTTTCATTGATCAGGATCAGGGGCTCGTCGAGTTCGCAAACCATCTTTTCGGGATCGGTCACGAAGTAGGGGGACAGGTAGCCGCGGTCGAACTGCATGCCTTCGACGACGTCCAGGGTGGTTTCGAGGCCTTTGGCTTCTTCAACCGTGATAACGCCTTCTTTGCCGACCTTGTTCATGGCTTCGGCAATGATGTTGCCGATGGTGGCATCGGAGTTGGCGGAAATGGTACCGACCTGAGCGATTTCTTTCTGATCGCGGGTGGGTTTGGCCAGGCTTTCGAGTTCAGCGACGATGGCTTCAACAGCCTTGTCGATGCCGCGCTTGATGGCCATGGGGTTACGACCGGCAGCAACGAGTTTGACACCTTCGGTGAAAATGGCCTGAGCCAGGATGGTGGCAGTGGTGGTGCCGTCACCAGCGACATCGGAGGTCTTGCTGGCGACTTCTTTAACCATCTGGGCACCCATGTTTTCGAACTTATCGTCGAGTTCGACTTCCTTGGCAACGGTGACACCGTCCTTGGTGATGATCGGAGAACCGAAGGATTTTTCGATCACGACATTGCGGCCTTTGGGGCCGAGGGTGACTTTGACGGCGTTAGCGAGTTTGTCAACACCGAGTTTCAGTTTTTCACGAGCTTTAGCGTCAAACAGAATTTCTTTCGCAGCCATGTGCGTTTCTCCTTAAAAATAATAACGTGTTGCCCCACGAAGGGGAAACCGGAATGAATTCTTCGCGAGGAAGACCCCAAAAAAGCGATGAAGCTGAAAATTATTCTTCGATGACGGCGAGGATGTCATCTTCGCGCATCATGAGGTGGTCGACGCCTTCGACTTTCACTTCGGTGCCGGCGTACTTGTTGAAGAGTACGATGTCGCCCTTTTCAACAGACATTTTGGCTTTCTTGCCGTCGTCGCCGGTTTTACCGGGGCCAACAGCCACAACTTCACCTTTCATGGGTTTTTCTTTGGCCGTGTCGGGGATGATGATGCCACCGGCGGTAACGACTTCTTCTTCGAGTCGTTTCACCAAAACGCGATCGTGCAAAGGTTTAAGCTTCATGAGGTAACCTCCATCATTATGTTGGTTTATTATCGTTTTTGGCCTGCTAGCACTCACCGACGGGGAGTGCTAACGACGGCGGAAGTATATATAAACGGCTTTTTTCAAAATGCAAGTATTTTATGTTCATGAAGAGAAGAGGAAATTGGTCTTTTTTTCCTGTTAATTCTAAAAAAATCATTTAATCTTAAGAAATCGAAAAAAATTTAAAAAATTCTTAAATTTTCGCGAAAAATTGATGTGATGTAAAAAAAACTTTTCAAAGTACACAGAAAAATAGTGGAATTTGTTCTCCAACCAAGACAGTGAGACAGCAATCGGATACGATAAAAAGAAGAGTATACTGTGCCGTGCACTCGCAACCGCAGGGAGGCCGGAAATGAAAGGAGGATTTCGGCGGGGTATCCTTTGGGGAATGATCGTTGTCCTGCTGCTGGCTCTTGGAGCCTGCGAACGAGAGGAGGCGACTGTTGTCGTTGATCTCAGTAAGCGTGAACGTCTTGAAGCCCCGGTTCGCCCTTTTGATCTCACCTATGCCTATTTACCGCAGTACACGCACGAAGTTTCGTTTCAGCGGCATCATGATTTGGTCGTGTATCTTCAAAAACAAACAGGATTGCGGGTTCGTCAGGTATATCCGGATACTTTCGACGATCACATGACCATGGTACATAAAGGGCGCATTGATATCTCATTTGTGAATCCCTTTGTGTATGTCAAAATGGCCGATGCTGGGGATGCGCGGGCGTTTGCCCGGATCGAGGAGCCGGAAATCACTATTGGTTCCACAAAAGACGGTGTTGCATGGTGGCAGTTACCGGGGCGCGCCCATTTCAGGGGACAGGTTATTGTTCGGGGCAATGACAGTCGATTTGCGCGCCTTGAAGATTGCCGAGGAAAACGCTGGATTGCTGTGGACCATTCCTCTGCCGGGGGCTATCTTTATCCGCTTGGACTCTTCTATGAACATGGCATCACCGCCGCTGATTTTGCCGAAATTGCCTTCTCTCCCGGACCGGGAGGAAAGCAGGAAAAGGTCGTCATGGCCGTGCTGGCCGGGCGGTACGATCTCGGCTCTATTCGTGAAGGAACGTTGGACGTCATGAAAGGCATTATTGCAGACGGTGCTGTTCGTGTTCTGGCCCATACGAAATGGTATCCGGGATGGGTCTACGCGGCCCGAACCGGCCTGGAACCGTCCATTGTCGATGCTGTCCGGCAGGCTTTGCTCGCATTGGAGCCTACCAATCCCGCCGATCGCAAAATATTGGAAATGGCCGGTTTTTTGCGAGTCATTGTCGCGACCGATGCCGATTATAAACCCATTCGCCGTCTGATTGAAGAAATCGGGCCTTTGAACATGCCATGACCATACAACGATTGGTTTCTTCGTTGTCGTTTCGGACAAAGATTAACCTCGGTATCGCGGCAATTGTGCTTATGCTCGGCATTGTGACGGCGCTTGTCGCCTCCACGATGGCCAAGCAGTATATACTGGATGAAGTGAAAAAACGTGGTGCGGCTTTGGCTAGAAATCTGGCAACTGAAGCCGCCGAGCCGATTCTCGCCGTCGATTATTTCCGGTTGCAAGCCGCTCTGGAGGCCATCATCGATTCGGGCGACGATGTCGTGTACGCCTTTGTTCTTGACGAATCCGGCGGCGTGTTGTCTTCGACATTTGTTGGTGGCTTTCCCGTAGATCTTTTGACGGCCAACAGTTTGCCGGCCACTCACGAAGAATCATTGGCCCTGCTGGAGTCCAATGAGGGAGACATCTATGATTTTGCCGCTCGATCAAAAGCCGCAGGGGTTGCCATCGGTATCGCTCGCATCGGATTGTCCAAAGAGGCCGCCATGGCTGGGGTCAATCGGATGGCTGCCGCCATCATGGCGGCTACGGGGACGTTGGCGGCTTTAGCCATTATTATCGGAACGGTGTTTTCGGCTTCAGTGACGCGGCGCATTAATGTATTACGGCAGGCAGCCGAACGTATCGTCATGGGGGACCTTGACCAGACAACAGGCTTAAGCCAGGCCGTAGCGTGTTGGGAAATTATGGATTGTAATTTGACACGATGTCCGGCCTACGGCGATTCGGCACGACGATGTTGGCATATTGCGGGTGCGCTTTACCCCGATTCCAAAGGCACTCATGGCGATGGGTGCAAGTCATGTCATGAGTGTGTTGTCTATAAGAATCGGTCAAGCGATGAAATACAAAGTCTCGCTGAAGCCTTTGATGCCATGGCTCTGGCTCTTCGTACTCACATACGGGAACTTGAAAAGACACAGCGCGACTTGGCCGGGCAAAGCCGTTTGTTGAAAACCATTCTTGATGTCACTCCCGATCTCGTTAGTCTGCAAAACGAACATTTGGAATATCGTGCGGTCAACCGGGCCTTCTGTGACTTTGTCGGTAAACCTCCGGAAGCTATTATGGGGAAGCGTGACGAAGATTTGTTTTCCGCGTCAATGGCTGCACGCAACCGGAAGGAAGATGAAGAGATCTTACGTACTGGTCGAATGTTGTCAAAACAGATCACCGTATTGCGTGATGGAAACAAACGTTGGTTTCATATTGTCAAAGTTCCGGTTTATGATCGGGAACGCCTTATGGGACTTTTGTTGACAGCGCGTGATGTCTCGGTCGTCAAACAATATGAAGAGCAACTCATTCAATCACAGAAAATGGAAGATTTAGGCAAGCTCGCCGGCGGGGTGGCACATGAAATCAATACACCATTGGGTGTCATTCTTGGATATGCTCAATTGCTTCAGGAAGATGTACCCGCTGAGGGAGATATCGCCCGCGATCTGAAAATTATTGAGAAGCAGGCGAAAGTGTGTCGGAAGATCGTTGCCGATCTGCTCGGATTTTCACGCAATGCCGGCAGTGACAAAGGCATGATGAACGTTAATGATTCTATTTTCGATGTCGTGTCATTGGTTGATCACATTTTCCGTCAAGATCGCATTCGACTGCATATTGATTTGGCTGATAATCCCCCGATGGTGGATGCCGATCGGGAGAAGCTCAAGCAGGTTTGGATCAATCTTCTCAATAATGCTCGTGATGCCATTGGGCAGGATGGAGATATTACCATTGTGTCTCGTCCCGATACGGATGGCAGCGCCGTTATTGTGACGGTGTCCGATACGGGAGAAGGCATCCGTCAAGCAGACCTGGCCCGAATTTTCGATCCATTTTTCAGTACAAAGTCGTCTGGTCAGGGCACGGGGCTTGGGTTGGCAGTGAGTTTCGGGATTATTCGAGAACATGGCGGCACAATTGCCGCCGTCAGCCCGGCACCGGTCGCAAGTCTTGACGGAAACGGAGGAACCGGCCAAAAGCAACAAGGCCCCGGAGCCATGTTCACGGTCCGGTTACCGGCAGCCAAAGATAACGAGTCATGAATTCCTCTGGCTGAAATAACGAAGTCCGGCCGTGGAGCGAGGAAAGGAGGCAGGGGTGAGCAAAGACAACATCGGGCTTGGTAAAGTCGCACTCCAAACGCGATCTTTCACCGATCAGCAGCGTGGCATGACGCAACGCGACTTCAAACGATTCAGCGAGTTTATTCATTCGCATGTTGGCATTAAATTGCCTCCGGCCAAAAAGATCATGCTTGAGTCGCGACTTCATAAACGACTCCGCGTGCTCGACATGTCGGATTATGGTGCCTATGCGAGTTTTGTTTTCAGCGAGACAGGCATGGAGAGCGAGCTTGTCCATTTAATTGATGCTGTCACAACCAATACAACAGATTTTTTTCGTGAACCCAAGCATTTCGATATCTTGCGAACACAGGTGCTTCCTGCATGGGTAGAACGGCACGGGACACGGAAACGACTCCGCATTTGGAGTGCAGGATGCTCCATAGGTATGGAGCCGTATACATTGGCAATGGTACTGTCTGAATTCGAAGCGCAAACACCTGGATTTCATTGGGATATGTTGGCGACCGATATTTCTAGCCGCGCCCTGGAACAGGCGGTCAAAGCCATATTCAGCGAGGATCGGGTTTCTGCCGTTCCTCCAGCCATGAAGAAGAAATATCTGTTACGCAGCAAGGACCGCAAAAAAGCTCTCGTTCGCGTTGTGCCCGAATTGCGTCGTCAGATTAAATTCATGCGGCTGAATTTTATGGATGATTTTACCTTCAAGGACGATTTTCATATTATTTTTTGCCGCAATGTAATCATTTATTTTGATCGATCCACTCAAGAAGTGCTCTTTAATAAGTTTTGCCGCTACCTTTCCAAAGGTGGACATCTCTTTATTGGTCACTCTGAATCGCTGGCAGGAATGCCCTTGCCCTTGCGGCAAGTTGAACCAACGGTATACCTTCGCGACTAGACTTCGTGAAGGCTCTGAATTGACTTGCTTTGAACAAAAAAAACTGATTTTATTTTGTTGATGCTTTGACAAAATGTAACTGTGTATAATCGTTCACATCTGAAAGAATTTTCACGATCATTGTGTCTCTGGATAGGATATATTGCATGGCAAAAATTGTGATCGGTATTTCTCAAATGGGCATTTCGTCAAGTCATGAGGATGTTCTTGTTACGCATTCTCTGGGCTCATGTCTTGGCCTTGCTGCCTACGATCCCAATGCCAAAGTCGGAGCCATTTTACATTGTCTTTTGCCCACGCCCCAAAATGGGAGACACCGTGAGAACCTCAATCCCTTTATGTTTGTGAGTTCCGGTATCCCTGAAATGATGCGGCAACTTATGGCGAAACGGGCAACAAAGATGTCCCTCGTGCTCAAAGCTGCTGGGTGTGGCCGTATGATGCGGTTGGCAAACAACAAGTTTGACATTGGGGCAAAGAATTTTGCCATTTTGGCGAAGCTTTTTGAGAAGAACAACATTCGCCTGGCCTCCAAAGATATCGGAGGTTCCATTCCTCGTACAATGTATCTGCATATGGATACTGGGCGAGTTGTTATCAGCTCTCGGGGAAAAGAGTGGGAATTATGAGTCGTCGCGACGAAATCATATCCAAAGCTAAAGCCGTTCCCCATATGCCCATGCCCATACAACGGGTCATGGCCTATTTGAACGATCCGAGTGCCTCCATGACGGAGTTGGCCAAACTGATCGAATTCGATCCAAATTTGACGGTTAATGTTCTACGTTTGGCAAATTCCAGCTATTTTTGTCGAGGGCATCTTGTCACGAATGTCAAAGATGCGGTCGTGCGCCTGGGAATGAAACGGGTTTTTCAACTCGTTATTGCTTCTGGTGTCGTCCCACATGTTAAAAGTGCAGTGAAAGGATATGGCCTTTCTCCAGGGGAGCTTCTCAAGCATTCTATTGCCGTGGCGTTGACGGCGGAGTGTCTTGGAGAGATGCAGAACATTCCCCTTCCTCCTCATATTTTTACTGCCGGTTTGCTCATCAATATTGGGAAAACCATTCTGGGGACATATCTTGAAGTAGATGCCGACCCTATTATTGATCTGGCTATGGAAAAGGGGTGGCGTTTCGAGGAAGCCGAACGCGAAATTCTTGGCATTGATCATTGCGAACTCGGCGCACTCTTGCTTGAGCACTGGCAGATACCGGACGATATTTGTCTGGTTGTCCGCTATCATGTGGATCCTGGCGCCTTCCCGAATCATGACCTCTGTCTTGATCTCGTCCATGCCGGGAGTGTCATTGTACTGATGACAGGAATTGGTATGGGAATTGACGGTATGCAATACCAACTGAGCGATGACGTTGTCGAGCGTTTGAATTTGACATCCGATGACGTTCAATTTGCCATGGAAGATATGCTTGCACATCTTGATGAGCTGCATGATCTTTTTATTTGTACCGTCTGAGTCTTTTTGGACTGCTCTACGATGAAATGCAGTCGCATTTCTGTCTTGACTTTTTCTTTCTTCGATCACGCATATATTCTCAACGGCGCATGTTGCCTCAAGTGTTTGCTTCATCTACCATAGAGCAGCAATCTTTTGGATTAACTTGGAACGGGAGCAAACTGCCATGGCGTTAATCATGGTTTTGGATGATGTTGAGGATGCTGGCATTCTTATCAGGCGTATCCTTGAGCGCAAAGGACACGACGTCGTTGCGTTTACCGAAGAAGAGGAGGCAGTCGCCTACACAAAGAAAAACGCTGTCGATTTGGCCATTCTCGATATCAAGCTCAAAAAAATGAGTGGAGTGGACGTACTTGGCGAAATCAAGCGCATTTCACCGACGACTCGAGTGATCATGTTGACGGGATATCCCACACTTGAAACAGCTCGGGATGCAAGCCGACTCGGTGCTGACGAGTATTGCGTGAAGCCCATCGATAAAGAGGAACTTGAAGAGAAAACCGCGCAAGTACTTGCTAAAACAACGATATAAAATGTGATATCGTCCGTTTTGCGGTGGGAGAGGAGCACATGATGAAATCGTTGGTCAAACGGTTGACTGATCGCGTGTTCACGCCGGACAAAAGTGTCCGTGAAGCATACTCCATTTTTTTAGATGTGTTGGAGCATGATCGGCAGGCTCTGACGTTGCTCTCGGAAATGGAAATGGCGGCACATGCTCCCTATGTTATGGATGCGGCGTGTATTCCGGAGCAAGCCCGGGAGCTTGGTCAGGCTGTCGTGCGTCTGGCCCGATCGCTACGCGACCTGGCTCCGGGACGCTATCCCGGTATTGTTGCAAAAGCCGCCAGTTTGGCTCGTGAGCTTGGCAATTTGGCCACGTTGCCATGTTCTGGAGATTCGGCTAGCCCTCCATATACACTGGATTTGTCCGATATTCGTGCAGCATCGCGCCTGGCTGGTGGGAAAGCCGAGCATGTTGCCCGGTTGACGCGTGATCTTGATCTGCCTGTTCCTGAAGGATTTGTTATTACAACAAATGCATTTGCCGCATTTATTGAAGAGAATGGATTGCGTAAGCCTGTCGATGAAATGTTGGCAAAAATGCATCTTATGGATCGACCACGCGATGTCGCTGGCTTGGCTAATAATTTACAAAAAATGATTTTACGCGGTCATGTCCCTTCGGCGATTCTTGAAGACATTGAAGAGCGTGTGAGCCGCATGGTAGAAGTTTTTGGCGAGGGAGTTACCTTTGCCGTTCGTTCAAGCGCCTTTGGTGAAGACGGACAAGTGAGCTTCGCAGGCCAATATGAAACCGTGCTTGATGTGGCCTCGGATGACATTGAGTGGGCCTATAAAACCGTTCTTGCCAGTAAATATTGTTCCAAGGCCATTTCATACCGTATTCGCCATGGTTTGCTTGATTGCCAGACACCCATGGCCTCGTTGGTGATGCGTATGATCGACACCGATATCGGTGGAGTGTTGTATACACTTGACCCGGCGGAGCCTGAGAAGAACCGAATGGCGTTGTTTTCTGTGCCTGGCCATGGAGAAATTCTTGTTGATGGCGGTGCACGAGCCGATGTCTTGTTTTTTGATCGAAAGACTCGTGCCGAGTTGGAATGTCGGCTTGATGCTGAAAACGGTCCTGATCACCTTTCGTGCCTTCCGGCGCGTTCCGATCGCGAGATTTTGCTGGAATATGGCATGGCGTTGGAAGCATATTTTGGCGAACCACAAGATGTGGAGTGGTGTCGGGACCGGTCGGGACATTTGTATATTCTGCAATCGCGACCTGTTCATCTGGCGGACAAGACACAGAACTATGAAGAAGAGTTGGACCGACTTCCAACGGTGGCAAGCGGACTGGAAACCATCAGTCCCGGTGTCGGCGCGGGAAAAGCTGTTCTTTTGGGAACGCGAGCCAATGCCGACGATGTTCCGCCAGGGTCGGTGCTGTTTGCGCCGACGTTGTCTCCACAATTAGCTGGTGCGTTGGAACGTCTCTCTGCCGTTTGTGCGCAAACAGGAAGTCGGGCCAGCCATTTTGCGTCCGTCGCCAGAGAATTCGGCTTACCCGTAGCGATATTGCCTCGTGAGTGTTCTCTGACTTCGCACGCTGTCCAGGCGCTGCTCGGTCATGAGGTCGTGCTTGACGCTTCGCGTGGGATTCTTTTCAATGGCTCTCTTCCCAAAAACGTCGTGAAAACCGCGGAACGAGACTCGGATGTTGCTTTTTCTCGACATCTCGCTACGTTGCTCCAATTTGCTTCCCCCTTGACGCTTACCGATCCCACCGCGGAGAATTTTACCGTGGACCATATTACCAGCCCGCATGATGCCATCCGGTTTTGTCATGAAAAAGCTGTGAATGAAATGACCGGTCTTGGGGAGCGCGCTGGTCGTGGCATCCGAAAATCAAAGCGTCTTGTGTCATCAATTCCGTTATCCCTGTATTTGCTCGATCTTGATGACGGTATTCGTGCCGAGTCTGCTTCGGCAAAACACCTTGTGCCTGAAGATATTGTTAGTCGTCCGATGCATATGTTGTGGCAGGGGCTGACGCATAAGGATATTGTGTGGCCGTCCAAACTGGATCATCTTGATTGGACCGAATTCGACCGCGTTTCGGCTGGATTCATCGATAGAAAGGCCCTATCCAGTCTTGCGTTGGTTGCTTCTGAATATGTTCATTTACTTGTGCGCTTTGGGTATCACTTTGCGGTAGTCGACGCTTTGATCCGCTCAGAGAACGATGAAAGCGAGCAGACAAATTATATCTTTTTTCGGTTCAAAGGCGGTGGAGCCGATTATGATAAGCGTCTCTTGCGCCTGCATTTCATGCAACTCATTCTTGAACGCATGGGGTTTGCGCTGACCACCTGTTCGGATATGCTTCAGGCCAACTTGAGCCGCCAACCCGCTCCGGTATGTTTTGATGCATTATATGTGCTTGGTGCGTTGCTTGGCGTGACGCGTCTTATGGATATGGGAATGACCAACGAAGCCGATTCCGAAGCGCAGGCTGTCGATTTTTGGGAACGCTATGCCCAGCCTCGCTTTGGTGCGGGCGTGTAAATGTGAGGACAAAGGTGGCGTGTGCATTCCATTGGATTGGAACTGATTGCTATTATATTGCTTATTGGGGTGAACGGCTTTTTTGCGTTGTCGGAATTGGCCGTTTTGACTGCACGCAAGCATGCCCTCAAACGCCAAGCAGAGGAGGGGAATCGACGGGCTCGACTCGTCGTCCGACTACAAGCGGACATGGATCGATTTTTGTCCTCCATTCAAATCGGTATTACCATGGTCGGCATCTTGGCCGGCGTCTTCAGTGGGGCTACCATGGCATCGAAATTCGCCATGGTATTTGCTCGTCTTGACTGGCTTGAACCGTACGCGCGCAGCTTGTCTATTGGCATTATTGTCGCTGTTATTACCTTTCTGACGTTACTTTTCGGAGAACTTGTTCCTAAACGGATAGCTCTTGCTGCTCCCGAACGCACCGCCAAGGGGGTGGCTCCGGCAATTGCCCTGGTGGCAGCAATATTCAAACCGGCAGTGTCCGTGTTGACCGCCTGTGTGGTCGCGTGCATTCGCATTCTTGGCCTGCATCACGTACCGGCTCGGCCTATCAGTGATGAAGATATCAAGTCATTGGTCGAGGAGGCACGTCTGCACGGTGTCTTTGAAGATGAAGAGCGGGACATGATTTATCGGGTGATCCGGTTCGGTGACCGCAGTGTGTCCTCTCTCATGACACCGGCTGTCGATGTTGCCGTCATTGATCCGAATGATGAACCGGATCGTATCCTCGCCGTGATTCATGCCGGTAACTTTTCACATTACCCCCTTGCCAAACGTGATTTCAGTCGCATGTATGGTGTCATTCACGTGAAGAGAATACTTCACGCCATGCGTGAGCAGTGGCCCCTTCCCCTTCGCGAACTGGCCGATGAGCCGATTGTGGTCAAAAAGGAAAGCCGGGCTCTGGAGTTGCTGCGTATTTTCAAGCGTGAAGGCGAATCCATGGCGCTGGTTGTTGATGCGGGTGGCAATGTTGTCGGTATTGTGACCATTAAAGATATTCTTGAAGCGCTTGTTGGTGAAATTCGCGAGCCTGGTGAAGCGCCTGCTTTGGTTCGACGTGAAGCCAAAGGTTTTTGGGTTTTCGAAGGCCGGGCATTGCTTGAAGATGTGTTTGAAATGCTTGGTGTTCCTCCGCCTACCGACCATCGATTCAATCGAGTCAAGACGCTTTCAGGGCTTGTTCAAGCCTACCAAGACGACGTGAGCAATCTTGAAAAACCGTTTCGGATTCATGGCGTGGAGTTTGAAATTATCTCTCGAAAAGGCGTGCAAATTCAGCGTATTCGAGCTCGCGCTATCCATGATGACACCGAGTCCAAGGAGGCCTCTTCAGATGAAGGCGCCGAAGAGATTGGTGGTAGCCATTGACGCATTCCGTGCTATCTGGAAGACTACCCTATTCCGTCCGGGTTGTTTGGACGGAGATGACTTCTTAAATCTCGATATGATGTGAGGATAAATGAGTTCACGAAGACTATGGCTCATCGATGCCGGTTATTTGTTTATGGCACAACGGTCCATTCCCGGCGATTACAGTATTGATTATCTGAAATTGCGTGTGAAGCTGGAAGAGACGGGTGATGTTTGGCGTGCTTATTATCTGAACGCCACTCCCAATGCGACGAGTGATGTCCAGGATAATTTTCACAATTGGTTGCGGAGTGCACCACCAAATGGACCCAAAATAATAACGAAACTCTATCCGCTCAGAACCCAGCGAGTCGATCGAATTTATTGTGGGACATGCAATGAAATGGTTCGTTTGGAATGCCCAAATGATCCCAAACATCAACTTTCCAGACAACAACAGAAAGGCGTTGATGTCGGTATCGCCACACTGGCGCTCACCCATGCCGATCTGTATGATACGCTGGTTTTGTCGTCGGGCGATGGCGATCTCATTGATGCTGTCGAGTATTTGTCTGAGAAAGGCAAGCGTATTGAATTGCTTGTGTTTAATGTCGGAGTGTCCACAGAGCTTCAGTCGCGTGCCGACAATATTTATTGGATAGACGACTTCAAAGAAGAGGTTCGCCGATAACTTTGTTTTGTGGCGTCAGGAGGAACGATTGGTGGACCTCCTGACGGTCTTTTCTCTCCCCGCTCCAGACTTTATTTCCCTCGAAAGAAAATATTGATGGCCATAACGAAGCCGACAAGGCCGGAGATCGTGAAACCGACAAGGCCAAAGATCGGAATATTGTTGTAATGCGGCCCCGTGTTCGACGTGACGATCATGGACGAGCCAATAATGAGGCCGGCCATGATGAGAGCCGAAGCGACGCGGTTTCCGACACGCCGAAGAATGTCGAAAAACGCAGGCTGATCTTTGGGAACGACATGCATGGTGAGATTGCCGGTCTCGATGAGTTTCAACACATGATCAACGGCGATCGGCAATCGCCCGACGGTTCGAATGGTTTCTTCAATGTCACCGAATAGCGGTTTGTCTGAAGAAAAAAGCGAATACCGCCTGGCAAGATAGCGAGCGGCGACGGGCTTCAGACGCCCTATAGCGTCGAACTCGGGAAAGACTGTTCGTCCGACAGCCTCAATGGAAATCAAGGCTCGCGCCATGAGAATATAGTCGGAACGCAGAAATATACCATGATTTCGGCAAAGAACGGTCAAATCGAGCAAAAATCTCCCCAAGTTGATTTGTCCTTCTAGCGGTGCCTGAATCTTGTCTAAAGCGAACATGATATCGGTTTGTAACCGCTGGAAATCAACCAGTGGAGGAGACACGGCAGCCATGGTAATGGCCACGGTGGCGATTTTCTTGCTGTCGTTTTGCGTAAGGGCAAGAATATAATCGATTAACGCTGAACGCATTTCTGTCGTCAACCGGCCGACCATACCCCAATCCAAATAACAAATACGGGTTTTGTCTACGATACGAATGTTTCCCATGTGGGGATCGGCGTGAAAGAAGCCGAGTTCAAGCAATTGCTTGACGGCTGCATCAAGACCGATTTCGGCAATGGCTTTGCGTTGCTGCTCATCACCATCGAACGTGTCGATACGACTTCCAGTGATAAAGTCCATGACAAGGACATCTTCGGTACACCATGTTTCATGGACGGCGGGAGCGAAAATGCGTGGTTCGTCTTTGAAAAACGTATTGAAGAGGATGATACTTCGCGTTTCATTCGTAAAATCAAGTTCACGCGTCAGGGTTTTGCGTAATTCTGCAACAACGGCTGGCAGGTCGATCGGCTTGAACGCTTCAATGCGTTCGTGAAGAATGCCGGCCATAGTTTCGAGGATATCAAGGTCGGACATGATGCGCCCATCTATATCCGGACGTTTGATTTTTACGGCGACTTCCTTGCCGTTGAGGAGAACCCCTCGATGCACCTGTGACAAGGAGGCCGCAGCTGTTGGAGTCCGATCGAAAACAGCAAACATTTCGCTGAGAGGCTGCCCAAGTGAACTCTCAACGACCTTGACCATATCGTCATACGTTTCTTGATAGACATCTTCCTGAAGACGCTTGAATTCGTCACAGAGCTTTATAGGAATAAGGTCGGGCCGCATGGACAGCAGCTGCCCGATTTTGATTGTCGTCGGCCCAAGCTCTTCCACCGCAAGGCGCAGTTTTTGCCAGGTGGTATGATGCTCCGCTACACTCTGTTTTTTATTGAAAAATTTGAGCCGCTTGAACCCAAGGTTCTCCGCGACATCGTCAAATCCGTATTTAATGAGAATAGAGAGAATTTCACCGAAACGACCGGCTGTGTGCAAGGGGCGAAAAGGAAAGGGGATACGTTGCATGGTGGCTTCTCAGAGGGGCAATGCCCCGGAATACTTGATACAGGCAATGGTCGGCCGCCATCGTGAATGAAGATGCCGTCCATGAGCAGAGCATCGCTAAACGATCATTTTAATTCTCGAAACAAGACAGGCGATCTTTTGGGACGCGACGCCTTGGGGCGCGCTGCCCTGAGAGGCTCTTTTCCTGCCGAGTTTAAATGGGGTTCCCATGGATTGCCCGCACTCGGGGCAGGCCATGGTCATGCCGCCAATGCCCTCGGGTAAACGCAACTTTGTTCCACAACCAGGGCAGCTAATAATACCGTTTTGGGGCGTATTGTTAATCATGTGCATGGAGGTTCCTCCTTCGGAGGTTCGCTGTTTGCTGAATCATTACCAAAAACAAAGCAAAAAGGAGGCCAACATTATATTAACGAAAATTGGAATTGTTGATGTCTATGGCACGAATCAATGTCTGGACTTTACCCTGCAATCGTTTCACGTCGTCGAAAATAAGAATATTTTGAAAGCCATAGCGAATTAAGCTCTCTTCGACATCTTGTATTCGTTCAAGCTGTTTGCTGGAATACGTCCGCAAATCAATCATGCGCTCATAAATGAAGCGTTTTGCGTTGGGATTCTGGCAGTTGCACAGAATCCAGAGAAAAAAGAGATCCTGAATAGTTTCAGCGAGCTGGATGATCTCTTGATTGATTTCAATAAGCTGGTCCGCTGCTTGAAGTAACGTGATGTCGTTGACCTGTTGGTATTTTGACCTCAGACTTTTCAGATGCGTGCGTTGTTCTTTGAGTTCCCGCATGAATTTTGAATAAAAATCCATAAACGCATCGCCTTTGCCGGAAATGGTCTGCGCAGAGACCGTAAGAGGGCTTGCCAGCATGGTGAAGATCATGACGCAGACAAGCAGGAACGAGTGAGACCGGGCTAAAAACGATGGACGGGAAATTACTGTTCGCATTATGGACGCTCCGTATCGGAAAAGCAGTAGTATATGGTTATGATACCATGCCAGCACAATCGGTCAAGACTGTGACGGAGAGTGGCTGGCGGGAGAAGAAGGTTCGGACGGCGTCGACGGAGCCTTGACGCCGAGGTCGCTCCAAGACATGACCGGCTCGCTCGGTTCTTCGTTCTTACGAATGAATTCTTCGAGAGAACGAAACAGTGGGAGTCGTTTTTTCATCAAAGCGAAGCCAATGCGAATGACAACGTACAACGGGATAAAAAAAGCGGCAAAACCAACCTCGGAGCCAACGTATGGAACGGAAAACGGCAATGCAAAACCGATGTCGTCGAAGCGATAGCTGAGCCATCCCATAGCCACAGGGACAGGCCAGAGAGACGCCGCGAACAAGGCTGCTTTGGAAAAAAAACTGAGGCCAAAAGCTTCATTTGCCACGCGGTTACATGCCTTGTAACTCTGCTTGTCTTTTTGGGCGATCGCTTGAATACTCAGATTATGATGAGAAATCATCTCTTCATTGATGGTACGATAATGCTTCCGATTGAGGAGATAGACAATTCCCATACTTATTTCGCCCATCAACGTGGCAACGGCGGCAAGCACCGTCAGACCGAAAAGAAACGATGGCATGGATTGTCCTGTCCATTCCAGAGCAAGACGGAATGGAGCAATAAGAAACGGGTCGAGCGTGGTGTTGAGCCACTCTAAAGTCGGGTCCATAGGGGGGAGACGCCTCCGGTTGGAAAAGATATCGAGAATGCGTGGAATACGGTCTTGCCTTTAGACGTGGAAAAGAGTGTGCCGCATCTTGTCAGCAATGGCAATTCCCGACTCGGTATCCGCAGGGCGTGCGAACGTCAAACCACGGTGCATGTCTCCTGTCGGGATGGACGGCCATGTCACTATACGCATGTAAAATCGATGTCTGACGCCGCGAGGATGTGCAAGGATATCTTTTGCTATATGACCGTATGCTTGCAGTTGACTCCTTTTTTGATGAAAATGACACTTTCACCGATGTTCTCTGCTTGGTCGCATACGCGTTTGATATTGTGCGTCAGGAAGGAAATCACAACAGCCCGCTCAAGCTGGCGCGGGTTGCGTGGATTATCGTTGAGCATTTCTCGAAAGAGGCGCACA
This sequence comes from Desulfovibrio inopinatus DSM 10711, assembly GCF_000429305.1. Classification (NCBI taxonomy): domain Bacteria; kingdom Pseudomonadati; phylum Thermodesulfobacteriota; class Desulfovibrionia; order Desulfovibrionales; family Desulfovibrionaceae; genus Desulfovibrio; species Desulfovibrio inopinatus. The sequence goes on from NZ_AUBP01000001.1 coordinate 144,151, forward strand.
TTGAGATTGATGGCATCGTCGTTCTGGTCACCGATTGTTTCTGCAAGGTTTATATCGAGATCGGAAAAGGCCGTGATAGCTTTTTGAACGAGAGACTGGGCAAGCTGTGACAGTTCAATCAAGGGTTCGGGCAAGGAAAAGATGCCCATGCTATTGAATTCATCAACGCGTCTGGCAATATTGACGGCTTCGTCGCCCATGCGTTCGATATTGCCGCTGATTCGCATGCTTCCGACAATGTATCGCAAATCACGAGCAACAGGCTGATGAAGAGCGAGCAGACGCAGAACCATGGCATCGATGCCGATTTCTCGTCGATCGATTTCTTTGTCTCCCACAAGAACTTGGCGAGCCAGCCGGGTATCACGGTTTGTTATCGCCCGAATGGCCAGCCGGATGGATTGTTGTGCAAAACGCATCGATGTCAGCATAGTGATACGCAGTATCTCCATGTCAGATTCCAGGAGCGTTTTGAGGCGTGGAGACGTCGTGACCGTACGCCTTGATGAATAATCTTCGGTCATAGAGCTACGATCGGACATGGTAGAAATTGATTCCGGCCTGGCTGTAAGGTTAATGGTCATTACTCTTTTGTGAGACTTTCGAGTTTATGAGTGCGTGTACAAAATGTGTTACACAAGGTCATGAACAGGGTATAAATCACTGCGTGTTTTTATTCGTGATGCGGCACTGATCTTTGCCAACTACTCAATCAATGTGGCAATTACGTGAAGATTCGTACTACAGTATTTTTCTGATGAAAAAATGATGCATGTTTAACCTAAATGGTGTCCGTTTTTCCCGTGTTTTTTCCTTAAAACCGTTAGCGCATCGAGTTTATTGTGAATGAACAGCAAAAAAATACCTCGTCTTTTCGTCTCCACGAAGCGTCAACTCCGACCGATATTGAACGTGCTTCCATGGCCATTATCGAGGCTGAAGCCCCAACGCCGCGACCTTTCAGTGGTCGAGCTTGGATTGTTGCTCGACGACTTGTACACACGAGCGCGGATTTCGATATTCTGAACACCCTGCATTTTCATCCTGACGCCGTTACGCGAGGTGTTGAAGCCATACGAAACGGGGCGACGTTGATAACCGATACCGAAATGGCTCGGGCCGGGATGACACGTCGTCGACTTGATCCGTTTGGAGTGCGTGTGGTCTGTTTCATGTCTGATCCGGAGGTCGCCGAGGTGGCACGCATGGAAGGCATCACGCGGGCTCGAGCAGCCATGGACCGGGCTATGGCCTTGCCCGGACCGAAGATTATTGCCATTGGCAATGCGCCGACCGCATTGCTTCGGCTTCTTGAGTGCGTCGACGCTGGCGCACCTCCACCTGAGCTTGTTGTAGGCATGCCCGTAGGCTTTGTGAATGCGGCAGAGTCCAAGGATTTGTTGATGGCATCGACATTGTCGTTCATTACGGTCGCTGGCCGGAAGGGAGGATCGAATTTGGCCGCAGCCGCGATCAACGCACTCGCTGAGATGGCTCTGGAGGATGCCGGTTTGACCGGTTAATCTTCTGTGGCGAAGTGTGTGTGGAGCGTGCTGTACATACACGTCCCTGTTCGACCACGGTGTCGTTTTACGTTATAGGTATTCTTTCTTCGGGTGACACGACAGGGGGATGATATGCGCATTGTCCGGCTTGAGTTGGAAGGATTTCGGGGGATTGCCACGCTTGCACTCGAATTTGATCCACGTGTCAATGTGTTTGTCGGTGTCAACGGCTCGGGCAAGACCGCTGTACTCGATGCCATCGTGCTGATGCTATCGTGGTTGACAGCCAGAAAGCGTCATCCCAATGCCGTGGGAAAGCGCTTGCGTGAGGCCGATATCTCCAATACTGCCGACTTTTGTCGCCTTCGCCTCGAAGCACGCTATGGTGATCAGATCTTTTCCTGGACCATGGTCAAAGTTCGACCAGGGTGCCACCGGCCTTGTGTACGCACCAATTTGCGTGAACTCAATGAGCTGGCGAAACGATTACGCAAAGCAACGAATGGATCGGGGCATGCGACCAAGTTGCCCTTGTTTGCCGCCTACCCCGTCCATCGGACCGTGGCTGATGTGTCTCTTGGCCGCAATCTTAAGCATCCATCCAATCTTGATCAGCCTGTCGTGAACCGATTGACCGATCCTCCTGGTTTTCGATCCTTTTTTTCGTGGCTGCGCCATTATGATCATGCCTTGGTGAGTGGGGATGAAAACGGGCAGGATTCGTCGCACCCCATTGATCCAGAAACGCAACGCCAGCTATTAGCTGTTCACGCCGCCTTGGCCGGGTTTCTTCCGCAATTGCACACAACGTGTTCGTCCCGCTTGAAGTCGCTTGGTTCGTTGCAAAAATGTGGCGTGCGATTACGGATCGAGCAGTTATCGGTCGGGGAAAAGAGTTTACTTGCCTTGGTGGGCGATTTAGCCAGACGGCTCGCTGTTGCCGATCCTTTGGAAGAAAATCCATTGGCTGGCCGCGGTATCGTAATCATTGACGAGCTCGACTTACATTTGCATCCGGGGTGGCAACGCATGATTGCGCCACGCTTGTTGGAGACTTTCCCCGAATGTCAGTTTCTTTTGTCCACCCATTCCCCCTATGTGGTCAGCCATGTTCGACCCGAGAATGTATTTTTGTTGTGGCAAAACGAGAATGGCGATGTGGAATGTGAATCGCCTGATTTGTCGTATGGGCAGACCGTAGAGCGTATTCTTGAAGATATTTTTTCGGCACCGGCTCGTCCGACGGAAATTGCCGGAAAATTGCGTGAATTGTTTTTACGCATTGAGCGGGGAGAGCTTGATGAGGCTGGCCTCATGCTTGACGAATTGACCGAGGAGATCGGGGAAGACCCTGAATTACTCAAAGCCCATATGCTGATCAAAGCCCGAGCCCGAACTGTGCGATGAAGTATATTCGCAAATTTTCTTCACCTGAATCGTTTGAAGACTGGAAGCGGCGTCATCCCGGTGCTGATTGGCATGAATTTTCGCTACCACACAATGCGCCGGTCAAAGACGACCTCGCCGATTCTCTACGACGGGAGCAAGGGCGTATTTGTTGTTATTGCGAAAAAAGACTCTCTCGGCGTCGTTCGCATATTGAGCATATTAAGCCTCGGTCCGTCTTTCCGGATTCTACGCTCAAGTACAGTAATCTTGCCGCAAGCTGTAATGGGGGACCGACGCGGCAAAATGCATGTTGTGGACACAAAAAGGGCGCCTGGTATTCACCACGGTTTGTTTCGCCGTATGATCGATCGTGTGAGCATCGATTTCTTGTCACGGCGGCCGGTGAAATTGCACCACGAAATCCAAAGGACATTAGCGCTGCCGAAACAATACGACGCCTGGGACTCAATACTCCGGATCTGTGCGCCATGCGACGCACCGTTTACGATGTTCTGATTGAACTTAAATCCACATTGCCGCCAGAGCGTTTTCAAGAACATATCGAACAAAGTTTGCTTCCTGACGGGAATGGTTTGTTCGAGCCATTTTGGTCTACCATCGAATATGTCGGGACAATGTTAACTCTCGATGGTTTGGAAATTCCCGATGAATTGCCAGCACCACGGAAAACCAAAAAACGAAAACGCCGTTGGTAACGGCGTTATTTCGTGTTGTGGAAAGCTTTCTTTCACAATGAGGGCGTGTCGTTCTGCGCTACAGCATCATCACATCCACTTCGATATCCGCGTCGAGGCCTTCATTCTCTGCATCAATCACGACAAGTCCTTCTGCAGCAAGCATGGTCTTGAGGAGGCCGGATTTTCCTAGAATGGGATGCGCTTTTGGAAGGGCATTGGGCTGTGCTTCGAGGCGAACTCGAACATAGTCCTGTCGGCCCGGCTTGGAAAAAACGTTGCGGGCCATGATTGCCCGAATGGATGGACGTTGTGCGGTGAGTGCATCATGACGACCGGCGAGAGACTGAATGAAAGGAGTGACAAAGATGAAAAAGACGACTTGCGCCGATGTCACTTGTCCAGGGAGGCCGAGAATGGCTTTGCCGGCAATGCGACCAAGAATCGTTGGTTTTCCCGGACTCACTGCAATGCCGTGAGCCAGAATTTCGGCATCAGAGCAGGATTTGATGGCATCGAGTGTGAAATCGCGTACTCCAATGGACGATCCCCCAGATAGAAGGATGACATCACATTCTTTCACGGCCTGTTGAAGCGATGCCGTCAGGGCGGAAAGATTATCGGGGACAAGGCCATAAGCGCGTGGGATACCGCCAGCTTCGGTGATCATGCAGGATAGCGCATGCGTGTTGACATCGCGAATATGTCCGGGAGGCGGTGTCTGATCAATAGGAACAAGCTCGTCTCCCGTAGAAAGAATGCCGACAACAGGCTTGGTTCCAACGGTGACATGTGTGATTCCCAAAGCTGCCAAAAGGCCGATGCGGGCTGGAGTGAGTCGCATGCCAGCTTCAAGGGCCTCGTCTCCTTGGCGGACATCTTCACCGGGGAGCATGACGTTGTCGCCGGGGGCCGGTGACTTACGCATTTCAATCGTTCCCGCTCCAAGATCTTCAGTATGTTCCACCATGACAACAGCATCGGCTCCGGGGGGCAGGCTGCCACCGGTGACGATTCGAGCGCAGGTGAGAGGTGCCAGCGGTGTTGTAGAAATTTCTTGAATATCAAGCTCCTGAGCGAGTTCGATATAGGCCGGATTGCCTTCACTGGCGCCAAAGACATCGGCAGCGCGCACGGCATAGCCATCCATACCCGAACGGCCTCGTTGTGGCAGGTTTTCGGGAGCCGTGATGGATTGTCCAACAAAGCGCCCGTGTGCATGCTCAAGGGGAATATTTTCAAGCGGGAGTGGAGAAAAATCGGCAAGTAGTTCGGTGAAACGGGCAACGGAAACGACCTGGAAGAACGGTTTATCCATGTGTAACTCTCATAAGCAGACGGTTGGGCCTTTGCAGGGCAGAAGACGACGGAAAACAATGCTATCAAGCCAACGATGTTGGAAGCATCGTTGGCGTAATGTGGCAAGGTCGATAATACTATGCTGTAAGGTGCATGATTTCAAATGTCATATCGGTGAGGTCCATCACCAGCACCTTGCCGACCAGTGCCGCTTGCTTTCCAGTCACAAGGCGTAAGACCTCATTGGCTTGGATCGACGCAACCAAGGCGACGGAAGGGGCCTGACAGCCGAGGACATCTTCGGCAGAAGAACCACTGCCTTCCGAGAACAACGAAAATGGGCTGGTCTCTCCGGGAAGCACTGTCGCAACAAAACCGGTATTGCCGGCAACGGCTCCGGTTACAAGGGGAAGATTGCGATTCGTTGCAACGCGGGACAGTGTCGGGCGGTCGGCATGTCCGCCTAAAGCGTCGATACAAACACTGGCCGGGGCAAGAAACTTTTCCATGGAGGATTCGGTGAGAAAGGATGGTTCACCGTGAAATGTGACAGATGGATTGATGGAAAGTACTCTATCTCGCGCCGCTTCGGCCTTGGGACGACTCAAGTCTCCGCTTTGACTGAGAAGCTGTCTGTTGAGGTTTGATTCCTCGAACGCATCGCCATCGGCTCCCCAAATCGTTCCGACACCGGCACGAGCGAGGAGTTCGAGAATATATCCACCCAGACCACCCAAACCGACCAGGCCGACTGTCGCGCTGAGGAGTGCATGTTGGTCTTGCCGTGTGTATGTTTTGAGATTGCGTATATAACGCAATGGAACAATATCGGCTGCAAGCGCGGCGAGTTCAACATCACGTAAAGAAAGACCAAACGTTGTCGCCACGGTTTGAACAGACGGTCCATCGACCGTCTCAACAGGTTCTCCGTCTGGAAGTTGCTGATGGCGAGCGACGTTTCGCAGGGCTTGAGAGAGGTCGTGCATATTATCCTCCTGTCACAGCTGGAATAAGGGAGACGTGATCGTCTGCGGTCAGGGGCGAAGCGTATTCGGCTGGAAATTGGTTTATGAGTACAACCGTGACGTCCTCCTGAGGAATATGCAAAAAAGACAGCAGGTCTGTCACCCGTCCGTTTTCAGGAAGCGTGACGATGCCCTCCTGCGGTGCGTAGCTAGCGAGCGTTGCGAAGCATTTGACGTGGACATCCATGGTGATTCCTTTTCGTTATGCTTTGTCCATGACGCGCGAAATGGCATTGAAGAGTTCCATGGCTCGGTATGGTTTGGAGACGTAATCATTCATACCGGCATCAAGAAATTTTACCCGGTCGCTTTCCATGGCAAAAGCAGTCAGTGCGATGATCGGAATGTTGGGATCGATACCGGGGGTGTCGCCTTGTCGGATGATACGCGCGGTATCTTCTCCGTTGAGTTCAGGCATCTGAATATCCATAAGGACGAGATCATAACTGCCTGTTGACAACGCTTCGAGGGCTCGACGACCGTTTTTAACGCTTTGTACCTGGTGTCCCATCCGAGTGAGCAGGCGTGAGGCCGTCACTCTGTTCGCCAAATCATCTTCAGCAAGCAAGATGCTGAGGGATGGGTGTTCATTTTCCAAATTCGCCCCAAGGGATGGCTTTGCAGCCTGGGTGAGGGGACGTTGCTCGGAGAATATAACCGTGCAACGGAACTCCGATCCTTTTTCGGGTTCACTCTCCACCGTAATGGCTCCTCCCATCGCTTCCGCAAGACGTTTGGCTATGGCCAGCCCCAATCCTGAGCCTTTGTATTTACGGGTCATGAAGTTTTCGGCAAAGCTGAAGCTCTCAAAAATAGTTTCCTGCTTGGTTTTCGAAATGCCAATGCCGGTGTCTTTGATGATGAATGTCAAGGCCACGCCTTCTTCTCTGTTCGGTTGGATTGCAGCATTTTCAACGGTGACATCCACCTGACCTTTATGTGTGAACTTAAAGGCATTACCGATGAGGTTGATAAGAATTTGTCCCAATCTGATGGGATCGCCGACAAGAGCATCGGGAACAGCATCATCAATGTGAAAAGAGAAGGTGAATGGTTTCTCCTGTGATTGCAGTTCAAATGTGGAAAACAGCGGAGAGAGCACGTCGTGCAGGCTAAAAGAGCGCATGTCCAAAGCGACATTACCTGTTTCAATACTTGATAGATCAAGTAAATCTTCCACAAGTCGCGACAGGTTATCGGCTGAATGAACGAGAACTTTCAATAATTCGGTCTGCTCCGTATTGAGGTCGCTGTCTTGAAGAAGTTGGCTCATCCCAAGGATGCCATTCAGTGGTGTGCGGAGTTCGTGACTCATATTGGCTAAAAATTCGGTTTTCGTTTGATTTGCTTTTTCTGCAAGTTCCTTGGCTGCGAAGAGGTCGGCTTCCATAGTGCTTCGATGGACAGCATGTCCGAACATATCGGCCGCTGTTTGAAGCGCTTCAGCTTCTGCTTGTGAGACATCGGTCGTGCAGCTGGCGAAAATGAAGGCCAAAGCTCCCCACCACGTGGATGATACGAAGACAGGAGCCATAATGACGTGTCCGGTCTTGCCTGAAAAATCGAGTTCGTGGCGGACAAGCTCCTTGTTTTGGAGCGCTGTTGAGACCTTATCTAATTTAAACATGCGAGAAGATACCTCGTGTCCGGGAGATGGGTCGGATTCGGACACGGCGAGAAGGGGGGATGGATCATGCGTACGGGTAGCATCTTCGCTTTGATGGTAGAGTTCGACCTGATCGGCATGGGTGGCGGCGCGAAGATGTTCTAAGACATCGGGGAGACGGTTCTTCCAGTCGGCATTGCGGAGGAAGATTGCGGCGGCCTGGCCAATGGCTTCAAGAATAGCATCGCGTCGTTTCAAGGCATTTTCAGCCTGAATACGCTCACTGATTTCGCTTTCGAGGTGAAGGATTGCATCTTTTAATTCGCTGGTTCGTTTTTCGACTTCGGCTTCAAGCTGTTCCTGATGGTCATGAAGGTGGTCATTATAGGCTTTCAGCTTCAGAAGGGAACGAACACGAGCTTTGAGTTCGGCTTCGTCAACCGGTTTATGCAGAAAATCTTCGGCACCAGCGTCGAGAGCGCGCACTTTTTCTTTGACATCGGTAATTGCCGTCAACACGACAATAGGCGTACGCCGCAGAACACGTTCTGATTTAAAGAGTTCTATGGAATCAATGCCATTGGCGTCAGGAAGCATGACATCAAGCAAAATGAGATCCGGTGGCGTTTGCTTGGCCATGCGAATGGCTTGCGTCACGTTTTTTGCGTGAAGAAGGGCAATATTTTGTGCTTCGAGATACAGGCTGACAAGGAGAAAAATGCTTTCATCGTCATCAATGAGAAGCACTTGTCCTGACGAAACAGGCTCTTCGTGATTACCCTGATGGGCGTGCAGGGACGATGGGGACGACGTATTCATAAAGCTCATTACAGGATAGACGGTTGTTAACCTCTCAACTCGTATTCAAAGTCGCGAAAGACGTTTTAAACGTCATATGAGTTGATGCATTGCCGACAGATTGTTTGAGTTTATGCGCTGTGTCGGCAATTTTGTCGAGCCTAAAACGAAGAAACAAATTTGTAATTTATTTTCTCATAATTGATATGAGCGTATGTGTATCTTGATAAAGCGTGTGGGGAGTGATTTCGTTTCTCCGCTAGGTTGAGTTCAATAAAAATTTTTCTCTGAGCTATATCAATCTGTGGAGCTCAATTGGTGTGAGGTGACGGCTCTCGGTTTTGTGAACGTGTAAGGGATTGGGATATCGTTTTTATAAGTTCCATGGGGGAGAACGGTTTCGTCAAGTATCCGTTGGCGCCAGCTTGAATACTGCGTTGCCGAAATTCTTCTTGAACATGCGCAGAAGTGATGAAGATAGGCAATGCGTCTACAGCTGTTTTTCCTTCAGCTTGACGAAATGCCTTGACGACGGCGATGCCATCAAGTTCGGGCATTTCCAGATTGAGAACGGCGATTTCGAAAACACCGGACTCTAAAGCTACAAGCGCTTCTTTTCCGTCGGAAACAAACGTAATGGCGAGAGCGGTTTGTTCGAAAATGGCGTGAAGAGCGTGTTGTGTCATCATGTCGTCTTCGGCGATCAGAACAGGTCGTGGTGTTTCCAGACAGCCAATATCGCTTTGATCGTGAAGAGACGAGACATGACGTGTTGGAACGGAGGGAGGCATAACCGGTAAACGCAATTGAAAACAGCTCCCAGGCTCAGAGGTGGAATGTCTTGAGAGTTGGCCTCCCATAATGCTCGCTAAGTATCGACTTATGGCCAATCCCAGGCCTGCACCATGTGTTTGCTGTTTTGGAAATGATGACCGATGGGCGTAGGCACTGAATAAAACGCTGTCATTAACGTGTATGCCCGATCCGGTATCGGACACTTCGAACACAATATGTTCTTCTCCATCAGGCCGAGCGATCACATGGACTGAACCCCTCTCCGTGTATCGAATGGCATTATCGACAAGTTGTTCCAGAATAAACTGAAGATGTTCTGCATTGGTTTGGATCGTTTCAGGCGTGTCCGGCGAGAGAGACGTGTGAAGAGAAAGGCATTTACTCCCGCTGATTGTTGCAGCCTCCGCTGTGACTGTTTGTATGAACTCTTCGGGACGTATGGTAGATATATTGCCGACAATGTTGGCACACGGCGTTCCAATGAATGCATGGAGAGCAAACATTGTACGCTGCAGCGATTTGCTTGCTTGATCGAGTTGCACAGCTTTATATTTCCGGATGGGCTCGGAGGGGATCGCATTACACTTTGCGATTAATTTCGTGAACTGAAAAATTGGCATACTCAGGGTATTGAGCACCGCATTAAGGAGCGCACGGCGAGTCTCGTCATTTTTTTGAGACGCGTCTCGTTGTGACTGAAGGGCCTGTACGAGCAATTCCTGTGTTTTGTCGGACACGATCAGTTCAAAGGCCTGAGAGCTCCCATTGGCACAGTGAACGGCAATGATTTGAAGTTTGACACGCACAATACTCCCATGTCGGCAGCGCAATGAGGCATCAGGGAGAAACGCAACACCGTTGGTGCGTGCGGACTCGATGGCATGCCGGATGGTTGTCGGATCGGTGAAACGTTCGATGAGATGATCCGGAATACATTTTTGTCCTTGCTCGGAAGTTTCATAACCCAGCATTCTTGCCAAATAGGAAGAGAGCGCTAACGTGCGCCCTTCAGGGTCGATTCGCCATAATCCAATATCGGAAAAAGTGTAGATCTGATGTAGCGTTTCTTTCCGGCAGATAGCGTCACAAATGGAGTCCGTGAGGCGGGGGTATTCCTGCGTGACAGAAGGGCATGGATCACCACAGAGAACGGATTCCGTTGGTTCTGTAAATGCAGGCGCAGACACCATGCGCGAAAGCTCTGTAATAAGATGGGTATGCTGCGCCTGTAGCTGCTTTCTTATGAGAATGTTCAGGAGGACACTGATTGCAGTGATGAATATGCAGGAAAGTCCGAGACCAATCCCGGATGTCTGCACTTGAGCACGGGATTGTAGGCGTTGGGTTTCGAGCTGGTGAGAGATATGTGTTGCGATCGTTTTGATTTGGGCCTCCAAAGCATCTTTTTGCGCTCTAATATAGTTGAAAATTTGTTCTTTGCGATAGTATTCAGCTGGATTGGGGCGCTCGAATATCCCCCTGATAAATAAGAAGTACGATTGAAAAGCAGGAGTTATTTCTTCGAGTTCCGTGACATCGTTATATGGCATGGTAGAGGATATGGCGATCAATTCATGGAGACTCTTGTAAAATGATTGGGCCAGCGGCACAAGTTTTTGCTGTGAAGAAGCTGCAGAAGAAGGCATAGGCGTATACAGTTCGGAAAGAAACATGAAGTGAATACGCTCAACGAATGTATCCAATTCAAGGAATATACGATTACTGCGAACAGTATACTGTATTGTCGCATCATACGCTTTAAGCGCCAAAAGAGTTGAAACCAAGCATATACAAGCGAAGATGACAAAGGTAGCCAGCGTTATCCGAAGACAGGAAACGGCGTTGCGGTGTAATGTCCAGGGCATGTGTACGGATGGCATAGGGATCTCAGGAGATTGGCCAGACACCGACGACATACCAGTCGACAGCAGGAATAAGAGCCGTCACGATATAGAATTTCTTTTTGCCAATCATTTGGTAGAACTCACTTTGACCTTCCATAATTTTGCGTCCGAGCGTTCGCAACTGAAGGTCTGGTTTCAGTACAAGACGGTGAGTACTGGAAACGGGGTTGTCTTTCTGGACTTTGCCAAAATAATATAATGGGCCAAGTCCCTCGAGTCCTGTCATGGCATGCAATGCTGGAGTCACCGCGACAGGAATACTTTGTGATGATAAAAGTATTAACGGAATGTCCTGAGGTAAGCATGTTTCTTCAATGGCTCTCAGCACAATATCGATGCCAACAGCAGCCTCGAAGGTGTCGTTGACGTATACAGGATGGCTATAGGATACGACATAGCCCTTTCCTGTTGCATCGATATATGGTTCGATCCAGCGTCCTGTTCGTTCGGGATTATTTGCAGGAGTAACGACGGAAAATGGGAAAAATGCTGTGTAAAAATCTGTTTTAGGCTCAAAAAGTGAGACTCCACTGATAAATGGATAATAGAACGCGATGTGGTCTTTCGTGAGGATATACGCCTGTTGGATGAATTGGTTCTCGGTGACCGCTTGAACAAGAGTTGGTTGCAACGTTTCCAGGCTTGCTATGCGCTGGCGTTCTTGCCTCCCTATGGGTGTTTTCCCTGATGCCCACATTGCACACAAACCATCATCATGTGGTTTGTAATAAACGCTTTTATCAAAATAGACATAGTTTTGATTCCAACCCACATCTTTCTGTAGTGGTTTCTCATAAATATTTTTCGCTTGTGTTGCCACGGCGTTGGTCACTTCGGCAGCGTGAAGAAATAAAGCATTAATGGACATCGCGGCAGTGGAAATGGTGTCGTGATCAAATTTTTTTCTCGTGTCGCTACATCCTATTATGGCTACAAGAGAGAAAACGGCTATAAAGACAGTACGAGATAATCCTAGAAAAAACGCTGTTACCCATGGCTTAGAGGGGATGTGAAAAATTGTGTCGTATTGTTTTGTTGTTCGCATTTCGTAACAGTTTGTTTGTTTTTTGTTTGGTTGGTGTTTTTTGATGTAAGTTAGTATAGAGTTGTTTATAGATAGGGCCTGTGTTTTGTGTTGTATGTTCTTTTTGGATTGAGAACTGATAGTTCTATGGCGGGTGACTTTAAAATATCCATAATATATTTTTGTAAAAGTTATTTGTTTCAGTAACATTAGTTCTTTGTTTTTCTTGTGAAATTTGTATCATTATTAATAAACATAATGTTGTCAAGATTACAATATATCAATTTCACTTGTACTTCTATGCACAGGTCAATCTTGTGAAAGTACTGTATAGTTCACGTATGGAGAAAATTTGTTGAGTTTGGCTAAATTTTTCAGGACAGAACGCTCTTCCTGTGGTATGGGAGAACTCCGTATCCTCTAACCTCCATGAAAGGAGTCGATTATGTCTAAAGCCATTTGGTGTCTTTTGATTTTGGGGTTGGTGAGTTTAGCTGGTGTAGCTTGGAATGCGCCTGCTTGGGCAACTATGGATATGAAAGCTTTTCATGAGCGATGCATTATGCAAGTTGGAGACGATTGCACCTCGATGTGCGGGAGTTTTGAAGAAGCAGTCAGCGTTGACGTGACAACGCTGGAGCAGTGCCGAGCAAAATGTAACTCTTTGGCAGAGTCCCTGAGAACAAACGATGCTGTTTCCGATTGTTCAGGAAGCATAGGAACCGCGATGGATCTCTGTCTCGAATATTGTCAGTCGAATCATTAGCATTGTATTTTGGGCCGAGGTCGAAGAACGAGGAGTCGTTTCGTATCCTTCGGCTTCGGTTCAAATCAAATGCTGAGAAGAGCGCGTTTGTTTCTAGGGGTGTTGTCCGCGTAACACTTCGGCAATGGGTTTTCTCAAAGCGGCAGCGGCTGCAGGCAGGCTGGCGGCGAGGCCAGCCAAGAAGACTAATGGGAGTGTTAAACTGAGTTCCAGCGGGTTGAAGGTAAAGACAAACGTCCATCCAAAAGACACTTTATTGACGACATTGATGACCAAATCGGCCAGGATAAGTCCTGCGCCACTGCCCAGAATCATACCACACATACACAGGCTCAACGCCTGCCAGACAATCAAAAGTCGTATTTGATGACGTGAAGCACCAAGTGCTCGTAGGGTGTTGAGACGTTGGCTGCGCTCCAAAACCATAACCGTTAGCGTCGTGGCAATGCCGATGGCGGCGACAATCAGTGCAATGACCAACAACAAACTCGTTACGGCAAAGGTGTCTTCGAAAATACCCCGAACGATATGGCGCAATTGTGAGCCTAATGTTGCTTGCACGGTTGCCGCAGCAGGAGCTTCGCGAAGGAATTGATCGTGGAACTGCTGGGCCTGCGCTTCGGGTTTCGGACCACGAAAGAAGATGCGAGCCCCACCCCACAAAGGAGGAGATGCGTTGGAGAGGTTGGCAAACGCAGACCGATCGAAAAAGACAACACCCCCTCGAGTCCGGTAACTGCGTACTACAGCAACGATTGGGGTCTTCAACTCAATACCATCAACATGAAGTTGTAACAGATCTCCCTGCCCCAAGCCGGTCTGGTTGGCAAAGACTTCGGACACGATTGCACCATGTCCTTGCTCCGCTTCCCGAAGAGCATTGAGTTGTTGTGATGCTGTCGCCGGTGTCAGAAAAAGGAATTGGCTGTGGGTTCTGTATACATGAAAATCCGTTGTTTCAAACTGGACCGGTACCCCGTGTATATCGAGGTAATAGCGGTTGTATGCCATAATGGTGGCGCTGTTGGCATGCTGGATGATCCAGTCGATGGTCTCAGGGCGTAGGGTGAAGCGATAATGATTTTCTTCAGCGCCTTGTGGACGAAGGAAGATATCTCCACTGACAGTTTGGTCGAGCCAGAGATTGAATGTCGAACGGAAGCTTCCGATTGTGATGCTCAAACATACGAACAGACCTACTGCCGTGATGAGCGCACCGACAGAAACGGCTGCACGAGGGCCGGCGTCTTCGATTTCCCGACTACCCACCATGACCATTGGGCCAAAGATTCTCCCTGTAATAACGCTTACATGTTTGCTCATCACTTCGAGAAGAAACGGGGAACACAACGAGAATCCGACAAAAAGACAAAAAACGGCGAAGTAACCAAAGAGAGGGACACCGGAGGGGCCTGGTATGTGAGCTATCGGCCAGGCTGCCAAACAAAGTAAACCTCCAGCCAGTGCCCAGCGCCATGTTTGTGATGGTGATGTCGATGTTGATCCCGTCGTAACGAGAACTTCCCGAGGAGAGACACGCATGGCTTCCAAAGCCGGCCTTGCTGAAGCCAAGATAGCGACGGTTACCGTAAGCAACAATGCCCCCACGATTTCGACGCCGTGTATGAAAACTCCTCCGGTGGCAACGCGAGTAAACAGCGTGTTGACAGTATGATTGACGACGGGGGCCAAGTGGTTGAGCAGCCCAAGACTGAGCGGGGTAGAAATCGCCCATCCCGCAAGGCCGAGTATAGCTCCATCGGCGAGAAACAATCCGAAAATCATGGACCGGGAAGCGCCGAGAGCTCGCAGTACCGATACTTCAAATCGGCGGGACGCAGCATTCAGACTTGTGAGTCCGTAGACAAGGAACATGCCGGCAAAAAGAGAAACAAAGCTAAGAACGGTCAGATTTTGTTGGTAGGCGCGAATCATGGACCGGCCGGTTTTACCGGACTCTTCCGCGGGGTTGAGGCTATATCCTTCGGGAAGCAGTCGTTTCACTGCGGAAATATTTCTTTGTATTGGAGTGTTGGCGAGGAAGCGAAGATCAATGCGATCGACTTTGCCAAATGTCCCGGTGAGTTCTTGAGCCGTTGCAATATCGGCTAATGCCACCATGCCGGCATCAACAGCTTCAAATCGATCGTCATGGAGGACATGAAGAACGGTCAATTTCTGCCCACCGGTCAAGTGTACCGTGTCATGGGCATTGACCCCGAGTTGCTTGGCTGCGGTTGCGCCGAGAATCACCGTATTGGGGGTGTCGAGCAAAGGAAAAACAAGTTCTGGCCGGGCTGTTTTGTCGCTATAAGAGCGGAATGTTCGATCAAGGAACGGATCAACACCGAATATATGGAGAATCTGGCCATTTGCCGTTTCGACATACGCTGAAATAATGGGGGATGCGGCAGCGACTTCGGGAAGACGCAACAGTTGGCCGACGAATCGTTCATCGACGCGGCCTGCCGGTTCGGTGATGATGGCATCGGCTTTGCCTGTAACAGCGTCCATGCCGTTTTCAAACGAAGAAATCGAGGCGCGTGCAGCGAGACGAACCCCGGTAAAGACGGCCGCACCCAAGGCGACGCCAAGAATCACGGCGATGGCGCGTAGCGCGTGGCGCTGATGATGTCGAAGACTGAACATGCGCCAGAGAGAGAAAAAAAAGGCAATTCGTGTCACGAATTTGCTTCATATGAGATTAAACAATACGTTTCAATAATTTTTGCCGTCCCGGAATATTGCCCGGGATTTTTGCCTCTGCATACAGCTTTGTCCCTCCAATACTCTTTCGGCGGAGTGATTGAGAAGGGGAAAGGGAAAGGCTGGCCCCCGAGACATGAGGTACGACGTATTGTGCTGTTCTCCGACGCTTTTGCCTAGCCTCGCTCTTTGGTTCGATCTCAATAGTTTTGCGAGATTATGTTTATATGAGTCGAAAATCATAGGTCTTTACTCGTATGGTCTTCGACTATTCGACGCATTGGTCATACAGTTGCACTCCCCCAGCAGGAACATGGTGGACTTTGCTGAAGTTGAAGATAATGTATAATAATAAAAAGTTCTTTTATGATTTTTCGTCGTTATTTGTGAAATAGTCGGGAGTAAAATTTAAAGAACCATAGACCGTCAAGGAAGCATACGCAGTTTCAAATCGTTGTCGAATTCTTCCGGATAACCGTCGCCTTCCGGCAAAAATGTGACTAATCTGAGATTTACTGACACCAATGGCATTGGCGAGGTCACATTGTTCAATATTGCATTGGTTAAGTTTTTGTCTCAGGTTGAACACAATATCCTGTGCCATTCTTTTTCTCCGGTAACATAGAGTTTCAGGACACAGGTCTATCTTTCTCATATTTTTTTCATGAAAAACATCAGGAACTTCCTGAATTTTACCCAGGAATAAACTGATCTTGTGAGTGTTTTCACACGAATGGAATCATGGATGACGTGTTGGATTCATTGAATCCATCCCTCTATCCGTTGGGTCACGCCAGGATCTTGCTGTGTGGCTACAATGAGTTCGTAGAGCTTTGGGGCGTCGGTCATGCTGGCGATTGAGTAAGATGTCCATCGCAGAGCAGAAGTTTTTCATCGGCGAGGTCATCGGCCATGTCGGAATGCGTCGCCATGATGATGGTTTGTGTTGCGTCTTTTCGTATGTTGGCTAGGAGTTCCAGGACGATACGACTGTTTTTTGAGTCAAGGTTGCCGGTGGGTTCGTCAGCCAGAAGAAGAGCCGGATTGTTGATAAGCGCTCGGGCGATGGCACAACGTTGCATTTCACCACCGGACAATGCCCCTGTTTTATGATGAAAACGGTGTCCCATGCCTAATCGTTCAAGTAATTCGGAAGCGCGTTGTGTAACATCGGCACGTTTTCCTCCGGCTAGGAGGCCTGGTAACACCGCATTTTCAAGAACTGTCAGTGTGGGTAAGAGGTTGAATGATTGAAATATGACGCCAACAACATGTCGTCGAAATTGCGTCATACCGGATTCATCAAGCTGACCGATATGGTGTCCGGCCACACGAAGCTCACCAGCCGTTGGACGGTCCAGGCCGGCAAGAAGCGAGAGCAATGTGGATTTCCCGGAACCGGACTCTCCTTTTAAAATGACAAACGAACCTGTTGCGATGGAGAGGTTGATATCCTGAATTCCAATTCCGGTATCTCCATGCAGACGGCATAATCCACGTGCCTCGATAGCATACATGGTATTTTCCATGCCTGTTCATGTATCCCCTTTTATATGAAATGGGAACGGAAGTGGAATGGGAAAAGCTGAAAGACGACTGGACTTCTTTGGGAGAATCTCCGTTTCGTCTTCTCTGAAGAGTTTAAACTCTTGGGATCGAATCCGGAGAAATCATAAAATACAATGCACCGTCGTTGAGGAGGATTTTGCTCCCCAACGGCGATGGATTGTTTTTCGTGATGTGTTTGAAGACTTACTCCACTGTGGCGGTATCGCAGAATTCCGTGTTCATTGTCTCGAATATTCTGTTATCCCGAGTTGTTTCGAGATGAAGGACATCGTGGAGTTTTTCTACTTGTCGGACAATTTGTGTGAGGCGTTCATCTTCGCGCAATCGCAGCAGCATTCGGCTGTTCTCTCCGCCGTTGACAGGCAAGCACGCAATCGCGTCGAGGTTATAAGCACGCCGGGCGAACAGGTTGCATATGTGCGACATGACCCCAGGATGGTTTTTCACCGTGAGATCAAGAATGGTCATTTCAGGCGACGCGGTCATGAGAATCTCCTTGAATCATCGTGGTATTATCGGCTCCCGGAGGCACCATGGGGTAGACGTTGTCCACGCACACCGGGGCATGCACCAACGCTGGTCCGGGGGTGTTCAGGGCAAGGTCGAGCACGGTGGCAGCATTGTTTGGTGTCAACGTAAATGACGGCAATCCAAAGGCACTGGCAAGCGCTGTAAAATCGGGCTGATGAGTAAATGTCGAGGCGAACAGGGTTTTGTCGAAAAAAAGTTCCTGCTGCTGGCAAACAAGGCCCAGTGCATTGTTGTTGAGCACCACAAGGGTCACATCAGCGCCTGTTTCGGCCAACGTGGCTAACTCTTGAATATTCATGAGAATGGAACCGTCACCGGAGAAGCAAATGGTTTTTTTCCCGGTGGCCATGGCGGCACCAATGGCTGCGGGCAAACCAAATCCCATGGTGCCGAGTCCGCCGGAGGTCAACCAGTGGCCAGGAGTATTATGCGGCCATGTTTTGGCGGCCCACATTTGGTGCTGGCCCACATCCGTCACCACGATGGGATTGCGATTACAGGTGTTGGCCACAGCTGTGATGATGCCGGCGGGGCGATCGAGCGCTTTGATCGGGGTCTGCGGTGGATTATGTTGACGAATTGCTGCAATACGCATGCGCCAACTCGGCCGTTCCTGTTCGCGCACAAGAGGAAGCAAGCCTTGTATGCTTTCGGCCACGTCGGCATGAATGCCCACATGCGCCGTTTTAATTTTGTCGAGTTCCCCCTTGTCGATATCGATATGAATGATTGAGGCATTGGGGCAGAACGTGGTCGCCTTGCCTGTGGCACGATCGTCAAAGCGCATACCCACGGCAATAAACAGATCGCATTCGGCCAAAGCATAGTTCGCATGCACATCGCCGTGCATACCGAGCAATCCCAATGACAAGGGATCATTGGACGCAACCGCCCCAAGACCTTGGAGCGTCATGGCAACAGGCATATCGGCTTTGCGGGCAAGCTGCAGGGCAAGGTGGGAAGCTCCCGAACGTAAAGTGCCGGCTCCAAGGCATAACACAGGCCGTTGGGCTGTGTTGATCATATGTGCAGCTTCGGCCATCGCATCCGTATCAAGTACAGGAGAGGGGTCCGGACGCCCTGGCTCAGGCCAGATGTCTACGGTGATGGATTCCATTTGCACATCGCGAGGCACATCGACGAGAACTGGGCCCGGCCGTCCCGATGCGGCAATTCGGAATGCTTGCGGAATGATGTCGAGCAGTTCTTCAGCCGAGCGGGCAAGAAAGTTATGTTTGGCGATAGGGATCGTCAGTCCGTAAATATCCACTTCCTGGAACGCATCGGCACCGATGAGGCTCGTGGGCACTTGGCCGG
The DNA here is from genome assembly GCF_000429305.1 of Desulfovibrio inopinatus DSM 10711. Lineage (NCBI taxonomy): Bacteria > Pseudomonadati > Thermodesulfobacteriota > Desulfovibrionia > Desulfovibrionales > Desulfovibrionaceae > Desulfovibrio > Desulfovibrio inopinatus. The sequence continues at coordinate 163,080 of NZ_AUBP01000001.1, forward strand.
TAATGGCGACAAGCGGAATCGAATCCATACGGGCATCGGCAATAGCGGTGATAAGATTGGTTGCTCCCGGCCCTGACGTCGCAAAGCACACGGCCGGCTCACCCGTAGCACGCGCAACACCTTGTGCAAAGAAACCAGCTCCTTGTTCGTGTCGGGTCAACACGTGGCGAATTTGTGTGGATTTGGACAAGGCGTGATACATCGGCAGGTTGGCCCCACCCGGAATACCAGCAATCAGACGAATGTTTTGGCGTTCAATGAGCCGGATGAGCAATTCGGCTCCTGTAATGGAAGACATGGCGGCCTCCTTGGCATGCCCTTGAGCGAGTGGTTGGCAGGAGACCTTAGGTATGAAAAAACCCCCGCCGACCTTGTCGCCGGGGGGGTTGAATGACTGATGAAGAGAAGTTCCCGCTACGGCGCAAGTTTATATACGTCGCCTACTACTACGACGTTGGCTACGACGCCCGATACGAGCGATAGGCGGGAGGAGAAAATCGTAGCGTATAAAGTGGCCATGCGGAAATTCCTTGTAAAAAATTATTGAGATGTCAATACGCCGTGCAAAATGCATCGTCAAGCGATTTTTTTACTTCTTGTGAGGTATGGGCATGACTTGACGAGATTGACAACGAAATCATATCAAGATGAAATTGTTATAAAAGTAAGAATTGAGTGAGCAATGTTTGCACGTACGAAAACGAATGCACTGGGTTGGTACTGTAACCCAGGATCAAATACACTATAGGATGTCTATGAAGCCGAAAGGGATTTTTACGTTCTTGGCCGTGCTTTTGTTGGTAACGCTCGTGTTGGCAGGAGCGTTTTTTTATCAACAAACGGAGAATTTGAGTCGTTCCGTTGTGACAGGGGTTGCTGAAAATTCGGCAAAGAATTTAGCGTCCGCTATTAAATCCTTTTTTGAGCCATTTGTGTCCAATTCTCGGTTTATGGCGGATATGTTTGTCGATGAAGGCTTGGCAACATCAAGTAAAAATGAAGTGGCTCCATTTGCAGCAGCGCTTGTGGCAAGCAATGCCCCCTTGTCCGGGGTTATGATTAGCGATGCCTCCGGTCCGCTTTTTATCTTGGCCCAACGTGAAAACAAACTGTTTGTCCGTGGAAAAGGCAATGATTGGCATGAGACAACGCGGCAAGGTGTTGTTGGCGAGACAGTAGAAGCTCCGTTTGCTGTACGTTTTGGTGTTATATCTTCTGCCGTGGCGGCTCTGGATGGCGCTCCGACGTTGACGGGAGCGGACAGAGTCTATTGGTCTCCTTCGTTTTTAAATAATAATGGAATGGCCGTTTCCGTGACGCTGGATGATCCTAAGGCACAGGCAACTCAGTCTCGTCAAGTTCGTCAGATCCTGTCATTGTCTTTTTCAATTGAATCCATGCAAGACGTTATTGCTGCAGCAAAGTATTCGAAACAAGAAGCCGTGTTTATTCTCGCTTCTCCGAGATCTGGTGTCGATTCTTCGTTAGGACGTACCATCGACCTCTTTGGGAAATCGGCAGTACTTGTGCCGTTGTCCGGTTCAGAAAAGGGGGATTTGCTCGTTGAGGGGGCAAAAAACATCATGGAGCTGAACGAGAGCTTGGGAGGAGATTTGGCGGTACCCGTTGCCGGGGGTGACTATTTTGTTGGTTTCTCCCGCTTAGGAGAGAGTGCTGATAGTGCGTATCTTGGCGTTGTGATCCCAAAAACCGATTTAGTGGATCGATTCGCCTCAGAACAGACCAATTTAAATCGAATCGGCTTGAGTTTTTTAGCCGCATTTGGTGTGGTCGCTATCGTCCTGCTCATGATGTATCGCCTGTTATTAAAGCGATCGGCGCAAGATGTAACAACAAGCAATATGCCTGTTGCACGATTGATGCACCAAGGAGAATCTGAGTTTGTCGAATTTAAGTCGACGCTTCGCGTGAATCTCCAAACTGGAAAAAAAGATAAACGAATGGAGTTGGCGTGCCTGAAAACCGTGGCCGCCTTTTTGAATTCCCGAGGTGGAACGTTGCTTGTCGGTGTATCCGATTCAGGCGATGTCCTTGGATTGGAAAATGATGATTTTTCTGACGATGACCATGTGCTGCGCCATTTTGCCAATGTGTTTGATCAAAATATTGGTCCGGTACATCGGCGGCAAGTGACAACTTCTGTTGTTAATGCAGAGGGAGGGAAAATTTTGCGTGTCGACTGCCGAGCTTCGGAAAGTCCTGTTTTTGTGAAGACAGCCGATGACGACGTATTTTATGTTCGAACGGGGCCAGCTACAAAACGTCTCAAAATGACTGAAGCTTTGGAGTATATGAAAACACGTTTTGAAAATGTTTGATACATGATTAAATACTTGACGTCGAAAATGATACAGCGATAGTTCTCGTGAAGATATTTATGAAAGGGTTCTTTTATGCCGTTTGATGGTTAGTTAAATATTTGACTTGGCGTATGTATCTTTTTGTTTTGAAGAAGATGTGAGATACATCGTCTAAATTTTCTGGAGTTGTCCACTATGCATGGCAGACCCTCGGTCTCTCTTTCCCGCGTCTTTCCTTTGGCCATGTTCTGTGTATTCTTCATAATGTTTGTCGTGCCGACATATGCCAGGACACTTCAGTTTCAACACCTCACAATTGAAGATGGCCTGTCACAGTCCTCTGCCATGAAATTGGTCATGGACAAGACAGGTTTTCTTTGGGTTGGAACCTATGATGGACTCAACCGTTATGATGGGATTGGATTTCATGTGTATCGATCAGAGTATGGCAACATACAATCCATATCCGATGTAAATATTCGGGCATTGCTTGTCGACTCCAAAGGTATTTTGTGGGTCGGCACAAAGAATGGAGGTTTCAATCGCTACAATGCTGATGACGATACGTTTACACGGTTTATGGCTGATGAAAATGATCCATTGAGTCTTCCTGATAACGAAGTTCGAGCGATTCTCGAAGATAATGGTGGTGGATTGTGGGTCGGTACATTCGATGGGCTGGCAGTTATGGACAAAGTCAGTCAAACGTTTGTGACGTATCGATTATTTAAGGACGATGCACGCGCGAAAACTGAGGTCCTGAGTTTATCCAAGGATCCTACAGGTGAAAATATTTTTGTGGGAACGACACGCGGCCTCTATACGCTGTCTCCACATTCGGGCGCTTTTGAGCGCATCGAATTGTCTCCGTATGAATCCGGTGGGTATGAAATTCAATGTTTATATCTGGAAAATAAGAATACATTGTGGATTGGGACGGAGCGTTATGGCCTCTTTCAATTGAATCTCAGGGACGGTCATGTAACGCAAATCCTTTCTGGCATGGCTGTTTGGTCTATTTATAAAGATAGTCGGGACGTGTTCTGGGTGGGGACGAACCGGGGCTTGTACACGAAAGAGCCGACTACGGGCGCTTCCACGGTAAAATCTGAGGCGTTTTCCGTTGTTACGTCCGATCCTATGGACCCGAGGAGCCTGAGTAACAATGATGTCTTATCCCTTTTGGAGGATCGAGCCGGAATTCTGTGGGTAGGGACATACGCAGGAGGGCTCAATAAACTCAGTCCCAAAGCGCTCGCCTTTGAATTATACCGCCATATTGAAAACGACCCTGCAAGTCTTTCTGGTAACGAAGTGAGTTCCATCAGCGTTGATGCCGGGAATATCCTCTGGGTGGGGACACGCAACAATGGTTTGAATAAAGTAGACCGCAACACCGGCCAGGTGACTGTATTTAAATATGACCCTTCGGATGAAAACAGTCTTTCGCAAAATGAGGTTACTTGCGTACTTAATGATTCGCTTGGTCGGTTGTGGGTGGGAACTGCCGATTACGGCCTCAATCTTGTCGATAAAACAACCGGAAAATGCATTCATTACAGACATGATCCAACAAATCCTGCCAGTCTGAGCCAGGATAAAATATGGTGGATTACGGAAGGCTCGGAGGGGTTCTTATGGATCGGAACAAGTAAGGGAGGTTTGAACCGATTTAATCCTCTCAATGGAGAATGCAAACGATTCCGCCATGACCCAGATGACCCCCAAAGTATCAGTCATGATCGTGTTCGTAATATCTTTGAGGGCTCAGATGGGTTTTTATGGATTGGGACCAATGCGGGGCTCAATCGCTTTGATCGGAAGACCGAAATATTTGTACACTGGACACATAATCCAGATGATCCGTCAAGTTTGTCCAATGATCGCGTGACGCCGATTCTGGAAGATGCCGATGGCTTTCTCTGGGTAGGCACTGATGACGGGCTGAATCGTTTTGACCGTAAAAGTGAAAAGTTCGTCCGTTTTACTCAGCAGGATGGACTCGCCAATAACGGGATTCAAGGGCTACTGCGTGATGAGGACGGGGCGTTATGGATGAGTACTTTTAAAGGTATCACCCGGCTTGACCCCAAAAACGGTGGTGTTCGCAACTACTCGATCAAAGATGGCTTGCAAGGTATTGAGTTTTGGATGAACGCCTATTTTCAAGACACGACAGGGCGAATGTATTTTGGTGGACTGGATGGGCTCAATGCGTTTAATCCGAAATCGCTTCGTACCAATAGACATCGGCCGCCAGTCGTACTGACAGGAATGCGCGTGATGAACAAGCCCCTTCAAAATGAGAGGGCGATATGGGCGCTTGATACCGTCGTGCTTAATTATGATGATTTAGTCTTTTCCATTGATTTTGCCGGACTTGATTTTGCTGATCCGCAAAAGAATCAATATGCATATAAGCTCAATGGCTTTGACAACGAGTTCGTTTATGTCGGGAATACGCATAGTGCGACATATACTAATCTTGACCCAGGACAATATGTCTTCACCGTACGAGCTGCCAATGATGACGGGGTATGGAATGAAACTGGCACGGCGTTGAATCTCGTCATCACGCCACCGTTTTGGAAAACGTTGTGGTTCCGGCTGCTGGCTGCTTTTCTGATCATTGCGCTGACCTACATCGTTTTTCGTTGGCGATTAAGCTCCATAGAACGGAGTCATCGCGAATTAGCCGCCTTGGTCGAACAGCGAACCAAAGAACTGCGAGAGGAAGTAGAGGAACGTAAACAGGCTCAGGAAGAGTCAATAGCTGCCAAGATTGAGGCTGAAAAAGCTGACATGGCCAAAAGTGAATTTTTGGCGCGCATGAGTCATGAAATACGGACCCCGATCAATGTGATCATGGGTATGGCGGAAATGCTGGCAGAAACAGGGCTGAGCAGCAAACAATCCGAGTATGTTCAGCTTTTTCAAAGTGCTGGTGAACACTTGATGGGAGTCATCAACGATATTCTTGATTACTCCAAAATCGAAGCTGGTCATGTTGAATTAGAGCGGGTTCCATTTCAATTGCGCAAAGAATTGGAAGTCGTCTCAAACCTGATTGCATTTCGAGCATGGGAAAAAGGACTGCTTCACGAAGTTGAAGTTGATGAAGATGTTCCTCAACGTGTCATCGGCGATCCGGCGCGATTACGCCAGATTCTCATGAATTTGTTGGGAAATGCTGTGAAGTTCACGGCGCATGGTAGTGTCAAGACGTACATTTCGGTTGATCGACCTGCGCTTTCTCCGATGGAACCTTTCAAGTTGAAATTCTGTGTTGCCGATACTGGGATTGGTGTCCCGGAGGCTGCACGCGAGGAAGTTTTCAATCGATTTTGTCAGGCGGAAACGTCCACCACACGGAAGTACGGTGGGACCGGGCTTGGACTTGCGATCAGCAAAAGCCTGGTAGAACTGATGGGTGGCGCTATCTGGATTGAAGACAATCCAAGTGGCGGTGCTATTTTTTGTTTCACGGCACTTATGCGTGAAGCCGCGAGTCATACTACAACCGTTTCCGAGACACAAGAATCTGAAGATATTGCGGTTTCGACACAGGAGCATGTCCTGCCGTTTTCGGCGAAGGGTGTGCAACCATCGCCAGCTTCATCCGGCACGGCATCACTGCTCTTGGCTGAAGACAATGTCGCGAATCAAGCTATCATCGTTCATTTTCTCGATGATATCGAACTCGATATCGATATAGCAAATAATGGGGAAGAAGCCGTATCGCAGTTTAAGCAGAAGCACTATAATATTGTCATAATGGATGTTGAGATGCCTATTATGGATGGATTTGAAGCCACGACAGCGATACGTGACTTCGAAGCAGCACATAATCGGACGGCAACACCTATTATTGCTCTGACAGCCCATATCGATAAGGAATATCGCAAACATTGTCTTGCGGCTGGATGCACGGATTATCTGACAAAGCCGTTACGAAAAAATATGCTTGTGGGGATGTTGCGTTCGTACGTGAAAGTTTCTCTAAAAGTGGAAGAAGCAGTCGCGGAAACATTGGATACGACGGTATCTAGTGAGGACGTGTCGTATTCCATTTCTTTAAATCATCGTTTGGAACGCTTGATCCCTCTTTTTATAGAGACTGTGGAGAGCGACCTGAATGAAATGCAGCGGGTTTATGAAACGCATGATGCTGCAACATTGAAGCGTTTAGCCCATAAAATCAAAGGGGCGGCCTTGAGTTATGGGTTTGAGTTTATTGGCCAACAATGCATTGAGATCGAAGCCGCGTGCACGGCGAATAATTTGGAAAAAGTCGGTGATCGTATAACTGCCATGCAACAATTTCTTGAGCGCGCGGAGATTCATTACGTATAAATTGGACTGAGCGAATGAACCCAAGAAAAAGGCCGCCACATTCGTGACGGCCTTTTTCTTGGGTTCTTCACAGTCTTTGGAAGATACCAATCAGAAGGGATTTATCGTGCGCTCTTTTGTAAAGTGCTGATAACCGACGTTCGCACCCAGACGCAGTCCAGCTCCGAAACGGATGGGAACAAGGGTGATATTTCCATATCGTTGGTAGTTCATGCCAAACCCTCCCACAATGTAGGCGCTGCCATCAATGCCAGGGAATCGTTGATAAATTTCGTCGGGGTTCTCCATGCCGTATATCAAAGTAAAGGTTTTGGATGCGTTGACGCCAAGATCAAAGCCGACTGATGGACTTTGCCAGTACACATATTGGGGGGTGTTGCTTTTGAGGTGGAGTTCTCCCTCTCCATAGCGAAAACCAAGAATCGCTGCGCCTGCTGCTTCGTTGCCTTTGATATATCCTACTGGTTGACCAAAATCTTGAAAGGCACGGGCCACAAGTTTCGCCAATCCTTTGGAGCCGTTTTCAAAGAATCCCATGACTTCTCGATTGATCTCCTCTTTGGAGTACGAGCGGTCTGTACTGTTTTCCGGGGTCAGAGTCGGCGCGATCTGTTCAGCGGGCAAAGCACTTTCGGAAGCAGGACTTGGCGTTGCCTGTTCAGGTGCTTGATTTATTGGAGTGGAGGATGTTGACGGTGCAAACGATTGCTTCTGCGATGTTTCCGACGTCGGCTCACCATAATATTCATTATTTTGCGTCGTTGTTGCAGGAGCAAAATTTCCCCCTTGTGAGGGGGGAATGGAATCTATTGTGTTCGAGAGTTCCGGTACGTGTTGTTGCGGATTGGCTCTTGTTTGAGCCATGCTGGTTGTGGAAAAAAGGACGAGAAGTCCGATAATCAGTATTGTGGAGGAGAAAAAGCGCATCATGGCGTCCATCCCTGGGGTGATCGGTTGGGGCTGGCCGGAGCCTCGGAGCCATCGGGGATGGCGGGGAGGCCAAGGTCGCGCCGGATTGTGGGGAGCATGGTTTGCCCGATGAGTTCTCGGGCACTATCTGTATTGTGTACTCCGTCGTGAGTATATGCCATCTCGGCGCGGTCACAAAGTGCGTTTCTGATGTCATGAAAATATGGTCTGTCGGCCAATGCCTTGGCCAAAGCACTATACATGACTTGCACGTTATGACGCATGGCCGGGAGCTCCATTATCGTGGATTTCTCGGATTCTTTCAGTTGTGAAGGAATGCCGGAACAGGTTTCCGCAAAATAGAGCGGCTGGAGAAAAACGAGAAATTTCGCGTTGTAGGCTGCACACAATGTTGCAGCATGGTCATATCGTTTCACAGCCAGGTCGATGAAACGGCGTACTTCTGGAGAATCAGGTTCAAGCGGTTCTATGGCAAACAGAAATTTATCAAGTAATTCCTTGGTGTACGAAGCATAGAAAGCAGCATTGATTTGTTTGAACAAACCGAACCAATTGTCATGATAACTTTCAACAAGTCCCTTGACCCGAGCAAAGTTTTCATGAGCATAGGGGTCGTGGTAAAGTTGAAAATAGTTAACGTCGTTTGCTCCGTCATAAAAAACGACAACGTTGGGTTTGACCGGATGTTCAATAAATTGTTTTTGGAGGTATTGGACCTCAAGAAGAGAGTTAAAAGAATTGACCCCGAAATTGAAGCAATTGAAATGATACGGTCGCCCATGAGCATTGAGCTCCCGAGCGACATCACTCGCGATAGAGTGTTTGGGAGATGTTGTGCTTGCACGCATTGTGGAACCACCGAAGAACCATACGACTTTATCTAACGTGCTGTCTCCCGTTGCGGAAATGTCTGTTGTTGGCCAAACGCCGTTATGCATGAGAAACAGCGTATAGCCGTCGTAAACGGCACGAGTGCCCTGACGGGGAGCGCCGTAAATAATATAATTCGACAATACTACTGCGGTAAAAGAAAATAACTCGATGGATATGGCGAGGATAACCATCCATTTCATCGCTCGCCACAGCACACTGACCAATCGTTTCACATTCAATTCCCTCATAAAAACACACAGGCCACGTTGTTACGCGTGGCCTGAGAGCTGCGAATTCATCGGCTTCTATACGACGGGTAGGGTAAAGCAGCTCGTCGGTTTGGATAAAAACGTCAAACCGGAAGTCTACTTTGGAATGACAACAAAAGCTCCCGTGGCGGTTGTCTTGACTTCGGGACGACCACGTAGACGATTTACTGCTCCGGGTCTGAGGTCAATGACCACCCGGACCTTGTCTTTGTGTTTCCCTACACGAATTGTCTTCACCAATGCGGATTTCCCCGAAAGTGTACTACGCCCACGATACGTCCATCGGCCTGGCAGATCGACAACGAAGCGAGGAGGGCCAGTCAGGAATAGCGTTTCGACACGGGGAACGCGGGCATTGGTTTTAATTGTCAGCGTATATTCGGCTTGTCCGTCGTGTTGGCTAATGGAAACAATCTGTCCTTGCCCACTACGCGCCGACGATTGAGCTTTCGGAGCCGGTTTGCTCACTGTTTTGGGAGTGGGCTTTACCTCGGGCTTCGGTTCCTGTTTCTTCGGAGTGGTTTTCGCAGGCGGTGATGCCGGAGACACTTTCGGAGTTGTTGGCCTGACAGGAGCCGGTGTTGGCGTATATGCTGGCAAGATAACGTCTGGTGGCGCTCCTGTTGCTTGTGGTGTGGGTTCGCTGGATTGGGTTGAAGGTGTCGTTTGGGCTTCACGTTCAAGTTCGGCAAACATACGATCAAGCGTCTTTTGGCCTTCTCCAGGAAGGGGTTTCGGTTTTTCCTTCTTGGCTGGCTCTTCCGGCAAAGCAGACATTTGTGGTGTTGGCATTGGCGACGTTACCGGTGTTGAGCTGGACGCAATGGGAGTCTGCTGTGCGGCTGGTGCAGGAGAAGCCGTTTTTCCAGGTGCTGCTGGCACCGATGGCGGTGAAGACTTTTCAGCGGCCAACCGCGAATCAATGACTTGCTTTTCTCCAAAGAACAGATGGGGCTTTTTCCATAATGCCAAGCCGACAACAACGGAAAAAGCCAAAACGACAGCGCCAAGGATGAGAAATTTATCGCTTCTGGACAAGGCCATGTTTACAATCTCCAGATTTCCTGATGCGTGTTTCCTGTCACTCTATGCAAAAAATGCCTCTCCCGACAAGGGGCTGACATGGGTATCGCTTTACTAGAGTAATCACACGTCTTTTCGGTAACACGATGTCACATATTTCTGCTTCGGAGTGGATACCGTTTGTTGATCGATGCGGTTTCGCATGGTAGTTTATTTTACGTACCAAAGAGTTCTATGGTTTCGATGTCATAGCGATGTCATCATCCAGAAGGCAAAGCGCCTGGCAATACATGCGACCTCACCATGAATCGGGATAGACGGGGGATGTCTTTTGTGCGTCACCCCGGGCAAACAATTCTCTTGACGAGCGAGGCGTCGGGCAATGCAAAAGAAAGTGAGATCCGTGCGAGTACCGGTCGAATTGGGAAGTATTGACCTCTCGGGCATAATGAAAGAATGCGAACAATATTTGCGTGATCTCGAATCGGCAACATTGTTGAAGTCCCAGGGAAACAAAGAAGCTGCAGAGGCTTTGATCCGCACTCGGGAAACTGAACTTGGGAAGCGTATCGGTCGTCTTGTTTATGAAGCTCGTGTGCGCTATGGCGGAGAGAAACGTCGAATCGAAGACGACATCTCTCCGGCGTAACTCGTCGTGGAGTACGCCTCTATCGCTCGACGTGACGACGTCCTGGCGACGCCATATCGCACCGACCGGTAAGTCCATCGTTGTTTATTCCACCGGTTCTTCAAGCCAGCCATTTAAAGCATCAATTATTTTCTGTGCTTGATCGCGGCTGGAAATATTGAATTTGGATTGGCTCCGATATTCATTATTCATTTTTCTGTAGCGTCGGATAATGAACTTTTCGGGACCATAATCTTCCTTTTTCTTATCCCACTGTTGATAGCGGAATATCAACGTCGCCCACGCGCCTTTGGTGAGAACGACTTTGTCGAGTTCTTTAACGATGAGCAAACCATCTTCTTCATAATTCACAGTGAGTTCTTCAACTGTCGAAGCCATACGATACCCGTAAGTTGGAGGTTGATCACCAAAGCTACGCCATGCTGGCTTGGCCTTCGCGTTCACGTTTGCGTTCGGCAAGACGCATTTCTCGACGCATTTGCGCTTCGGCAAAACGGCGGCGGTCCTGATCATTTTCAAGAATGAGTTGTGGAACCGCTGTCGGACGTTTCATCTCATCCAAAGCGACGAACGTCAAATAGGCAGACCCGGCATGACGGGTTTCTCCGCTGATCAGGTTTTCAGACTGGACACGGACACCGATTTCCATGCTTGTTCTGCCAACATAATTGCAACTGGCCATGAAGGTACACATTTCCCCGACATACGATGGCGTTAAAAAATCCATGCGGTCAATAGATGCCGTGACCACGACTTTCCCCGCATGCCGTATGGCAACGATGCTGGCCGTCATATCGATATATCGGAGAATGACCCCCCCATGGACATTGCCGGCTGGATTGGCATCCTGGGGCATCATGCGTTGCGGGCTCACAATTCGGCTGTAGCTTATAGGACGCGCTTGCATACGTTCCTCTCTCTTAGGGTTCGAGCCTCTGTATCCTGGTCTGCATACAAGGAAACACGCAGGTGGGCAATTCGGAATTCTGTATCGCTTCGCGATAAGAATATTTAGTGATATTGTTTTGATAGATATGCAATGGAAATCTTATGGTGCAGTGTCATCTATGAAAACAGCCCCCCGAAATCATTGATGTGTTTTCGGAGGGCGTTTGTAGCGCGATACTGTCGGAATATGACTTAGGCTGGCAAAGTAATATGGACGGAATCGGTGTCGTCTTTGCGGAGATCGGTGTATCCGATGAGAAAGGCCTTTTCTTCTAAGTCATTCAGACGATGTAAAATATCGTTTGTATGCTCTTTACTGACCACCAGAATGTAGCCGATACCGCAATTAAAAATCTGCAGCATCTCTTCCCAATTCATTTCGCCAGTCTCACGTAACCAGTGAAATACGGGGTCAACTTCCCACGTATTCATATCGAGTTTGGCGGAAATGTTTTTGGGAAGTATGCGTGGAATATTGTCATAAAATCCACCGCCCGTGATGTGCGCCATGCCTTTGATCTCAACGTCGCGCAACAGATCGAGCATCGGTTTGACATAGATACGCGTGGGCGCAAGAAGGGCTTCGCCAACGGTTTTTGTGTCTCCAGGGAGTGGATCGTTTGCGGAAAGGCCGGATTTGGCCAGCAACTTACGGATAAGGGTGTAGCCATTGGAATGTGGACCCGAGGATTTAATGCCGATTATGGCATCTCCGGCGCTGATGCCGGAGCCATCAATGATGCGATCGCTATCGACAATACCGACACAAAATCCGGCAATATCGAATTCCCCAGGAGGGTAACAATCGGGCATTTCTGCGGTTTCTCCACCGAGGAGGGCACATTCGGATTGCGTGCAACCTTCGGCGATACCTTCGATAACTTGTGCGGCTTTGTCTACATCGAGCTTACCGGTGGCAAAGTAGTCGAGAAAGAAAAGCGGCTTGGCACCTTGGACTAAAATGTCATTGACACTCATAGCCACAAGGTCGATACCGATGGTTGAGTAGCCATCAAGAGCAATCGTCAATTTCAGTTTCGTGCCCACACCGTCTGTGGCCGATACGAGAACTGGATTCGTGTATTCGGTAGGATTGAGTTTGAACAGGCCGCCGAAGCCGCCAATATCGGTAATAACGCCCTGGGTAAATGTTTTCTGGGCCAGGGGGCGAATGCGCTTGACCAGCGATTCTCCGGCGTCGATATCGACGCCCGCTTCTTTGTATGCTTTGGTGCGGTCGGCGCGATTATCGTGTGCTGACATGTAGGCTCCTTGTACTCTGGCGTTTCGTGCGGGCGTGACTATATTTCGGGCAAGCCTGAAATACAAGGGAGATATATCATGATTCGATTTCCAAAGGCCATAGTTGTGTTGGCTCTTGTCTGCGGTCTGTCTCTCGGGGGAACAATCGTTTTTGCGGATGAGGGACGGCAAGATGGGAAATTGGGGGAACTCGATAATATGAAGATTGGCGTCAATGAAGAGGGCGACAGCGTCATGGAAATCGGGCCGAGGCCGGATATCGATATGACTCCACGGGATGAGGTTCCGATTGTGGTTCAACCATATATTGGGAATTATCCTCCTCGACCGTTTCCGCCGATACCTGGACCTGGTCCTGGTCCTGTCGTGCGGCCCAATGAGTAGTCTGGCGCTGAAGACAATGCCAACAGACAGGAGGTGAACCATGCACCCTGCCCGGTTATGGAAGAAGCGAGATAATTTGCAGGTGCAGTGTCGGTTGTGCGCCCATTTTTGTCGTATTGATCCGGGGGGCCGCGGAAAGTGCGGTGTCCGACAAAATGTGGATGGAGAACTCTATACGCTCGTGTATGATCGAGCTGCCGCCGTCAATGTAGATCCGGTAGAGAAAAAGCCGCTGTACCACTTCTTGCCGGGAACATTGACCTTCTCGCTTGGGACGATGGGATGCAATTTATCCTGTTCATTTTGTCAGAATTACAGTTTGTCGCAAACGCCGAAGGCGGGCGGGGCAGTGAGTGGACACCACGTTACTCCGCAAGTTCTTGTTGATGCGGCTCTTCGGAATAATTGCCAGAGTATCTCTTATACCTATTCCGAGCCGACTATTTTTTATGAGCTCATGTATGATACGGCGGTGTTGGCCAAAGAGCAGGGTCTTAAAAATATTATAGTTTCCAATGGGTTTCAAAGTCCAGAATGTTTGCAATCCCTTGGTCCGTATATTGATGCCGCCAACATTGATCTCAAGGCGTTTACACCACAATTTTATGAAGAATTGTGTGGCGCGAAACTTGAGCCGGTCAAAAAGAATCTGAAGACAATCCGGGAATTGGGATGGTGGCTGGAAGTGACGACATTGCTGATTCCGGGAAAGAACGATGATGAAGACGAAGTCCGTGAAATGGCAAAATTTATCAGCAATGAGCTTGGGGTGGAGACTCCGTGGCATTTGTCACGGTTTCATCCGGATTACAACATGCGCGACAGGGAATTCACACCACAAACTTCGCTTGTTCATGCCTGGGAGGCTGGAAAAGAAGCGGGATTGCATTTTGTGTATGTTGGGAATGTGCCGGGGAATGAGCACGCGCATACCCTGTGTCCGAACTGTCAGGCCCGAGTGATAGACCGGTCTGGTTTCCAGGTGAATGGTACGGATCTTACCGAAGGGAAGTGCACAGCGTGTGGAGCACCTATTGCCGGAGTTTTTTCTTAGAAGGAAAAAGCGCTTTTCGTCGTAACGGAAAGCGCTTTTTCCATGAGATGCGATTTTGAGGCTTTAGGCCGATTTCACCAGTGTTATTTCAAAGGTGAGATCTTTACCAGCCAGAGGATGATTGCCATCAAGGGTGACTTTTTCCTCTTCAATTTGCATGACATTGAAGAACATCTGCTGGCCCTGAATCTCTGCTTGCAGTACGGAGCCAACGGCAATTTCCGGGGGCAGTTCCGTTTTGTTCACTTCGATGACGAGGTGTTCCATATGATCCCCGTATCCTTCTTCCGGGGAAAACGTAACCGTTTTGGTTTCGCCTTCATCCATACCCACAATGGCTTTTTCAAATCCGGGGATAACGGCTCCGGTGCCGACGGTAAAAGACAGCGGATCTCTATCTTTGGAGCTGTCAAAGACCGTTCCGTCATTGAGTGAGCCAGTGTAATGGACCTCAACCTGCGATCCTGCTTGCGCCTTGGGCATAGTTCTTTACTCCACGTTTGCATGGCCAGGCCATGTCGTTTTCTTGTCATAGGGGAATGGCGTCCGACGGGACACGATTCGAAGAAGCCGGCCATGAAGATTCGGCTCCTGGCCTGCCGAAAAGGGTATTAAGAGGCGACTTTTGTCCGTGTACGCGTTTTTTTCGAGAAATGCCAACTGTCCACAGAGAAGAATTTTTATGAGAGGCCGAAAGTGAAATAGGGCACGTGCAAGTTGCTGATTGAAGGAGATTCAAGCGTAGCAACAATAGTCTTCGAAAGACGGGTGATTTTCCGTCTTTCGAAGTCGAGATGGCTTTGTTTATGCTGGCAGGGCGGTCTTGGTCATTTGGGACATAAGGTCGCCCAAACTTTCAGCAATATTTACGACCTGATCGACGGCAGCGTGGGCTTCGGACATGCCATCAGATGTTTCCGTGGCAATGCGGCTGACCTCATCGACAGAACGCGTAATTTGTTCAGCAGAGGCGGATTGCTCTTCTGAGGCTGCGGCAATGGACGCGACTTGCGCTGCCGTATCACCAACGATATCGACAATGGACGTCATTTGTTTGCCTGAGGCGGTCGCTGTGCGTGTGCTGTCGACCACTCCTTTGGCTAAGGCATCCGTGGCACTGATATTGGACTGTGTTTGGTCCTGGATGGCAGCTACGGTTTGACCGACTTCTCTGGTTGCATTCATGGTTTTTTCTGCCAATTTTCTGACTTCGTCTGCGACGACGGCAAATCCTCGACCGGCTTCCCCGGCACGTGCCGCTTCAATAGCTGCATTCAGTGCAAGCAGGTTGGTCTGGTCGGCAATATCGGAAATAACCGTCATGATGCGTCCGATACTTTCCGCATGTTCACCCAGGTTGGCCATGCTTTTCTTCAGCGAGAGAATTTGTTGTTGAATTCTGACGATGGATTTGACCGCTGAGGAAACTCCTTCTGCACCACCGGCAGCAAGTTGTCTGGCTTTGTCCGCGGAAGAAGCGGCATTTCCGGCATTATGGGCGACATCGAGAACCGAGGAACTCATTTGGTCCATGGCCGTTGCCGTTTCTGTCATGCGTTCGCGTTGCAGACTCGCTCCTGATTCAATTGAATCAAGGCGTGAAGCCAGTTCGTGACTTGCATTGATAACTTGAAGGACGAATTCGTTCGCCTGGTTGGCGACATCGTTTAACGACTCGTTGAGCCGTCTGGCTTCTTCTTCATGGAGACGCGCTTCTTTGAGAGCCTGTTGTGCGTCGAGGGCACTTTGATCGGCGGCGCGACTTTTTTCATCGACTTGTTCGAAGGTGTTTTTAAGTTCTTGGACCATGCCTGTCATCGATGCCGTCAGTGTTGCTAATTCAGCGGTAAATCCCGAAGGCGGTTCCGAGTCGAGCCCCCCCGACGAGATGCGTTTCGCGTAGTCAGTGATCTGGATTAATGGTTTAACAACAACTTTGCGTATATTTACGACAACGATTGCGCCCAAAATAAAGGCAACCGTGACAAGCGTGGCTAAAAAAATGAGCAAAAAATCAGCCTTTGCCTCAGCTTGTGTTTGGAATGCCAATGCAACGTCATTGAGCGCACGAACGGTTTTTTGAGCGTTTTGGTCAAGCTTCAAAGCATTTTTTTCGCCATTGGTGTTTCCATCAAGAATGGATTCAACAACTGTCTTGAAGTCTGCATAGACTGTATTGGCTGTGTCTAGGACGGGAACGATATCAGGAGGAGCAGCGGGAAGAACTGCTGTCTTCCCATTTGGATTGAGGGTCAAAGGGGCTGCTTTCCCCTGCTTGAGTGCTTGTTGGGTGTTTTCAAAAACGGCTAAAAGCGACTGTACCTGTTGTTTGACATCATCTGATGCCGTGTGAGCATACACAAGAGTTTTCATTCCAGTCATCTGACTCAACATGCGTTGACGACCGGCAAGGTTAATGACGAGTGCGTTGTCGCGTTGGTCGAGTACCATGAAAAAGGCGCTGGCCGAAGCGGCGACGGTGAGAAGGACAAAACCTGTGACTGATAAAATGAGGCGGGTGCTGATGTTCATGCGTACATTCCTTGCTGTTCTGGGTGAGGACAAACACTTTATAGATTGTTTGCGTAACAAGCAATTACGAGAATGGAATGTAAATAGTATACAATTTTGTTGTATATACATATGTCGTTGTTTTAAGAGCATTTTTGCGTCGTTTGCCACATTGCCTCTCTTTTTTGAAAGCATGTATTGACAAAGAGGGGAAATCGTGTATTTTACACTTGATATCAGCACGAGGTTTTTGTGCTGTGTTTCCGAATCCTTCATCATTTCCGATGGTTTTCAGTAAAAATTTGTGAAATAGCCAATTTCACGAAACTGTCATGACAGACAGAACTTCTCGGTGCATGCTCGGTGTATATTCCATCCTGGAGGAAAGCCGATTGACCATAAGGAGGTTTGCAATGCGAGGACATATGACCTGGGATGAATCGCCCGTTGTCGTCAAAAGCGAATCCGCCAAGAACAAGAAAGTTGCGAAGAATGTCAGAGCCTCAGATTCGCGTCAGGTGCGTGAGACGGTTGTTCTGAAAAGTGCCACACGAAAGTAGTGGCACTGGAGAAGACTCTTATTAGGGTGCATTCCTTCCATATCTTAAAAGAATCCCCGGGAGCAATTCCGGGGATTCTTTTTTGTAAAGGGGCAACGTGAATAAAAAACGATTGTTTTCAAAGTAAAATAAGCCTGAAAATTGAAGGAAGAATCGTCGGATATTGTAAAGAGACAATGTCCGCATTCATGTGCACTTGTGTATAAAAGATCGGTATTCCTCCGATGAAAATGGAGAAGGAGGTAAATGTCAATTCGTGAAGCACAAGCTGCATTTCGTCAAGATGGTGTCCTCTCAAATCCGGATCGGCGTTGAACAGAACTGACTCAAGCTGTTCATCTTCGACGGTTTCATTGAGTGTAACGAATCGGAAAAGGATATACTCGTCGATTCCATTTGTCGCTCGGTTGGAAAACGCAACGAATGCAGAGCCCGCATTAGGTTGCGTCAACGTGAATATTTTTCCGACATCCTCTTGTGTGAGAACAAGGTCTGTAAAGGCTACAGCTGCTTCATCATCCCGATATGTCATGTTGAATGATACAGAACTGATTGCACCGAAGGTCAAGTCATCAAAGGATACCGGTGTGGTCGCCAATATTTGGGCATGTCCAAGGCACGGAAGAAAGAGAAAACCCAACAATACAGCAATACAAAGAAATAGTGGCGTTTTCCTGGATATATTTGCGTGGCGTTGAGCGCATAGTGAGCGCGCCATATGACTTGCCGGACTCAGTATGTCACGAATGGATGGCGTCAAATCCGATATCCTTTGCCATGTGATTGGGTCAGCTATCGATCGGAAGCACAACATCAACCGTGGAGTAAATATCCCCAGTCGCAGGAGCGATCAGTTTTGCGTTGACGTATGTCCGGTTTCCTGTATGTCCGTAGACTCCAGCTACAATGAAATCTGCTTTGTATTGCCGGCCTAACTTTCCAATTTCTCTTGATAAAACGAATTCTCCCTCACGCTTGACTGTATATACATTATAAGGCGAGAGACGTATTTCTTTGACGAGAAATCCTTTTCGCGTAAATCCCGATGCCGTGAATTCGGCCAGCATTCGACCCATGGTCGATGAAGCCTGGAGGTTGGAGACGTCGGCAAACGTTGTGACCAGGATAACATCATCCGGTCTTAAGGGAATCTTGGTTTGAGCCAATAACTGGTCGACAATATAATACCCTGCATCAATGAGGTCGGGAGTAGGTGCTTTGGGTTTTGGATAGCAGGCCGCTACCATGACGGCGAAGCATGCCAGAAGCAGAATTGCATGATTTCGAGGGGAAGACAGCGGGGTCATGGGAACGCCTCCTTCGCTTACAATGGTGTTTCTTGTTCTTTCGCTTAAAGCATGGAATTAGATATGTCTGAATTGTGCTTCAGGCCAGGCTGATTTGGTTCCTGCCATTACTTTTGGCTTTGTATAGTGCGGCATCGGCTCGTTTGAGGAGATTATCGAGGTCGCTATTGTCCAGTTGAGCAACGCCAAGACTGACAGTGAAAGAAAACGGTTCGGGGTGCGCCGTAATGCGCAGGGTGCTGACAGCTCGACGAAGGCGCTCAGCAGCGATGGCTGCTCCATCTTGTGTTGTAATGGGGAGCGCGACCGCAAATTCTTCTCCTCCTAATCTGCCAAAGATATCAATTTCTCGAAGTGATTTCCGTATAATGTCGGCAAAAGCACGTAAGGCTCTGTCACCTGCCTCATGTCCATATGCGTCGTTAATCATTTTGAAATGATCAATGTCGAGCATAATGAGGCTGAGTGGCAAATTGTAGCGTCGAGCCCGCTCTACTTCATGTCGAGCTTGTCGCATGAAATGCCGTCGGTTGGCGATGCCTGTCAGTTCGTCAGTCGTTGCAAGTTCCTGGAGTCGTTGCTCGGCTAGTTTTTTCTCGGTAATGTCTCGAAAAAACCAAACTCTTCCTAAATATTCGTCGTGTTTGTCAAAAAGTCCGCGGGAATGGCGCTCAATGATCCGGTCATCTCGTAATACGAGTTCGGTGTTGACTTCTTCTTCGCTAAGATGATTGTTTAAATAGTGGATGTTGCTGATTACAGCTGCAGGATCACGAAAGACCTGGCTGATATACTCGATAATAGCATGTCCGTCTTGCGTCTGCATAAGATCGTTCGGAATGTTCCAGAGTGTGGCGAAGCGGCTGTTCCATGATGTGATACGCATGTTCCGATTCGTGACGATAATGGCATCGGGAGATGTTTCTTGCTGTGCTGACAAAAGGATGTTTTGGTATCGGAGTTCGGCCTCCGCCTTTTTTCTGTCGGAAATATCATAAAAGAGTCCGACAAGATGATCTTCTGTCGTACTCTCCATTTTACGCAACGTTTGTGCAAACCATTTGTAGGAGTCGTCAGCGACGCGCCAGCGGAAGGCGAGTTCGACAGCGCCGACTGCAGGAAGTTCTCGTAAAGACCGGCGGAGGAGGCGTTCGTCCTGTGGGTGAATACGTGTAATCCAGAAGCGTGGATTCTTCGTAAATGTTGATGGCGGAAATCCAGTCATTTCTTCTATTGTGGGTCCGATAAGCATCATCTCCCATGAACCATCTGCACGCATGGAAAAGGGAGCCACAGGAAGCGCGTCGAGAATAAGAGACAGTTGTTCGGATTTTTCTCGGCTTTCTTGAGCAGCTATTTTTTGAGCGGTCGTGACCAGAAAAAAAACGGCGATTCCTTGGGTAAATGGATGGATACGGATGTCGTACCAATTTTCATACGGTGGTGTGCCAAAGTAGATTTCAAAATTTGAAAACGTTTTATCGCGGAGGGCGTTGAGGTAGCGTGATTCCAGTTCGGTGTCCCGAATTTCAGGAAATGCTTCTGCCAGCTTGTGTCCCAAAACGTCGTGACGTTGCCTGGAAAGAAGGCACTCTGCCGAATTGTTGAAATATAACAATGTGGTATCATTAGATAAGAAAAAAAATCCGTCACGGATGTTTTCCAACAGATTGAGTGTAATATCATTGCTCTCACCGAACAGAGAAGGAGTCAAGCTGCCTTGTGTAAGGCAGGAGATTGGCGCATCAGCACTGGTGTTCTCGGAGGGGTGTTCGGACATCACAATATTCCTTCCCTACTCTTCCCAGGATGAGGGGCGTTCATATTTATAGTGAATTCTCGAAATGCTGCGCCGATTCCTTATGGTATGTGTATAAGAAGACTACCATGTTTTCCTACTTGAGCAAACGCTTTTAGATCTTGGGTTTTAGGGGGGGGAGACAAGGTGAAGTATACTTTGAGCTTGGCGTTGGAAATGGATGACATCCTTATAAAGGACAAGGTGGTTCTTCGTGCTGGACCATCTGAAGTTGTATGGCATATTGCACTAAAAATGCTCGGATATATGCTTTATGCCCAGGATCGGCCGGTTATAGAGCACGGTGTGGGGCGGCATTACAAGCCGGATTTGGTTCGTCTTGCCCCGGATGGCAGTATTGCCTTGTGGATTGATTGTGGCAATATCGCTGTGAAGAAAGTCGATCGTGTTGCGATGTGGGTTGGCACCATCGGTCGATTTGTCATTTTACGGCGCAATGCTTATGAGGCGGCAACACTCCTTGATGCCGGACGCGGACGGTTGAAGCGTCCCGAGCGAGTTACTGTACGTTATTTCGAGGATGGATTTGTCAATGGATTTGCAGGCTGTCTCGATACCGCCAACAGTGTCGACGCTCGTCGGGAAGAAGATCGTCTCTCGTTGAGCATACAGAATCGTCGTGGCCGGAATGTTCTGGAATCGACAGTCTCCACGGCATATTTTGCGTGAAATATACATAATTGCATTTCTACCTTTTCATATGCAGGCAGCCGTCGTAAGATAAAAAATCTCGTACTCTGGTTTATCCAGGGGGAGGCGCGGGGGGAATTTCCCCCTTCACTCAAGGAACTGAAAGGAAATTGCTATGATTGTACGAAAATGGAAATGTAGAGTACCACGTGACCACCGAGAGGGGTTTCTCAAGCATCTTGATAACACGGGCATACGGGATGCCGCAGCTTTGCCGGGTTATCTTGGTGCACAGGTATTTGAACGCGAACGCGGTGTTTTTGTCGAATTGACATTGTTAACATATTGGGAATCATATGATTATATACGGCAATTTGCTGGAGACAATATTGCCGTCGCGAAACTGTATCCCGAAGATGACGCCTATCGTATTGATCCTGATCGAGAAGTGACGCATTTTACTGTCGTACGGCATCAATTTGTCGACAGCTGTCAGCCTTTATGATGCATTCCCCGTTTGCTTTATTTCATTCTGCCGCATTGGATGGTGGATGGTCACGATCGTATTCTTCTCCTGTTGATTGGGCTTTTGCCACGTCGATAGGACAGGTTCGCTCAGTGGTTGAAATGGCTGAGCAAGCAATCGACACGGGGCGACATGCTGTGCTTATGATGTCCTATGAAGCTGCGCCAGCCTTCGATCCTTGTCTTCGTGTCGGGCAAATTGATGAGTTTCCTTTAGCCTTTGCTGCGGTTTTCGAGCATCCCGATACCGTGATGGTTCCTTTCAATTCTGTCGAATATTCCCAGCCTTCTTTTGCTTTCCGTCCTCTTGTCGAACAGACTGATTACAATCGAGCTTTGGAAGTGGTTCGTCATCATATTGAACAAGGAGACACATACCAGGTCAACCTGACCTTTCCCTTGGAAAGTGATTTTAGCGGTGATCCGCTAGAATGTTTTCACTACATGTTTCGCGGACAGAATCCTGGGTTCGGGGTCTATCTCGATATGGGACAATATGTTGTTTCGTCCTTGTCGCCGGAGCTTTTTTTTCAGAAACGCAATGATCTCATCATGGCCCGTCCCATGAAAGGAACAGCCCGGCGAGGACGTTTTCCCGTCGAGGATGAGCGTCTTGCTGCGGAACTCGGTCGGTGCCCTAAGAATCAGGCCGAGAACGTCATGATTGTTGACCTGTTACGAAACGATTTGGGCAAAATTGCCGTCCCGGGCTCGGTACATGTCGATAGGCTTTTTCATGTAGAACGGTATCCTACGGTACATCAGATGACATCAACCATCACGGCCATGTTGAGATCTGAGGTCACGCTTTGGGATACTCTGGCTGGCCTCTTTCCGTGTGGTTCGGTTACAGGCGCACCTAAAGTCAGTACGATGGATATAATTCGTCAACTTGAAACCTATCCTCGTCGTGTATATTGCGGGGCAATAGGTTGGCTTGCACCACAGGGTGAGGCTGTCTTCAATGTCCCCATTCGTACTTTGATTCATGACACGGAAAAGAAGTCTGTCCGGCTTCATGTCGGAAGTGGTATTGTCTGGGATTCTTCGGCTGCAGACGAATATGAAGAATGTCTCATCAAGATGCGCTTCGTGAACAGATCCCTCCCAGAATTTTCCCTTCTTGAAAGTCTCCTTTTGGAACATAGTCATTTCTTTCTGTTGCATGCGCATCTTGATCGGCTCAAGGCATCGGCCCGATTTTTCGATATTCCTGTTGAAATGGATCGGGTTCACCATCACCTTGAGCGACTTGCCGGGCGGCTGGGACGGGCTCGGTATAAAGTTCGCCTGACGGTTTCCCAGTCAGGACATATTGATATCGGTTCTGTCCCACTCTGTGCCCAACCTCGTACGGTCCGAAGTGTGACTATTCATGACGTGCCGGTTGATCCGGACGATGTGTTTCTTTTTCATAAGACCACCCGGCGTCACATCTATCGCGAGGCCGCCGAAGCGCATCCTGATTACGATGACGTTCTTCTCGTCAATACTCGTGGCCAGATTACCGAATCGTGTATAGCGAATATTGTTGTCCAAAAACGAGGTCGTTTGTTTACCCCGCCTCAAGGTGACGGGCTGTTGGCCGGAACCTTGAGGAATCATCTTGTCGCGAAAAAGATTGTCGTCGAACAATCGCTTTTTCCCGATGACCTCATGACCGCCGATCGTCTATTTCTCGTCAATTCCGTGCGGCGCTTCATGCCTATTGTTCTGCATTACGACGTATGATCCGAAGAAATACATGAACGATGTTTGTATTGGACCGTGTATTTTTCGAACCGGTAGCGGTACAATACAAAGCGCAAGATTATTCAATCTTCATGCTTCTCCTTGAACTAGAGTTGCTTGACGCAATGCACATAAGGAGGAAAGAAATCATGGAGATCAGAAACACCATTCACGCATTGGAAACGGCTGCCATTTCGACGACGACCGGGATAGCTCACGTTGCGGATCTACAGTGGAAGCCGCATCCCGTCTTTCCTGGAGTGATGATGAAGACGCTGTTGTCATCGGAGAAAACAGGAGGGGACTTGAGTTGTCATTTGGTCAAGGTTGCTCCGGAGAGTTGCTTGGAAACTCATATTCATGAGCAGCAACAGGAATTGCATCACGTGGTTGCGGGGAGCGCCGATGCCGAAGTCGATGGACGCCACGTTCGCTATACCCCTGGTAATCTGAGTGTCATCGCCACAGGTACTCCCCACCGTGTCCTTGCAGGAACCGACGGGCTGCTGTTGCTGGCGATTTTCACACCGGCTGCAGTGTAACATTATATATAGATCAAAGTCATGAGGCCGGCTATGGCTACAGAACCGAAGCTATTGCTTGACGAGACGACATATCCTGGTGTTGCCGTTGTGCATGCCGTCGGGATGCGTGCCGATGTTCTTATGCATACACATCGAAAATGGGTCGTTGGCGTGTGTCTCGCTGGCGAGCGGTACATTGAGTTTGGTTCTCAGCGTATTGCGGTGTATCCAGGACAAATTTTTGTCCTCGCCCCGCATACACCACACCGCTGCCAATATCATGGAGAAAGCATCTGTTTATGCATAGATCCCAATATGTTCTCCAATGTGGCGAAAGCTTCGGTGCCGTTGGATGGGATTTCATTCCAAAACGGTGTTTTTTTTGAGAGCCTGGCCGGCCTTTGCTCTCCGCAAAATCGATTCGACGCGATATCAGAGTGCCTTTGTCTTTTTGCAGTGCATTATGCACATTTGCACCGGGAATTTTTTCCGATTCGATATCATCCCGCCGTTATGGCAGGGATACATCTCGTCCATGAACGCGCAGGCGAGCGGTTAACGCTTGACGATTTGGCTGCGGCAGGGGGATTCAGTCGGTTTTATTTTCAACGACTTTTTAAAAGAGAAATAGGGGTGACCCCGGTACAGTATCTTCAACGCCACCGAACCCGTCTTGTTGCACGTGCACTTCAGGCCGGTATAGGGGCTGCAGAAGCAGCTCATGAAGCAGGTTTTGCCGATCAAAGCCACATGATTCGTACCTTTCGGGATTACGTCGGTATCTCTCCAAGGAAGTTTTTATTGAATAATCCCTCTGGTGGGGTGCCATGATTTACCTATAAATCCATGGATTGAAAGTATAAAAAATTGTCCGGTAGAGTTTTTTGAACTTTTTTTGGCAAATTCAAGAAAATGAGTAAAAAAATTTTGACTTGTTACACAAGGGCGGGTAGATTGATTTCGACGCCACCTGGAAAGGGCTTTGCCCTGGCGTCATGGTTTTGGTGCTTTCTTTGAGAAAAACGTAAAAGGAGAAAGGTTATTATGAAACGCATTATCATGCTCGCCACCTTGGCTGCCTTCGTGCTTGGCATGTTCGGCGTTGCCAGCGCGGCTACTGAAGTCCGCATGGTCGGTGATGCCCGCATCAGCGCCAACTGGTACTCGAACTATCAGTTCACCGGCTGGAACCGTGCAGGTACTCAGACCGTTGACCCCGTCACCATTTGGGAACGTTTTCGCGTCCGCGCTGACTTCATCGCCAACGAAGCCCTGAAGTTCCGCTTGGGCCTCAAGGTTGAAGACGTTTGGGGTGGTGGCACCTTCACCGCTGACAACTCGGCTGTTTCCTTGCGTGTTTACCAGGCTTTCCTGCAGTTCAAATGGCCTGACACCGATATCGAAATCACCGCTGGTTATCAGCCCCTGAGCCTGCCCCAGAGCTCCTTCTTCAACGGTTCCGTTGTGTTCGACTCTGATGCTGCTGCTCTGGTTGTTTCCTCGCCCCTGGTTGCTGACACCCTGGCCATCAAAGCTGGTTTCATCCGCTTCCTGGACAATGGTCAGACCGACGCTACCACCACTCAGGTTGCTGACGAATTTGACGCTTACTTCCTGGCTCTGCCCATCACCCTTGATGGCGTGACCATCGTGCCTTGGGGCACCGTCGCCGTTGCCGGTATCAATGGTAACTACGGCGCTTTCGAAGATGGCAACGCTGCTGGCCTGGCTTCTGCTGGTACCTTCATGGTTCCTCCCACTGGCTGGGACAACAACCAGAATATTTACTGGTGGGTTGGCGGTGCGTTCGAAGTTGACGCTCTTGATCCCATCAAGTTGTACGCTGACGTCATTTACGGTGAAGGCAATCCCACTGACCGTGGCAAGAGCAAACGTTGGGGTTGGTTCGTCGACGGTGCTGTTGAATACACCGGCCTCGACATGCTGACTCCTCAGTTGTCCGCCTGGTGGAGCTCCGGTGAAGACGGAAGCACCCGCAACGGTTCCGAACGTATGCCTTACCTCGTTCCTTCCTGGAACGCCTCGACCTCCTTCCTGTTCGACGGTGGCCAGCAGTTCAAGAATGGCACGGTTGACGTCAATCCCATCGGTAGCTGGGGTATCACGGCTTCTTTGAACGACATTTCCTTCGTCGAAGACCTGACCTCCCGCATCACCTTCACCTACGCTCGCGGCACCAACTCCAAGACCGCTCTGCGTGATGCCAACCTCGTGCTCGGCACCAACAACTTCTTCATCATGGGCAAGGACCTCACCGTTGACGAATACGTCCTCGGTCTGTCCTTCGACCATCAGTACATGATTTACGAAAACCTGGCCCTTATCGCTGAAACCGGTTGGGCTCACGGTGAATTCGACAAAGACGTTTGGGGACGCCGCTTCTACAATGAAGCCAACGACATGTGGAAGGTCTCCCTCGGTCTGAAATACCAGTTCTAGTTTTCAAAAAGAAAGCATCAAGACGCTTCTTAGCCGGGTCCGCAAGGGCCCGGCTTTTTTTGGGGCTTTTAGACAGTCTTTTCAATGAATACATTATGAATTGAATACATGAGTTCGACGCGCAACCATGAGTCGTTTTTTCTCGAAAAACACCATATTGGGCTGTTTTTTATTCTTATCCGGAAGCAGAAGGAACAGAACCGAAAGAAGGAGAAATGAACATGGTTATTAGTGGTGTAGGCGACACAACGGGCCTCTCTGGGACAAGTACATTCGAAAACCTCAATGGTATACAACTTCCTCCTCATCGGACGACGGGACAGAAGAGCTTATGTCCATGCTGGGCGATACAGTGACCATTTCCGATGAAGCGAAGGAAATGCTCAAAACGAAATTGCAAGAACTGCAAGATTCAGAACAGGAATCGTTGACCGAAGAAGATAAAGAAGAAATTTCCAGTATTATTAAGCAAGGACTGGAAGATGCTTCCGAGAGTGAAGATTCCACGGAAACAAGCACACAGTCCATGGGAACAGAAAGCGATAGCAGCAGCGGAACGTCCATAGCGGCTGGAGGGCAAAGTAGTGGATCGTCCGACAGTGACAATGAAGATGACATTGATGATTTAGAAGATCAAATTGCACAATTGAAGGAAGAAATTAAATCCTTGCAGGCTGAAGCCAAAAGCGATCCCGATAAGGCGAAAGAAGTCAAAGTGAAAGAAATTGAATTAGTCAGCTTGGAAAGCGAACTCGCGCAATGTGTTCATTGCCGTAACCGTAATATGTTGTAAAAGACCCAGGCTTTATCTTGGGTATTTATGCTTGGTTGGCTTTGAGCAGGAAAAACCAAAGTCATCGTCAGAATAATGCAGAGAAGAATACAACGTGTATTCCACAAATAAGACATGCATAGACTCCTCATGAAAGTAGTCAATATAGTGTTGGTTACTATAGTGCCAATAGACATAAAATAAAATATGTTCCGGAAATCAAAAAAACATCCTCACTCCGAGTGGGACACTCAGATGTGAGGATGCTTCAGCCGCACAGTATCGTGAAGGGCGAAAGAGCTTGGTTGGCGTGGCTATTCCTGTGGGCTGACGAATCGAGAGTCGCTTCGCGCTTCGCGAACCTCTTCTTTTTTCCCATCCATCCATCCGAAACAATCGGCTTTACAATCGTCAAAAGCCGCAACATACGGTTTGATGTCGATGATGGGCGTACCGTTGTGAATGTCAATATCTTCAACCGTGACGATATTATCGGTGACATCAATCACACGCAGGATGGACAAACCCAATGGATTGGGGCGACGGGGAGCTCGAGTTGCAAAGACGCCATGTGTCGCGGTGTCGAGGAAGGGTTTGACAAGAAGATCATAACCTTCCGATTTATGAAAGTAATATAAAACAATGATATGAGAAAATCCGTCGAGATCATGCAATCCTTGAGCGAGCTCGGGATCGAGAATCAGACGTCCCTGAATTCCCTTGGCTCCGCGTGGTTGAATAGGCATACCTTCAAGTTTGACATGGGGTGATTCGACAAAACCAATGGGGGAAAAAACAATGTTCGAGTCTGTCTCGGACATGGTGTATTCCTTTATTTCAAAAGAGTTAGAGCCTGCCTTCCTCAACCCCACGACAGGCAACGTGGCGACCATCGCCATGATGAATCAGGGCTGGGGTGTCTTGTGTACACTGGGAATTGGTATAACGGCAACGACATTGAATAGCAGACCTGATTGGGAGGATTCTTGAGGAAGAACATTACGTTTGAATAGATGGTATATGCGGTTGCCATCAAGCGAGAAATAGCCGAGAGGAATGTCTGGGGATATGGATGACCGAATAATAATAAATGTTTTTTTCGAAGTTATTTCGTATACATTGTTCATAGACAACACGGTAATAGTATGACGTCTTCAGCCGTTACGTCCGAAGGTATTCTTTATCCGCAGAGCTTTTTCGAAGTCACAACAAGGGAGTTGACGATAATTTTGGATATGGGCTGTCGTTTGACGTCCTTGGTCAATGCTCTACGATGCATGTTCTAAGTGGAATTTGATGACAACGAGGTTCTTACTGTCGATGTCTTTGGTTTTTTTCAAAGAAGCTTGTCCACAGTACGGCAACCTCGTATGCCACGAAGAACTCGGAACCAATCAAAGAATAATTGAAAAAATGAAGGAGAGAAGATCATGGATGATAAACCGATAGGCGCAGGAAAGAGCAGCTTTGATTTGGTCGATGCCGAGATACTTTTTTCGGCGTTACGCATCGGGTCAGGAATGACTTTGCTCGATTTGGGCTGTGGGAAAGGCAACTATGCATTGGCTGCATGGGAACGACTTGGAGAGACGGGTCGAATCTATGCTGTCGATTTATGGAAAGAAGGTGTGGATGCCCTACGTTCTGTCATCACCATACAGAACATCAACGCAATTCGCCCGATATGGGCCGATGCATCAAAAGAATTGCCGTTGGAGGATGAAAGCGTTGATATCTGTCTTTTGGGCACGGTGTACCACGATCTTGTGCAGGCGGGCAGCCATAAAGCCGTGCTTGCCGAAATACGTCGAGTCCTCAAACCGGAGGGACGTTTAGGGTTAGTGGAATTTAAACTTCTTGAAGGCCCTCCTGGCCCGCCCCTCTCTGTTCGTGTCGGTCCTGACGAGCTTGCCCAGCACACCGCCGGATTTGGGTTTGTTCCAGAAAAAACACTGGATTTAGGCCCGTATGTATATGTAAGTATCTTTCGTCGATCATAGGATGGTAGAGGGATCGTTCGGTTTGTTCTGAATGGCAGGGAGGCCGAATAGACTTTTGGTGCATGAAATTTTAAATGTTTATAGGAAGAAATTGAATTTTTGAGTTTGACGCAAATGTCAGTTCAATGCATTTTCGGGGAAAATGTCGGTGAGATCGCTTTATGCTTTCTGAGAACGATGTTTTTCACAATGGAGAGCATTGAAAATCATGTAACTGCGGGGCGCTTGCTGTGGCAAGGGGGAATGTATGCCGCGCGATGATACAAAAGGCATAACGGCGCAAGAGTTTTCTTCTTCCGAGAATACGCCATCGGACAACACGAACGATGAGCACAGGGCCGACCAGCCCGTGAATATTCCTGTTATTGGTGTTGGTGCGTCTGCCGGAGGCCTCGAGTCCTTGGAAGTATTGTTTTCAAATATTTCCCCTGGACTTGGGGCGGCATTTGTTGTGGTGACGCATATGGCGCCGGATCAGAAGAGTATTTTGAGCCAGATTCTCGCCAAATCCATTGCCTTACCGGTTAGTCAGGCGAAAGATGGCCAAATTCCCGAAGCCGACCACGTCTATATCCTTGCTCCCAACAATGACATTTCCCTTGAGAACGGTTGCCTTCGCGTTACCCCGCGTGATGGAACCGAAGATATTCGCCATCCGATTGATTTCTTTTTCCGTTCATTGGCCAAGGCGATGGCTGAGAGAGCAATATGTATCATTCTATCCGGAACGGGCTCGGATGGCTCTTTAGGACTCAAGGAGGTTAAAGCGGCGGGTGGTATCGTTTTGGTGCAGGAACCAGAAGACGCTCGTTACGACGGCATGCCACGAAGCGCGCTTGCTACGGGGGTAACCGATGCAGTTTTGCCTGCCCGTGATATGGCCGTTGCACTGAGTGGGGTTCTTAACAGCTCCATGCTCGCCATGGAAACGGACGAGGATTCGTTACCTGAGAATTCCGTTCGTCTTCTTGATCAGATTCTGCATCGAATTCGTATGAGCACAGGACATGACTTCAGCGCCTACAAACTCAGCACAATCGTTCGCCGGGTCGATAAGCGTATTCGCATTGC
Source organism: Desulfovibrio inopinatus DSM 10711 (assembly GCF_000429305.1). Classification (NCBI taxonomy): domain Bacteria; kingdom Pseudomonadati; phylum Thermodesulfobacteriota; class Desulfovibrionia; order Desulfovibrionales; family Desulfovibrionaceae; genus Desulfovibrio; species Desulfovibrio inopinatus. The sequence goes on from NZ_AUBP01000001.1 coordinate 193,057, forward strand.
CGGGTGTGATTCGTTTGAAGGGTATCTTGAATTACTCGACAAGACTCCTGAAGAACTTGATGCCGTTTTTCGTGATTTGCTTATTCACGTAACAAGTTTTTTTCGAGACAAAGATGCCTTTGCGTTTGTGGAAAAAGATGTGATCCCTGCTCTTTTTCGCAATAAATCCCCCAATGAGCCCGTGCGTGTGTGGGTGGCTGGCGCATCCACAGGAGAAGAAGCCTATTCCATCGCGCTGCTCATCCGTGAATATATGGATAAGACAGGCGCGGAAGGTCCGGTCCAGATTTTTGCGACAGATGTTGACAAGAATGCTATCGAGCTGGCCAGAGGAGGGCAGTATTCAGCCAGTATTGCCGCTGATATTCCAGAAGAACGTCTTCGAGCATGGTTTCAGTTCCATAATGGTATGTATGTCGTCAAACCGATTTTACGCGAAATGGTTATTTTTGCCCGGCACGACATGCTGGAAGACCCTCCCTTTTCCAAACTGGACCTCATTTGTTGCCGCAATGTTTTAATTTATCTCAAAATTAAAGCACAGCAGCGCCTTCTTTCGTTGTTCTATACATCCCTTCTTCCACAAGGTGTTCTTTTCCTTGGACCGGCGGAGTCCACAGGACAAAATGAACTGTTATATGTTCCGGTGAATAAAAAGTGGAAGATATTTAGACGCAATGAAAACGCGCGTAGGCCTCCGGTTGCTGTCTCTATGCAACCACGCTGGTTGTCTCCAATGGCGGAGCGCATAGACCGTGTGGTGAGACCACAAAATGATCCGGGGCGCCTGCTTGAGCGTCATCTCGTCAAAGCCTACGCCCCTTCTGCCGTTATCATTGATGAGCATATGGATGTATTATCCTATTCCGGCGATACACAAGAATATCTTGTTGATCCGGAAGGCGAGCCCACAACCAATATCATAAAAAAGGCGAGGCGAGCACTCAAAGCGCGTTTACACAATACGATCAAGGAGGTCATGTCGACGGACCAAGGTTCCCGGTTCTCTGTTCTGCGTCCTTCATGCCAAGCGAAATCGGGAGTGACCGTTATCGTCACCTCTCTCGCCGTCAAACCGCCTTCACGACGTCTTTTTAGTGTTGTCTTTGAGCCGATGTCTATGGCGTCGGAAAAAGACGACAGCAAGCGTGAGGAAGGGCAAAAAGAATGCGTTCAGGACATGAATGCGGTTGTGCTGGAATTGGAAGAAGAACTGGTTCTGGCAGGAGAGCAGCTCCAGAACACCGTGGAGGAACTTGAGGCAGCCAATGAAGAGCTCAAGTCTTCCAATGAAGAACTCATGTCCATGAATGAGGAATTGCAGTCTTCCAATGAAGAGCTTGAGACATCGAAAGAAGAATTGCAGGCTCTGAATGAGGAGCTCATTACAGTCAACGCTGAGATGGGCAACAAAGTCGATGAATTACAAGTTGCTAATGAGGACATTGAAAACCTGTTGCGGAGTACGAACATGGCAACGGTTTTCGTGGACAGACATATGGTGATTCGTCGATTCACGCCAGCAGCAGCTTCGGTTTTTCATTTCATTGCGACGGATGTTGGTCGGCCGCTGTCAGATATTGTCAGCACAGTAGATTTTCCCGAGATCGTTCAAGCGTGTCAAAATATTCTTGGAGGAGCTGCAAGCAAAGAGTTTGAGCTGGAAGCCAAAGACGCCACCTTCTTCGCAGCACGATTTTTTCCGTACCAAACATTAAACGGCTCCGTTGAAGGAGTGGTCTTGACCTTCGTCGACATCACCTTGCTGAAGTTGGCCGAGCATCGGCTTGAGACGGAGCGGTTTTTGCTTGATCGGGCAGTTCAAGCCACAGGATTGGGAATTCTTGAGCATGCCATTCCCTATGAAACCGGGCATCTGAATATTTCTGCTCAATGGTGTGCAATCTTGGGGATTGAACAAGAAAATATACCGTCTGTTGAAGAATATGCGGCCTGGTTTACGGAGCTTATTCACCCGGATGATATGAGTAAGGTTGAGCATGCCATGGCACAATTTGTCGCGGCAGATGTTGAAACAATACATTTGGTGATTCGTTTACGTCATGCTTCCGGAGAGTGGATTTTTGTTCAGTGGTTTGCTTATGCCTTAAAGCGAGACAGTGATAGGCGGCCGACCCAGGTGGTCGAGACGCTCATGGATATTACTGAGATTAAATCCATTGAAGCTGAATTGCGAAAACATAAAACCAACCTTGAACTCTTGGTACGCGAGCGAACTCAGGATGTGTGTGAGCGTGAGGAATTGCTATCCTCTGTTTTGCGGAACTATGCTGGAGGGTCGGTGAATGTTCTGGATCGGGATTTGCGATATGTCTTTACCGATGGCCTGGAACTCAATCGGCTCGGTATGAACCGAGATGAAATCATCGGGAAAACACATGAAGAGGTCTTTGGAAAAGCCCTCAGTGACTTTATACTGCCCTATTACATGCGAGCTTTTGCCGGCGAAACCGTGGAATGTGAAGCTGAATATGCCGACAGTGTCTACCTGTGGACAGCGTCTCCCTTTCTTGTTGGGACGTCTGAGACTATTGATCGCATTGTCGTTGTGTCCAAGAATATCACTGAAATCAAGGAAAAAGAACGACAACTTGAAGAAGCTCGCCAACATGTTTTCAATATACTGGAGATGACGACCGATGCGTTCTTTGAAGTCGATCGTGACTTTAATTTCTTGTATATCAATGAAAAGGGGAGAAAGGTCTTTCATATCACCGGAGAAGATGTGCGTGGCAGGAATATGTGGGAACTGTTTCCGGAAGCCGAGCATTCAATTTTCCATGAGCATTATAATCGCGCTCTGCGGGATCAAGTCGTTGTGGAGTTCGAAGCTTATTTCGAACCGTTCAAGACGTGGTATGAATTTCATCTTTATCCGACTTCCAAGAGTCTGTCCGTTTATTTCCGTGTTATTGACGACCGAAAGGAAGTGGAAAGAACCCTGCGCGATGCAAAAGAAAAAGCCGAAGCCGCAAATCGAGCTAAAACCGAATTTTTGGCCAACATGAGTCACGAAATACGCACTCCTCTCAGCGGTATGCTCGGGATGTTACAGGTTTTGGGATTGAGTGAGCTTGATAAAAGACAAAAAGAGCTTGTTCAGGTCGCGACGAGCTCAGGGAAAACGCTCATTCATATTATAAACGATATTCTTGATTTATCTCGAGTAGAGGCTGGTCGGCTTATCGTTGAAGAAGAACCAACCGATATCCGCTCGATTGTGACTGACGTCATGAAACTCTTTCAGGTTCAAGCTACCGAGGGTGGCAATGACATACAGGCCGATATCGATTCGTCGGTTCCTGCGGAAGTTCAGTGTGGCTCCACCCCCCTACGTCAAATTCTCTTCAACCTCGTTGGCAACGCCGTTAAATTTACCCACAACGGAAAGGTCGTGATACGTGCACGGTTGGCTCCGGGGGATAGACCACATCAGGCAGCCTTACATTTATCCGTTGCAGATACAGGAATCGGTATTCCCCAGGACAAGCTGGAAACTGTCTTTGAGCCGTTTGCACAGGTCGACGGAAGCCAACGACGGTCATTCTCTGGGTCTGGATTGGGATTGAGTATTGTCAAACGGTTTTCTGAACGAATGGGCGGAAGCGTTCATATCGAGAGCGTGGAAGATGTCGGAACAACCGTTTCGGTGGTTATCCCCGTCGGTATTGGACATCCGGAAAAAGCTGGTGCCACAGCACAGCCTACGGGAGAAGTTGGGGAACAGCGTCAGAGAGTTTCCATTCTTTTGGCAGACGATGATGAAGTTGGGCGCTTTGCTGTAGGGCGTTTGTTGGAAGAGATGGGATATGCCGTGTATGTTGCCTCGGACGGCATTGAGGCTCTTGACGTTTTACGGCGCCAGAAAGTGGATCTTGTGCTGATGGATATTCAAATGCCGGAAATGGATGGGATCGAAGCGACCAAGCGCATTAGGCATGATCAGGAGTTCGAGCACATCCGGCAGCTTCCTATTCTGGCGCTGACAGCATTTGCCATGTCTGGAGATAAGGAAAAAATACTGGCAGCCGGACTTGATGATTATCTGGCGAAACCGGTTGAACTTGAAGATCTCATTGCAGCCATGGAACGAGCGCTTCGCGGCCGTCGGCGTCAGATTCTTCCACGTTGAATCACCAGCCTGGTCTCAAAGGGGAAATCTCAGTGCACGGTTTTCAGACATAGAAATAAACATGTCGCCGTCTGAAACGTCTGCGAATCCCAAGTGATTTTATTTCGGTGCAGTGATCTGCGCTATAAAAAAACCGCCTCCTTGTGGGGGCGGTTTTTTTATAGCGCGCCAGCCGGAAGCGGCGACGCGGAGCTGGCGCGAGAGTGATTTTAGCGGATGAAGAGCATTTCCTGGTAGCTGGGCAGAGACCAGAGGTCGTCGGCCACGATGGCTTCCAGGGAATCAGCAACAGCACGTACGTCAAGCATGGCGGGCAGTGCTTTTTCGCACAGGTGTTTGGCTTCGTCCAGGGCATCGTCAGCACTGTGTTCCATAACGGTTTCAAGCGCAGCAACTTTGTCCTGAAGGTCGCGCAGTTTGGCAGTAACTTCGTCCAGAGTAGTGGTCTTGAAGTCCTGGCCAATGTTCTTGAGGTTCTGGCAGGTGCGAGCCAGTTCTCCCTGGTAGCGCATGGCAGCCGGGAAAATAATGGTCTTGGCCATACGCAGAGTCAGATTGGCTTCGGTCTTGATGACCATGGAGTACTGTTCCAGGTAGATTTCCTGGCGCGAAGCGAGTTCAGCTCCGGACAGGACATTGTACTTGCCGAACAGTTCAACCACTTCAGAAGATGTCAGAACGGGCAGTGCGTCAGGCGTGGTGCGCAGGTTGGGCAAACCACGTTTTTCGGCTTCAGCATGCCATTCTTGGGAGTAGCCGTCGCCATTGAAGATAATGGCGTCATGCTCGTCCATGATTTTTTTGATAATTGCCTGAACAGCTTCATTGAGCTTGGAGCTGTCGCCACCGGTGGCAGTTTCGAGTTCCGTGGCAATGTAGTCCAGGGATTCGGCCAGGATCGTGTTGATGGCAACCTGCGGTCCAGCGATAGAAGCCGTAGATCCCACAGCACGAAATTCAAAGCGGTTTCCGGTGAAGGCAAAGGGGCTGGTGCGGTTACGGTCGCCCGGATCCATGGGTAACGGGGGCAACGTGTCAACACCAACACTCATGACGCCTTTGGTTTTGCTGCCGCTGACTTTGCCGCTTTTGATTTGTTCGAAAACATCAGCAAGCTGTTCGCCGAGATAGATAGACATGATGGCTGGGGGCGCTTCGTTGGCACCGAGGCGGTGGTCGTTGGAAGCCGAAGCGACGGTGGCGCGAAGCAGAGCACCGTATTTATGGACGGCGCGGATAACGGCCGAGCAGAATACGAGGAACTGAGCATTTTCGTGCGGAGATTCACCCGGATCAAACAGGCTACCCAGATCGGCATTGCCGATGGAGTAGTTGAGGTGTTTGCCCGAACCGTTAATGCCAGCGAACGGTTTTTCGTGCAGCAGGCAGACCATGCCGTAACGTTTGGCAACGGTACGAAGCGTGGTCATAAGGAGTTGGTTGTGGTCGGTGGCTAGGTTGCCGGCTTCGTACAACGGAGCAATTTCGAACTGGCTCGGGGCAACTTCGTTGTGGCGGGTCTTGACCGGAACACCCAGCTTGTAGAGTTCACGTTCAACGTCCATCATGAAGGCGAGAACACGGCGGGGCGTTACTCCGAAGTACTGGTCATCAAATTCCTGACCTTTGGCCGAAGGGGCGCCAAACAGCGAACGGCCAGCGATGAGCAGGTCGGGGCGAGAAAAGATGAAGTTGCGGTCAATGAGGAAATATTCCTGTTCCGGACCGGCATAGCAGGTCACGGGCAGTTTGGTTTCCGTACCGAACAGTTTCAGGATGCGTTTGGCCTGCGTGTTCAACGACTGCAACGAACGCAGCAGCGGGGTCTTTTTGTCCAGGGCTTCACCCGTCCAGGAGACGAACGCCGTGGGGATGCACAGGAAGGTGCCATTGGGGTTTTCCAGAATGAAAGCCGGGCTCGTCACATCCCAAGCGGTGTAACCGCGGGCTTCAAACGTGGTGCGCAGGCCACCAGAAGGAAAGCTGGAGGCATCGGGTTCACCCTGAATGAGCAACTTGCCGCTGAATTCGGCAAGAGCGCCGCCCTTTCCATCGGGAACGAGGAAAGAATCGTGCTTTTCTGCAGTCAATCCGGTCAACGGATAGAAAACATGGGTAAAGTGGGTAGCACCCTGTTCAATGGCCCAATCTTTCATAGCGTTGGCGACGACGTCGGCAACATTGGGATCAAGCTTTTCGCCGAGATTGATGGTCTTTTTCAGAGACTTGTAAACGGCCTTAGGCAGCCGATCGCGCATGACCTTGTCACTGAAAACATTGCAACCGAAGACCTCGGTGGGCGTGGTTTCGTTGAAGTTCAGGGGGGCATGGGCCGGCTTGTAGTTGATGACGGCCGAGATGGCGTTGAGCCGCGCCTTGATTCCGCTCATGGCAACCTCTTTCAATTCTGTTTATGGGGTGTGTCCGTGTTGCGGGCCACCTGAAGAGAAGCCGTCACAACCGGATCGAGGCGATATGCCTCTTGCATGTTTTGTTTGTCCTCTTAAGTGCTTACGCGAAAAAAACGTCTAAACTCCAATCGTCTGACAAATTCGCGTCTGCCTTGGCAGAGTGTGGTAGCACTTCGAAGGAGAATTTTCAATAATGTAAAGTCTCGTTCAAGTCTACAAGGAAATTGACATGAGATTCTCCAAAAAAGTGGAGAAGCGACAAAAAAGGGGAGCAATATTCACAAGTCGACTAAAGAAACATCGTGTGGTGTTAAGGTTCGGCCGAGAAAAATGCTTCCCACGCGTGCGAAACGTTCCGGGCCGTCTGTCGCGAGAAATCCGATGTGTCCGCAAGATGTTCTGTTGGCATAAAGCGCGCGGGTGTGCAGTAAATGCTTTACTTCTTGCGCCGTCGTCGCGGCGGAGTCGATAACCGCGACGTTCGGTCCGACCACCTGGATGATGGATTTGGCTAAGACAGGAAAATGCGTGCAGCCCAAGACAAGGCTGTCGGGAGGTTGGTCTCCGAACCGGCTGAGCAACGGTTCAAGTTGCTTGGCAATGATAGCGTTGACGACGTCACCTTCAGTCCAGCCTTCTTCTGCCAGAGCAACAAACAATGGGCAGGCCAAAGATTCAACATGCATATCGGGACAGAGTTCGAGGATGGCTTTTTGATACGCGGCACCGCGGACGGTGGCTTCTGTCGCAATAACTGCCATACGGCCATTGGCGTTGACGGCGCATGCAGCACGCGCTCCGGGGCGGACAACCCCAACAACGGGAATGTTGGGATAGGCTGCTTCCAGGGCGGGAAGCGCCGCAGACGTCGCGGTATTACAGGCGATGACGAGCATTTTTACACCTCGATCAATGAGGTGTCGTGAGCTTTGCAACGCATAGCGAATAACGGTTTCGGGACTTTTAGCCCCATAAGGGAGCCGTGCTGTATCACCGAGGTAGATATAATCCTCTTCGGGAAGAAGGCGGAGAAGTTCACGCAGCACGGTCAATCCACCGACGCCGGAATCAAAAACACCGATGGGCTGATTGCAGTTGGTGTTGGTCGTAGTTACGGTATGCATAGCAGAGTGTCATACGGTTCAATTCCCGACTTTGACAAGGGGGGAACTCCATACATCCTGACAACTTCAATATATTGTCTGCCGTGAACGAATATTAATTTGTTCCAAGATACGGCCCAACGAGTTGATGCCAGTAATCACGGTCTTCTATTTTGGATAAGAGGGAAATATTGACTGGTTTTCTCAAGGGACTCTCACGTTTGAATGCAAAGCCATAAAGCTGAGGATCGAAAGCCGAATTCAACACGGTAATTTTTCCATCATGCTTTGAGTGAATGGCATATTGAAGAAGGGGTTTGTCATGAACGACGGCCTGCACTCGGCCTTCGGACAGAGCGTCAAGCGCTTGATCCAAATCGGAAAAAAGGATTGGTGAAACAAAAATATGTTTAAGGTAAACCACGCTTGATGCCCCCGCAACCGCTGCTGTACGGGCCCGTACGAGATCCTCGGGGCCATGGACTGTGCCTTGAATGTGTTTCAGTGTGAGAGTTGTCGTTATACCGGCGATAAAAAACGACATGAGGCCAACGGAAACAAACATCCAGGCCAAAGCGAGCATTCGTCCTGCTGGTGACTTGGGGGATAAATCACCATAACCAACGGTCGTCATGGTCACCGCAGCCCACCATAAACCGTCAAACAATCCGAATTTACCGCCGCGAAATTGTTCGGGGTTGGCTCGTCGCTCAATGAGCCATGCGAGGAAACCGACACAGAGAAGCAGCCCGAGAAGGCCGGCAAGGTATCCCATGATTTGCCAGGAAAAAAAGTTGCTAAAGAGGGAGAAGAACGACGTGTCCTGCTTGGCCGGTATGGCGATACCGAGGTGTGATGTGAAAAATGGGTGGGAAAAGTCCATGCGGAGTTCTCTCTCCGGGGTAATCGATAAGGCGGAGACGGCCACATCAATTTCACCGTTTTCCACAGCCGTCAGGAGGTCTTCGAGCGTGTATTCTCGGAAAAGAAGCTGGCGGTTCAAATCTTCAGCGATATCCTTGAAAAGCCTGATGCTGATACCGGTCCATTGATCCGCTTCGTCTTTGAATGCAAACGGCGGTGCAGACTTCACGCCAACAATCAGTGGATTGGTATATTCTTCGCTGTTCTCGACGATGGAATGTGGAGCTGCGGAACTCATAAAAGGAAACGCCACGACAAAACAAAAGAAGACGAAGCACCAAATAACTCGATACATATAAGTACCCCTTACCAGAAAACATGCAGGATGGATGTTTCGGCTTATATGCCGACGCTCCTCCTTCTGGGTAACATCACTCCACGGAGGCAGCATCAGACACGTTGTTTTGCATTGTGGCAAGCGTGAATATGTGATGACCTCAATTGAAGAGCGCCTATGCCTATAATTTGAGCCAGCGCAGCACAATGTGTGGAGTGGTCGGGGGATATGTCGAATAGAAGTTGAATAGCGAAATTACGAAGTATTGGTGGTACCGAATCGCGTGATGGCCATGGCGAGCACGTCCGATAATCCTGCAATGGCAGCGGCGTCGTTTTCTGAATATCCATCGTGTTTTCCCGATAGAGTGATACGTCCCATAACGAGCTGTTTGTACACAGCGGGGATAATGCATAATGCCCTGTCATGACAGCATATTTGCGGTTGATTGCCTGTGGTACGGAGAGCGGAGGGGTTGTTTTCTATAATGATATCGGTCGTTGTGGGAAAAATACACTCAGGATTATGACAACATTCCTTGTCCGAAGCACGTTGCAAAATTGTCTTCAGCTCGCCGTTTTCTTGATGGGTGGTTTGACCACTGAACGTGAGCACCTCTCCATGAGTTGGGGCAAAGCAGACAAGACATCCTTTGGGGCTTCTGGAAAGGGTCAATGCGGTTTCAAGGATAAGTGCCGCAGTTTTATCTAGGCTGAACTCCGGTTGATTGAGTGCCTTGAGTGTTCTCGTCAGTGCAAGTTCCCATTGTTTGCGCAAATTGATGTCGCAGATGGCAATGTTGACCGCTGTTTGGGAAGATGCGGGATCACACAACGGTACAGCGTAAATTTGGGCCCAGAGCGCACTTTCGTTCTTCCGCTGTAATAAAGACGTGAAGTGCAAGGCTGGTGCATTGGGCCCGAGTGTAAGCGCATTGAGGATACGGTGAGTTGCCACTTCCCCAATAAGGTCATTCAGGTGCATGCGGAGGGCTTCGGCGGGTTCGTAGCCGAGAATATCTTGTATATTTGATGTGATAAAAAGGAGCTGTCCAGAGCTATTCACCGACAAAACAACATTATTAAGTTGCTCCGCAAGCACTTTAAACAGTTTTTTGTTATGATGGAATTGCTCTTCAAGGTCCATGAGTGCAGTAACGTCTTGAATCGTCCCGATAGCTCTACATGGTGTACCGTTTTGGTCTGCTGCGACATTACCGAGAATATGAACAACACGCTCTTCTCCTGCTGGCGTGACAATGGGAAGTGTCAGGTTGATGTCGCTCGATGATGATCGAAGTTCTAGTAATTCTTGGAAAATTCTTTCTTTGTCTTCGGCGGGAACACGGCTGAGAAGCGCATGCATACCCGGACGTACTTCTGACGGGGAATATCCGAGTATACGATAGGACTCATCATTCCAGACAACTTCGTCATGAAGAAGGTTATCATCCCACCAGCCGATTTTTGCGACACGAAGCACGTCTTCGACGCGATTGCGGGTGTGAGAGATGGAGTATTCGAATGTTTTCGATTCTCGTATTTCTTTTGGGCTCACGACGACGCCGGAGATGGACCCATCATCTTCTCTGTATGGCCAAAAGCGGATGTTGAGGAGACGTTTGGCTTCGTTTGCCTTGGATAACCAAAGTCGCGCTTCACTGCTTTTTCCGGAAAGGGCAAGGTCCAATTTGGGTTTAATGACAAGCTTGAATGGTTCTTCTCCCCAAATTTCGGCAACAGTCCGACCCTCCACATCATTACGTTCAAGTCCCGTGGCTTTAAGAAAGCTCGCGTTGACCACGACATGGGTATACGTTTTGTCAATGAACGTAATGTTTTCCCTGAGTGCTCCGACTATTTTTTTGTACACGGCAAGTGATTGGACTGCCTTGGTTAATTCATGCTCTTTAAGGCCAAGTGTGTTGATCATCTCGTTGAGCGTTTTGGTCCGCAAGCGGACCAGGTCTTCAAGCCCCTGGTGTGTTCTGGCTAAATATGAACCGAGATGAAAATACTCCGTTGTATCGAGTACACCACAATAAATATGATTGACTCCCCCGTGGGGTGATCGTGCGAGGCTGATAAAGGCGAGGGCATGGCGTATGTTTTTCTTTCGGTCGTAATACCGAAAAGAGAGGGAAGGAATGTCCTCGCCATGGATGAGGTTCCCGGCAACGTTGACAACTCTGTCTTTATCGTCGGGGTGCAGGTGACTGGCCAGTTTGCCGAGGGCGACAAATGGTTTTTCTTTAGAATGCCCAAGGAGTTCTTCAAACCCATCTGTTAAACAAATGGAATCTGAACCGACATCCCAATGGAGTGTCCCAATAGGATGCAGATAGGCAAAAAGATCGAATCCCCCATTCGGAATATCTGTATTTTGTTCCGTGAGCGTACTGCTGGGGCTGGGGAAGAGAAATAGCATTGCCGGTTCGACATTCAGCGCATGACTCAGGGCTTCAATCTTGTCGAACCCCGGTGATGACAGACCTCGCTCAAGCTTACCGACATACTCCTGTGTGATGTTGATCCGTTCCGCAAGCTGAGCCTGGGTGAGGTTGGCCATCTTCCGTAAAAAACGAATACGCTCACCAAACTGCTTTTTGAGCATGTAAGATTCCTTCATTCAAGAAAGTATATCAATTTCTTTCCTTGAAAAAAAGGAATTGAAGGTTCTATACGTTGTGCTTGACTTTTATAGTATCTTGTGAGGCGTCCATAATATTGAGAGTAAGAGGAGGTCACGGTGTTGGGACAAATAAGTCAATAAATTGACCAGTCGTTTTATACCTTGTGCACCGTCACTTAAATAGTGCTATGGTGTGAAAGGAAAAATTTTATAGGTGCGTTATGGGTATCATTATTTGCGCTGTTGCAAAGATTCCAGATCCCATTGACCTGTCCAGCCTGCAACGTCCTCGACAACATAATGTTTCACGGCTTTCCAGCGAATATTTTTTTCTCCAATGAATCCTTGCTGGAGAAATTCGATTCCAAGATCAATGTTGTGGTTTACGGGGTTTGCATACAAGTTATTTACACGGCCTATAAGAAGACATTCCATGACGCCATTGCGAGGAGTCTCGGCAACGGCCAAGCGTAAAATAATCTGTTTTCCCGGTTCAGCATAATGCCGAAGGTTGTGTAGCCGATCGCTTTTAAATCGGACGCGCATCCCTCCAGCCGAAAAATTGATGAGTGAGGCCGATTGATTTTTAAAATCGTCGAGTGTGGCCAATGGGAGATTGAGGCTGAGATTCTTTGTGTTGGACTGTGTGAAAATCGACAGCATAGAAAATTTGGAGAGTGATGGTTCTATACGGACACTATTTCGCCGCTGGTCAAGAGTGAAATTTTCGGGAAAGGACAAGCGCAATGTAGCCCCTTCCAGTACTTCCAAAATGGTGCAGGTAAATTTGAAAATGACAATTCGTGTGCGCTTTTTGGGGCTACGCTCTTGTGTTTGGAGATAGCATAGCACTGGCTGGCCGGCCCATTTAGGTAACGCTTTGCGGATATTGAGGATGTGGACAACCAATGATGTTGAGGACACCTTGACGATTTCGCATTCGATAGATTTCAAGCTGGATATGGCTTCAGTAAAACTAAAACGAAGTCTGGAGCGTAAACCAATGGCTTGATCAAGGATGGTATAGATTTCGTCGGGCGTATAATCGGCCTTGTCTTGTTTTTGTTTGAAAAAATCCCAAATCATGAGCAGTTGCCTATTTTGGCCTCAGCTTTCTTTAAACAGGTTGCAAGGAATGCACTGTTTGTGAAACACGCAGGCGGTTGACGGAGGAGAACTCTTGAGCCTATACTAATTGTATTGAATAACAATTCGAAATACAATGCTTTTTTGACTTTGATTGATGTTTTCTTCCTGCATCGCAAGAAGGCGGCTTTCTATTATGAATTCTCATTGTTTTTGGCGGGGATGGTGCTCTTTCCGGTGGCAAAGAGTCGTTGTAGCCGCTCTTGTTTGTGCTGTAGCTTTAACAGGGTGTGCTTCACAACACGGTGTATCATCGGACAATTCTCTTTTACCTGCGGGAGGAGAAGAAGCGGCGTTGTCCTCGGCTCGCCAGGCGTTCGATGTTGGTGCTTTTGAAAAAGCGTATAGTAATTTTTCTGCTGTTCTGCATATTGATCCAGATAACACAGTGGCACTCCTTGGACGAGGAGCTTCTTCGCTTTCGCTTGGGCAGCCTGAAGCAGCCATGGCGGATTTCGCCCAGGTTTTACAACGGGAGCCGAATAATGCCGATGCCTTCTATAATTTAGGTTTGGCCCTCTTTCAGCTTGATCGCACAGAAAAGGCCGAAACCGCCTTTTCCAAGGCTGTTGAGCGGAATCCGTCTTTTGCTAAAGCCTATAATAATCGCGGACTTGCCCGTGTACGCCTGCACCGAACGGAGGAAGCTATAGCGGATTTCACGCGTGCTTTCGAGCTTCAGGACGAGAAGGCGTTTGAGCCGATTTTCAATCGAGCCGCCTTGTATCAAAACCAGCAGCTCTATGAAAAAGCGTTGGCTGATTATTTAGTCGCGGCACCTCTTCAACCATACAATGTTCGTGTGAAAAATAATCTGGGTATTGTCTACATGCAACTTGGACAATTGGACAACGCGCAACGTACGTTCGACGAGGCCATTGCCATAAGTTCGGATGATCCTGAGGTTCGCTACAATCGAGCTATTTTGTTTGAGAAAAAAAATGATTATAAAAAAGCTATTGCAGAATACGATAAAGCCTTGTTTGATAATCCCAAAATGGCAGCGGGCTATTTGAATCGAGGGATATTACATATGCGTTTACGACAGACGTCAAGAGGATGTGCTGACGTGAGCAAGGCCTGCGAACTCGGTATTTGTGAACTGTACGATACTATGAAAACGAAAGGGATATGCGACTGAGTGCGTTTCGATGGCTGGCTGTTCTTGCCGCATGTGCCGCGTTGGTTGTGTTCGGCGTTGATATCGCCATGCGTTTTTCTTCAGGGGCAGGCAATGTGGCCTCGGGCGTGGCTGTACGGAAGCAGATAGAGCGCGAAATTCAGCCGGTGAAACCACGGGATGCATATGATGTGATTGCTGGCCGTAATATTTTTAAGGAAAAGCGACCGGAACCAGCCGACGAACCTGCTGCAGCAAAAACACCGACAGCATTGGTGGACCCGGGGTTTGGGTTCGAAGTTGTTGGTACAGTTCATGCCAACAGATTAGACGCTAACGTTGCCGTTATTATGGACAAGCGTACCAAAGAGCAGCGCTTGTATCGTGCTGGCGATATGCTGGGCGATGCTCTTGTAGTGGAAATTCGACGGAACCAAGTGGTCATTGAAAATAAAGGCAAGCGTGAACTCCTGACGGTTGACTATGAGAAAAATATGCCAGCGAGGAACCGACCCGTTTATCGTCATGCAACTCCAGCGAGAACTTCAAGAATCACCCCACGTTCCACCCCCTCGGTACGGTCCAAACGAAATCCGGTTCAGGCTCATGTTCTTGCAATGCCCCCGCAGTCGCCATCTGAAGCAGAGGCTGAAAAACAGGTTATGCCTGAAGAGTAGCATGAACGCGCTTATCCTCTGTTGCGTACAATCTCTACGGTGTCCTGGACAGAATATAGTGTAGCACGCTTGCATGGGGATGGCGCGAACATTTTAATATGACATATTGAGAATCGGGGCCGGGTGTGCGACGAGGATAAATGCCTCTGTGGCAAAGCCCCTCTGGTGGAGGTTTTTGTGAATCGTACGCATCGGTTTCTTGTTTGTTTCGTTGTGGGATGCACGATGTTTCTTGGAGGAAATATCTGGAGCGGCCTTCCTCTTTCTGGGGCTGCACGTGTTTGGGCGCAGGTCTCTGCAGCACAAGGTGAGCAGACATTGAGCCTGGATTTTGATGGTGTTGATATCAAAGTCTTCATTCAATTCATCAGTGAAATTACAGGGAAGAATTTTGTTGTCGACGACCGGGTGAAAGGTACGGTGACCGTAATTTCGGCCCGCCAAATTACTGAAGACGAAGCATTTAAGGTTTTTGAATCCGTGCTTGAAGTGAATGGATATACTATTGTTCCAGCCGGAAAGTTCTACAAGATTGTGCCGGCTAAAGGTTCGCGAACGCGCAGCCTACAAACCCTGGATATGCCTGAAAATCTCAAGCCGATGCAGGACCGGATGGTCACGCAAATCTTGTCGCTCAAGCATATCGATGCCACGGAACTCCGGAAAATGTTGACTCCCATGGTTTCTCCCGATGGGCTTATTACCGACTACCCACTCTCTCGAACGATTATCATTACCGACTATAGTTCCAATATTGAGCGTCTTCTTAAAATTATTACTGAAGTCGATATGCCCACCTCGAAGGCCAAGTTAAGTATTTATCGACTGCAATATGCTTCAGCCAAAAATCTTGCCGAGCAGATCAACAAGCTTATGCAGGTGACCGTCAAAAGGGCTCAAGGTCAAGATTCGTCGGTATTCAATGTGGTGCCTGACGAACGCACCAATACCGTGGCCATTATGGCAGGAGCGGAAAATACGAGTCAGGTCGCGGAACTGATCCGTGCTCTGGATCGACCAAGCGACCGCGGTCGAGGAAACATTCGTATCTACGCTTTGGAAAATGCCGATGCGGAAGAATTAGCCAAAGTGTTGAATGAACTCGTCGGGAAGACGACGACGACCGCTGAAGGAAAAAGTGTCCAAGTGGTGACCGAAGGGACCAAGGTTGTTGCCGACAAAACAACCAACAGTCTCGTCATCACAGCCGATCCGGAAAGCTTTGCTGTGTTCGAAGAAACCATCGCCAAACTTGATGTCCCACGGAAACAAGTGTTTGTCGAAGCGTTGATTATGGAGATTTCTTCCGACAAGACGTTTAATTTCGGAGTAAACTGGAATTTTACCGATCGAAGCGATAGCCTTGGGTCTTCTGGCGAAGGGGGACTCGTCTTCGGTTCTTCGAACCCGGGAGGGTTTGTTGACCTCTTTGACGGCGGAACATTTGCTCCCCCTGCCGGTCTGGCTGTGGGGATGGTGACATTTCCCGTCCAAATAGGCGATATTATCTATACGAATATTCAGACGCTACTCAATGCGGCGAAGTCGGACAATAGTTTTAATGTCATTTCAACTCCGCAGCTTATGACCCTTGATAACGAAGAAGCGAGCATTAATGTTTCCGAGAACCGTCCATTTTTAACATCGCAGGATGTCGGGCAGAGCACCACGGATCGCACAGCCCAGCAGTTTGAATATCGAGATGTCGGCACACAACTCAAGGTGACTCCGCAGATCAATGCCGGCAATACGATCAAGCTAAAAATCTATCAGGAAACATCACGTGTGGATCAACAAGTCACCGAGTTGACTGGTCAGCTTCAGCCGACGACACGGAAACGCACGACAGAGACAACTGTTCTTGTTCGTAATGGGCAAACTATTGTTATATCAGGACTTATTTCAAAATCTTCCACAGAAGGGGTGAGTAAGGTCCCTGCATTGGGTGATGTTCCGGTTTTGGGGTGGCTCTTTAAGAACAAAAACGAGAGTAGCGATAAGACCAATCTGCTTGTCTTCATCACACCACGTATTGCCGGCCAAAGCAAAGAAGCCGACGCTATTTATTTTGAAAAAATAAAGGAATTGGAAGAGGTGCAGTTTGGTGGGCACAACGAAGGTGCCCCCATTGAAAAACCGCAAATTCTGTATAGACCGGTTTTGGGAAGCTGATCGTCGACCCCGAAAACGTTATACAACGAGAATGACGTATTCAATGTCGTGGATGATCAGGAGTGTTTCTTATTGAGGGAGGCATTCCCGCTTTTGATCCGGTTCCAGTTTTTTGGCCAAAGCCTCCATGTTCTGTTCGCGTGTGACACGTTGTATACGAGCCTTTGCTTCAGCTTCGGTGTTATACTCGCCAATCGAGACAAAGATATATTTTTGCGCATTTCCGCCTGTTATCAAACAGGCGGAAATGCCTTTCTTTTGTAAATCCTTGATCATTTTGACCGCATTTTCCCGTTTGGTAAACGCTCCAGCCTGAACAAAATATTTCTTTGTATTTTTTGTTTTTGGAGGGATTGGTTTGCCGGTTTCTTTCGTATGAGAAACCGTTTGGGCGGCGTTAGGTGGCGGCGTTTTCGGGGCTGCCTCCGCAACGAGCTGGAGCGTTTTCGATGCTAGAATGGCACCTTCTGAGACAATGAAAAACTGCCAGTCCCCTGGAGTTAAAACAGTGGGCCAATCTGCGGGGCTCGCGCTGTAGGGCGCCAGAATGGTTTGGCCTGGTAATACAGGGAGAAACCAGCTTTGTGTTTCACGTTCTCCGGAAGCGGTTGGTCGCTCCAAACGGACTTCGATCATGGTTGGCGACGTTTCCTCCGGCGACCCGTCGATAGTGAACAGAATGCCGAACGCTGCATCCGGTTTGAGCGGTATGGTATTCGTCGATCTGCTCAATGCACTGCCAGGGCCTGGCAAATGCGTTTGTGGGGGGACGATTCCGGCATCAAGAATGCGTGCAGTCGTGGCGTCAGACCGCATGGGCAGACAGAGAGAAAGGATGACGAGAAAGGCAATAAGGGGAAGAATTTCTTTCATGAGTGAGGGTGTGTTGTAGGCCGAAGGGTTTCCGACTTTATGCGTCGTAAAAAGAAAAGTCCCAGCAGGAAAAAGACGAATAGGACGAGGACAGCCGGGCGTGATGATCCTGTTACTTGGCGAATGAGTGCAAATGCAAATGGACCGAGTATCGCTGAAAATTTGTTAAAAACAGAAAAAAAACCGAAATACCCGGCTGATTCGGTTTGTGGGATAAGGGCCGCATACAGCGACCGTGCCAGGGATTGTGAGCCACCAAGAACGAGGCCCACAACCATGCCCAAAATAATATATTGGGTCGAGGTGGAGAGGACGGCGGCATACCCGGCGACTGCAAGCCAGATAACCAGCGTTAACGATAACGCACGAATCGTGCCGATACGCGCTCCTAAACGACCAAATAGCATAGCCCCCACAAAAGCGACAAATTGGATGATGAGTAAGGTTATCATGAGGGTTTGGTTGGAGAGGCCAAGCTCTTCTTTTCCATAGATCGTCGCCATGCTGATGGTTGTCTGCACGCCGTCATTAAAAAAGAAGAACGCAATAATAAATCGACGTAACGTCGGATCGGCCATAATTCGCCGTCCGTGGCGGAGCGCTTGAGCAACTTCCTGGCGGATAAGGGAACTGGTGCAGCGGCTTTCGTGAGGGGCCGTTCGTTTGTCGGGTTCCGGCAATAAAAAGAATGTTCCCGATGCAAAGGCAAGCCACCATAGGCCCGCTGATGCCATGGCCCACCCCGCCGCTTCGGTCATTGTCAAACCGAGTGCGTCATGTCCGGCGATTAACCCAAGAGCAAGTCCGAACTGCACGCCGCCACCAATATATCCCCACGCAAATCCTTTCCCGGAGACAATATCAAGTTCGTTTTGCGAAGCGATATGTGGCAAAAACGCATCATAAAACGCATTTCCTCCGTTGAAGCCTATTTGTGCGGCAACGAATAATGTTAAAGCAATGCCGACATCTCCGGGGCCGCAACGTGAGAGACCGAGAGTTGAGGCGACACCGAGCAGGCAAAATGCCATGAGGAAGCGTTTCTTCGTGTGGGTTCGGTCTGCCAATGCGCCAAGAATCGGGGCAAGGCAGAACAACATAAGAGCCGCGAACCCAACGGCAGCTCCCCAGAGGCTCGTGGCGGAGACAGTGTGTCCAAAGAGCTCAATACCTGTTGGGCCGACGATGACGCCAGCAAAAAAGGCTGGCAATACGCCCACGGCAACCGTTGTTGCATAGGCTGAATTTCCAGCATCATAGAGAAGCCACCCCAAAACGGCTCTATCGTTTGGCGATGGGATGGAAGCGTGTGGAAGTGGCGTAATCCGCGTCATAGAGCATATTTTACATGCCCACGTGGATGGAAACAAGATAGAATCCGTATTGTCGTGAAAACGTCAGACAAAAAAGAAACTCGAAAAGAAAATGGACAGTCATGATTGGCAAGGAAGTTGAGGTGTATCTCTCGTTCTACGAGCAGAAAAGAACAGAGTGTTTCTCTATAAATCTATCTTCGTACTTTTATTTTGAAAAAATAATCGCGGGGACAGTGACCTGTCCCCGCGATTTGGTTTTATTTTTTGCCTAGATGGAGTTTCTTTATTGACTCAACCCCTGAGCCTTTGGTGTATAAATTTATTTTTTTATCTCAGGCATATCCATAAAAAAACATTATTTTTTGAATTGCAATGTATACTGTATGTAAAATTTTGATTCGTATGTTACAAACATGTTTCATGAATGATCTTTTGTTGTGACAAAATGTTTTTTATTGTGAACATCTCCGTTGTGAGAGAGTGTTTACTATGCTATTTAGTGTATTTATGAATAAATAGAATGTTTATGTCTATCGTGTTGTTCTCCCTGAGTAGCGTACGTCTTTTGGTTTTGTTTTTTGTGTAACGCGGAACATATTTGCTACGACAACACATTCGAAAGAAGCCAAGTACATGTTCGTCAAGTTAAAATATATATAACAGCATCCGGTAAACTCTGCTATTAGGAAAAAGCTGATTTTTTCTCAGGAAATATCTGAATTTTCTATCAGGAGAAAACTGAACATATGGGGTTTATGCATTTGCGTGTAGATAAAGATATTTTGCATTATGAAATGAAAAACGTGATCTTGTATTGGGTAACTTTGTATGAGTGTTCTAAGTATTTGATATGTATAATAGAGTAGTTGGTATGTGAGCTTTGAACGCGGGGATGGTGTTTATGTATATATCAAATAAAAATAATAATATAAGTATGTTGCATGATGGTCTAAGAAGGCGAGATATGGCGTTTGCGTATGCGTACCTGATTGCCTTGACGCAAATAAATTGATGTGCGAAATGATTATAAATGATATATTTTTATAAAAGATATTCTTTGCACGTTCTTTTTATGATAGTTGTTACGATTTTTGGGTACGCTGTCGTAACTCTACTTAGGGGTTGAGAACATCAATTAACGTATTGATGGCAATGATCGTGTTTCTGAATAAATACAGGGGAAGAGTATGCAACTCCACCTTGTCAGCTATCGACTCCAAAACGAAGAGCAGGTCAATGCCATTATTCATGATGTTGAATCGTGGCTTTCTCACTCGTTTGAAACGGAAACGGATCGTGATCTTTTTCTTCTCGCAGTTATTGAAACGGTCAATAATACCGTTGACCATGCTTTGCCGAAAGCATCAACGGATGAAGTTAATGCCCTTTTTGTATCGGGAAAAACTTGGGCTCTTTTTGGGCTCCGAGACTGGGGGCCAGGGTTTGTTCCAAGTATCAAAGACCCCGGGACAGTGAGCGGACCCCGTGGGAGAGGACTTGGGTATATTCGAAATTTTGCAGACGTATTGCTTTTTAACAGCCAAGGAAATGAAATTGCCTTTGTCAAAGGAGTCGCCGCCATGCAAGTCGCCGCCACGAATGTTACAGCGAAACAGTCTGTTTTCCCTCCTCATGTCATGTTGTTTCATGATGTTGTTTTTTTGCAGGCAAAAATCAATATTTCTCAAGGGTTTACGGAGTTATTCGAAGCGGCTGCAACTCTTGGCAAAGGAAGAAAAGTTTTTATCGACATAAAGAACGTTCGTTTGCTGAACAGCATGGCGTGGGGTTCGATATTTGCTGAGTCGGAACATGAAGATGTTGAGAGCATTGTGCTTTTTAATGCTGGAGAGGCTATTGTTCGATCGGCTAAGCTCATGGGCCTCGATGCTCGGCATGGTGAAGTTTATGAGAAAATACAACTTATTCCGGACTGTGGCCGGGCAATGGAAGTTCTCGCTGCTGCCCTTGGGATTGAAGGCGTATCCTGAGGAGATTGCAAGGATTCGTTAACGAACAGTTCTGGCACTGTCGCATACAGTCGGTTGAACGAGGGAAGGGGGCTAGCCCATGTCGGAAAACATGATTGACGAAGAACTCTTTCAAGATTTCTTCGTGGATGTTCAAGACACCTTTTATCCTCAGGTGACGTCGGCGATGGAGGAAATTCGCGCTGGCCGACTTGACTCGGGGGTTGATGGCATGATGCGTCCTCTCCATACAATCAAGGGCACGTCTGCTTTTTTGGGTTTGTCGGAAATTGCCGATTACACGCACAAAGTGGAAGATGCTTTGAAGGCCGTGCAAGCTAAGACACAGACCGCGGAACCGACATCAATCATTCGAGCTGTTGACCTTGTTTTTAATCTGCTTGAGCGCGCTCGAAGCGGTGTTTCCCTCGATGGCGCCGGAAGACAGGCTGCGCTCACGGCTTTAGGGGGGGACAACGGTTTCGCCAAGGTCGTGAGTGATGATATAGCAGAATTATCCGTTACGACACGTAATGGCCTTGTTGTTATCACGGTCAACATGGCTCGTGTGCACCTTCCAAGTCAATATCAACCATTGTTCGATGCATTGAGTTCTGTGGAAAATGGGACACCGGTTGTGTTGGATCTGCATGCTGTACGCACACTCAGTTCTACCGTGTGGGGTGGGCTCGGTCGCATTGCCGGACGTTTGCCATTGTCTGTGGCTGCGATGAGTGAAGCATGTCGCGCGACGTATTATTCTTGGGGATTCGATCGCTTTGTTTCTCATTTCCCGGACGTTGAGACTTTTTTAAGCACCAACCAGCGGAGTGCAACGGAAGAGCGCCATGGACACTGACCGTCTCTACGAAGAGATCGAAGATCGTCTGGGAAAATTGGAGGAAGCTATTCTCTTTTTGGAATCGCAAGGGACAGGGCAGGCCAATGCAGGACATGTGCTTGCTGGACTTGGCTTGTCCCGTGCTGAAGGGCTTGGTCCACATGTTGGTATGCTTCTCGATCTGTTTGCAGACGGTGTCGTTCCCCCTGATGCTGAACTGGTCGATTCCCTCGTTGTTATGGTTGAGAGCCTCAAGCGGTTTTTGTTTGAGCTAATTAGAATGGTGTCGGGCGAGAGCCAGCCTTCGCAAGGTTCCGTCTTTTTACCGTTCTCAGGTGAACCTGTGGGGGAGAGAACATCTCACCCACAGGGGGAGGCCGCTGCCCTTTCTCCAGTCTCTCCAACAGATTCGCCTGTCGAATCGGTGCCTTCTCCTGAAATAAAGAAGCCCACAACTTTTTCAGTCGAGGGAAACTCTTCGGAGAATAATTCTTTACCCATTCGACGAGCTGGCGATGTTGTCAAAGTTGCGACCACGCACCTTGATGAACTTGCCGAGTCATTGAAAGAACTGATCATTTCAACGACCATGATTCGTGGCCATCGGTTGGTCAGCGAGCAAACCAATCGCGAGCTTTTCGATATTGTGCTCGACCAGGCTCGGTCCGTTGAAACAATGCGTCATTCCATTATGGCCATTCGTCGTGTTTCTCTTGGATCACTGTTTAATCGTATGGGGCGCCTGGCCAGGGATGTTGCCACAAAACTCGAAAAGCAGATAGATGTTGAATTTGAAGGCAGTCATGTGGAACTCGACAAAACTGTCGTAGATCGTTTGGGTGATCCATTGGTCCATCTTGTTCGCAATGCTGTTGATCATGGTATTGAGCCTCCAAATGAAAGAACGCAACAGGGTAAAGCGGAAACCGGTACACTCCGACTGATCGCAGAATTCGACGAAGAACATATTATTATTGCACTTTCCGACGATGGACGTGGATTGAATCGGGACGCCATTTTTACGAAGGCGATAGAAAAAGGTCTCGCTGTTTCCGGTCAAAATTTGGCAGATGAGGAAGTGTATGCATTCGTGATGTCCCCAGGATTTTCCACGGCAAAAAATGTTACCGATATTTCCGGTCGAGGTGTTGGTATGGATGTCGTGGGGGAGAGCGTTCGTGATCTTGGTGGACGCATAACCATTGCTAGTGCAGCTGGAGAAGGAACCACGTTTCGTATCATTCTGCCTCAAGCCCGGTCCGTTGAAGGAATTTCCGATGGAATCGTGGTCATGGTCGAAGGACAACGGTACGTCGTTGCCTCAAACTTTGTTGCCGAAGTTGCCCAACCTGAAGCTGGTGATGTCTCCATGACTGGTGGAGCAATGGAAATTTTCCGTTATCGGGGAGCCCCGCTGCCGTTGATTCGATTGCGGCGAGTTTTTCAGTGTCCGCTATCGAGCGATCCTGAAGATGAACAATCAATGATTCTTGTCGTCGATGCATTGGGACATCGTTTTGCTGTTATGGCCGATGACGTGGAAGGGGAAACCCAGGTTGTCATTCGGCCTCTTGATCGTTATCACAGCCTTTTCCAGAATCGTCTTTTTTCCGGCATGACGCTTATCGGTGAACATACCGGTTTGGCCATAGATATGGACAAACTCGTTCTGGAATGCACTGTGAACTCATGAAATTGAGCTGTATTGTAGGTTGCATTGTCACTGTGTTTTTTCGAGAATAACAAGTGTACAGTCATCGTCAGGGGACTCCATGAATGCTTCCCATTCGGCAATGATGGCTTCCCCAAACTCTTTGAGCGTTGTTTTTGAGCCAAGTTCTTTCAATCGTGCATGAAAACGAGACTCAGGAAAACCGAAGAGGTCGCCATCTGTGGACTGTGCTTCCATAAGCCCGTCAGAAAACAGGAGTAATCTGTCCCCAGGATGAAGCTCAATATGACTCGCCATGTAGGGGAGCTGAGCGACGACAAGCGGCGGCCCTCCTTCTTCAATCACTTCCACCGTACCATTTTTTCGCAGAACAAGCGGCCAAGGGAAGCCTGCCCGGGAAAGGTTAAGCCCCGGCATTTCTTCCGATTTGACAATATACACGGCGGCCACGAGGTCGTTTTCAACTAACGTACGTAAACGCTGATTGAGTTCGGCCAGAGCCGTTTCAGGACGCAAATGGCAGCAGCCCACCTCCTGCAATAATGATTTGACAATGGCCCCAAGTAAAGCCGCGGAGACTCCATGTCCCATGCAATCTGCAACGCTTAGAACAAAGCTGTCGTTAGGCAAAGTTTGAACATGGACAAGGTCGCCGTTAACGACGCTGGCGCTGCGACTGAAAAGAAAGCTGTTGTACCCGGCTTGGAGCAGGTGCTCGATCGCCTCATGTGATGGTGCAAAACTATCCTGAAGCTTTTTGGCAAGATCAAGTTCTTCCAACAATTCTTTCTGAAACTCCCGTATCTGGTCTTCAGCTTTTTTGAGCTGAATGAGCGTTTGCACCTGAGCAATGAGTTCATCAATGTCGAAAGGCTTTTTGATATATACATGCGCACCAGCCCGTAACGCGTCCACCATATCACTCGGTGCCGCTTTGGCCGTGAGCATGGCAACAGGAATGGACGCTGTTTCCGGGTTCGATTTGAGTGTGTCGAGCACCTGGCGTCCATCCATGACCGGCATCATGATGTCGAGCAAAATGACGTCAGGTTTGCGAACCGCCACCATATCCAAGGCTTGTTGGCCATCAGCGGCGGTCATGACTTCGATGTCCTCCATTTCCAAGTTCATCTGACAAACTTCACGATTCACTTCATTGTCTTCGACAACAAGGACAAGCGGTCTGACTGTATTATTCATGGGGATTCTCCTTGGTGGCAGGAAGAGTCACGATAAAGGTTGAACCTTTGTCGAGCTCACTTTCTAAACTGATAGACCCATCCATAAGATCGATAAGACGGCGGCATATCGAGAGCCCCAAGCCGACACCTTGTTTATGTTTGGTTTTTTGTAATCGCACAAAACGTCCAAAAATACGTTCTTTATCTTCTTCGCCAATTCCAACACCGGTGTCTTGAACCTCTATAGAGGCGTATTGCTCCGTCTCATCGAGAGAGGCTGAGAGATGAATATAGCCTTGCTCCGTGTACTTGATGGCATTGCTGACGAGATTGACAAGAACTTGAGTCAAGCGTTGTCGATCGGCAAAAACATGCATTGGGTCTGGGGGCAGATCAATGCGAAACTCAATGCCTTTTGTTTGCGCGGCACTCTCAAACGTGGAGATTATATCGGAGAAAATACCTGTAAGGGGAAATACCTCTGGATGAATTTCGAATTGTCCTGCCTCGATGCGTGAAATGTCCATGATATCACTGATAATGGTTGCCAAATGCCGTCCGGAGGTCACAATACTTCCCAGAGATTTGAGCAATCGATCCTGCTCCAGGCGACCCCGCACGGCAAAACGTTCGAGTGTTTGAGCCTGCCCAATAATACCGGTCAACGGTGTACGGAGTTCATGACTCATTGATGCGAGAAATTCGCTTTTGGCAAGGTTGGCCTCTTCGGCGACTTGTTTGGCCAGGATGGCTTCTTCGGCCAGGATGCGGTCTGTCACATCATGCAAGCTGATGATCCAGACGGCGTCATCTCGCCAGGAGAGTTCGATACGATTCATTTCAACAACACCATGATGATTATCAGGAAAGACAAAATTAAGTTCTCGAAAATCGGTTTCGGCAAAATTGGGGATATCGAACGGCTCTCCAAGCATTTCGCTGGGAGGTTTTCCAAAGAACTTCCCCGATGCGGGATTTGCGTACAGTACAATGCCATCTCGACCAAGAATGAACATGGCATCAGGAAGGTTGGAGAGAATAAGATTCAAACGCTCTTCGCTTGCACGTAAGCGACGCTCGCTTTCTTTGAGTTCGGATATATCGGTATGGGTGCCGACAAGACGTGTTGCCCGTCCAAGTTGATTCTGCTTTACGGCAATTCCGCGGTTGAGGATCCAGAGATAATTTCCATCCCGTGTCTTCATACGGTGTTCAATTTTGAATGTCCCTGCTGTATCGATGGTCTCGCGTATCGTCATGATCGTTTGTTCCCGGTCTTCTTCGTGGATAAGTTCGATCCAAGCTGAATATGAAGCGGGGAACGAGTACGGTTCGTAATTCAGCATAGTATAAAGACGCGGCGAAAAGTAAAATGTGGACTCAGGAATTTCCCAGTCCCACAACCCGTCACTTGCAGCTTTGAGTGCGAAGGTGAGACGTTCTTCACTTATGCGTAAGGCTTCTTGAACACTTTTTCGCATGGTGACATCGGTAATCGTGCCGATCATGCGTTTTGCTGAGCCGTTCGTATTCCGTTCCACCACTTTACCGCGCTCAAGAAGCCACTTCAAAGGGCCGCTGCGAGGGAAAAAGCGGTATTCAATTTCGAAGACATCGTCTTTTACCAGAGACTGGGACAGGATGTGCTCAACGTGATCCTGATCATCGTGATGGATTCGGGAACGCCAATTTTCTCTCTTCGGGACAACTTCATATTCATTATACCCCGCAAGCTCGAAGATCCGTGGACTCCAGAACGTTGTATCCGTATTGATGTTCCAGTCCCACACTCCTTCTTTGATGGAGTCGAGAGCCAATGTGAGACGTTCTTCACTTCGTGCCAGTGCCTCTTGCATACGTTGCGATGCCGTGATGTCTTGTTGGTGTTCAATGACAAGCATGGTCTCTCCCGAGGGGGAAAGAACAGGGTATGCATGGCAATTTCGAATGCTGCCATCGGGAAATTGAACATCTTCGAGTCGCATTTCCAGGCCTGCGTGACAAACGAGAGCAATGTCACATGCCAAACCGAATGGATTAGTCAGTGGCCTTTTGTGGTCGTGTGCTTCGTATGCAGGAATAGCTTTCCCAATAAGATTGCTATGTTCCATGGAATTCGTCATGACAAGATGCATGGAGTTATCGATAACGTGGATTGTCTCGTGAAGGGCATAAAAAACCGAAACAAGTAATTGCTGAAAGCGGGCCTGTTCTTCCTCTGCATGGTGTCGTTTTTTTATTTCTTTTTTTAAGTCATCAACAGCCTGCACCAGGCTTGCTGAGGAGCGTTTCGCTTCGCCGTATGCAATACGGGCTTCACGTAAGGCATTATTAACGGCTTGTGCGAGAATACCAAGTTCGTTTCTTTCTCCGCCATGAAGGCCTGTGGGGTTGGATGGAAAGAAATCTAAGGGTGATTCGATATTCAGATTCTGTGCTTGCTTGGCCATAAATCGCAAAGGCTTGGTGACCATCTTGTTGAAGATGAAAAGCATTGCCAATGCAACGCACATGACTTCAATGCATTGAATGAGAAGAAAGATATATGATTCATTGCGCACATCATTATAAATGTCAGACATATCAAGGGTCACAATGAGAAGGCCTATCTCGCGCGTTTCGTCCTGTAAGAGTGGAAAAGATTCAATACGCTCGTTTTCTTTGAGACGTTTTCCGGCCTCAGCCGTAAAAGTGTTATCCTCTGCGACACCGGCCCAAACAATGGGGCCTTGTCCGACAATACTGTCTAAAATCGTCTGGACCATATCGTTATTCGCTCGCCAGACTGCTTTGGTCAGAGGTGGTAACAATTTGGCCGAAGTTTGTTTGAGATAATCATTGAGCTGTTCTTGTGTAGCGCGATATTCCAGGGCATAGCGAATGGACGAAATGATAAGCATTGCCACAACGGCAATGAACATGACGTATATAAATACTCTCCAACCAATGGAATCGCGAGAGTGTAGCATCAGGGATGACCTGTCCTATCTGGATATGAATCATTTTCGTTAGACAAAATTGTTTTATATCGACCGTTGTGTTTCATTTCGAGGAGGACTTGACTCAAGGATTTAGCCAAATCGGCATGACGTTTGTTGAGCGCTACATAAACATCAACTTGTGCAATATGTGCCACCACGGTGAATCCTTCAATTTTGAGGTGCTGCCCTAAAGACAGGCCGGCATCACGACAAAAAACAGCCACATCTATGCGGCCTTTGGCCAGTAAAGCAAAAAGCGATTCTCCCGAGTCGGTCTCAACGACATGGTCATGTCCGACAAGAGGAGAGGGGTCGAAGAGCCCTCGAACATATCCGAAAACGGCTGGCCCCGGTGTTGGATTGAAAGGGGGAGGCTTGATCATGAAGGCTTCGATCGGCATGTCTTCCAATACTGCTTCTTTCACGCGAACAATATTTGGAAATCGTTTTGCGTTGTATTCAAAAAGTGTGCTTTCCCCATCAATGTGGCCGGAATCGACCTCCATGAGGCTTCGTAAAGGGGGGTATTGGATGAATTTAACGGAATACCCTAATGACTCAAGCGCCTCTTTGAGAACATTATCGGCGTTGAGAACACATTGTGGCCCCAAGATACGATTAGTAACCTGGCTGTTGAAGACAAGCGTTTCTTGAGCGTAGCCGGGAGAAGTCAAGCTGGAAATAACCAGGAGTAAGGCAAGAACGATCATTGATTCGCCTCCTGCCGGGGGAGAAAAAACATGAATGTACTGCCGACACCAAGAGTGCTTTTGAGTTCAATATGGCCGCCCATGCGATGTGCGGCACGTTGTGCCAGGAATAATCCCAACCCTGCGCCTTGATGCTGACCTGTTTCATCGAGACGGGTAAAACGATTGAAAATTGTTTGATGATACTGCTCGTCTATGCCTGGTCCTGTATCGTGAACAAAAACAATCACCTCGATGTCGTTCACTTGAAGCGAAATTCGAATTCTTCCTTTTTGAGTATAGATGATGGCGTTCTCAATGAGATGTGACAGAGCTTGATCTAAAAGCGCTTTATCTGCCACAACCATGACTTTTTCATGTTGAGTCGGGAGAATGAGTTCAAGATCTTTCTTCTCACAAACCGGGCGCATATGCTCGCCTATTTCGCGAACAATCTCGGCGATATCAATCAACTCGAATTCTATTTCTCGTGTTGCTTCGTCGTGTGACGTTTCCATAATGTCCGCCACGATAGCGCCGAGTAAAGCGATTGCTTCGGTGGCTTTGGTCAGCAGTTCATTCAATTTGTCCGGAGTGAGGTTGTCGCGTTGGAGGAGGCGTTGGATTGTTTGGAGGAGGCCGAGAGCTTGACTGATCGGCGTGCGCAGTTCATGTCCGACAAGAGAGATGAAAACGTCTTGCAATTTGGTCGTGCGTTCGGCAGCTTCCCGTGCGACATGCGCTTCTTGAATTTGTTTTTTGAGCGAGTGTTGAGCGATAGCCCGTTGAATTTTCAGATCGAGGATGTCGAAGTCAACGACAGGTTTCTCAATAAAGTCGGCGCCACCTGCTTTCAAAAATTCAACGGCGAGCGAGAGACTGCTATGGGCTGTCAGCATGATGGCGGGGGGAGCGGCATCACAAGACTCATACATATATTGAAATGCGTTAAAGCCATCGATACCTGGCATGAGATTATCCATCATGACAAGATCGAAATTTGCACAATGGCTCGGTCCTATGAGCATCGCTTCTTCACCGGAACCGAGACTGGTGACCTCATACCCGCGCGAGGAGAGTGCTTTAGTGATGGTTGTCCGTAAAATACGGTCATCGTCGATGAGCAGGAGTCTCGCCATGACTTTTCTCCTCGGCCGATCTTGTCGATCGTCGAATAATACATTGTGTTGGCTTTAATTCACAATAGGTACTCCCGCTTCATGCCGGTCATTTTTTCTTTTTCTTGAACGGTTGCCAGAAATGCTGGATCAAAAGCGCCTTTCTCACGAGCCGCGAAAAAAACGTCGACAAGGTGGGGATCCAATGTCTTTCCACGTAAAGAGTTCATGATTTCCAAACTCCGCGTCAGTGTAAACGCCTCCTTGTAGGTCCGTTTGCTATTGACGGCATCCCAAATGTCCGCCAAAGCCAAAATGCGGGCTCTAAGCGGGATGTCCTCTCCAACCAGTCCGCGAGGATACCCTCCGCCTCCGAATCGTTCATGATGTGAAGATGCGTTGAATGCTACTTCCTCCCATCCTGGTATCGTGATCTCTGCAAGGATCTGATAGGTTTTTTCTGCGTGGCTTTTCATGTGATCCCATTCGCCTGGACCATCGAGTTTGCCGGGTTTCAGGAGAACAGCGTCACGGATACCCAGTTTACCTACATCATGGACGAGGCTTTCGAGCAGAAGCGAGTGAATATCGTGACCGGAAAAGCCGAGTTCTCGTCCTATAACCATAGCATATATTGCAACGCGTTCACTATGGCATCCTGTGTATTCATCTTTGAAGGAAACGGCTCTGGCGAAACAGCGCGCCATGGACATGGCCATGTCGTTTGGGAAAATAATGTCTGCGGTGTCGCGAAAGTGGAAGGTTCGTTTTATTCGTTCTTCAAGGTCATATAAATCGAATGGCTTGACAACAAAGTCTTCTGCGCCTTCAAAAAAAGCACTGTGGAATTGTGCGAGATCTTTATGTGCGGTAATAAAAATAACCGGCAACCCAGGACGTATGCCATGCATTCGGCGCATTGTCTCAAAGCCGTCTATCCCTGGCATCTTGATATCGAGCAATACAAGATCCACAGGGTTTTCCGTCACATTTGACACCGCTTCAAAGCCATCTTGAGCAATCTGGATATCGTAATCTATTTCCAGAAAACTGGAAATAGCGTCTCGTATTTCTGGTGAATCATCCACAACAAGAATGCGTTTCATCGTTGACTCCTTGTGTTGAGTCTTCATGAACAGCACAATACAATATATTTCGCTGGGGTGGCGTACATCACGAAGCATAACACAATACGGTGATGTCCTAATCCCGCAGAGAAGAAGAGAGGACTGCATGTGTAGTGTTATTTAACTTGCCAGCGAAGAGAGTGTAAGATATTTTTTTATGCTATATGGAACGTTTTTCGTCAAGGTTGGATGCTAGAATTGTTATAAAAATCAATTTGTGGATTTTTTTTGATGGAATTATATTGAATAGTCTTGTGGAATCCTTTTATGTGGTTGCGGTGGCAATAAGAAGGGAAAAAGAGCGAGTTTTCACGTGCTGAATGAGCATACGGATGATTCGTACGATCCGTATGCTCATCGAACAGAGGGGAAGGCTATCGTGACACGTCATCAATGTACCCGCTATAAATCCGGGCTGTTTCTTCCGGTCCCCAAGAACCGGAGGGATAGAATCGAATATGCTTTTCCAATTCTGAGCATTCGTCACACATTTCCAGGATCGGAGTGAGGAATTCCCAACAAAGTTCCACGCTATCCTGTCTCCAGAACAGCATGTGATCACCGATCATGCTATCAATGAGTACCTTCTCATACGCATCAAGTATGGGGCCGGAGACTCCTTCATTGAAATTGAAGTGCATTGACGATGTTCGCAAGCACAAACGGGTATCCGGTTGTTTGACTTGGAACGACATTCGGATGGATTCATTCGGGTAGGTTTCCATAACGAGGCGGTTAGCTGCAATGAAGTCAGGACCAAGAATATCGCGAAAAATGGAATGAGGAACCTGTTTGAATTGCACCACGATACGCGTCACTTTTTTGGGCATGCGTTTTCCCGACGTGATATAGAAGGGAACACCTTGCCATCGCCAATTATCAATATATGCACGCAACATGGCAAATGTCGGTGTGAGTGAGTTGTGTGTGACGCCAGATTCTTCACGGTATCCGACAACGCGTTTTCCTTCGACAACACCGCTCTCATACTGTCCGAGAACGAGATCTTCAAATTGATTTTTAAGGTCGAAGGGGCGCAAGCTGCGGTAAACCTTCGCTTTTTCATCGCGAACCCGGTCAGATTGGAACTTAGAGGGTGGCTCTATGGTCGCCATAGCCAGAAGTTGCATCATATGATTTTGAAACATGTCGCGTAATACGCCGGACTCATCGTAGTATCCTGCACGATACTCCACTCCAAGCCGTTCTGCAGCTGTGATACTGACGTAATCAATATAATGCAGATTCCAAACCGGTTCGAAGATGGCGTTGGCAAACCGGAACAGTAACAAGTTCTGTATGGTTTCTTTGGCAAGGTAATGATCGATACGGAAAATTTGGTTCTCGTCAAAGTACTCATGCAGTGCCGCATCAAGTTCCTGAGATGACTTCAAGTCACGGCCGAACGGCTTTTCTACAACTATCCGACACCAAACATCGTCAGAAGGGCTATTTGCCAATCCTACAGCACCAAGGTTTCGGGCGACGGGTTGGTAGAGTCCTGGAGGTATAGCCAGGTAAAACATACGATTGCCGGGTAAATTCAAGTCCTGTTCAATGGATTCAATAGACGCTTTGAGATTGGCGTAATCGTCAGGTTGCTTATAATCCAGACGGTAATAAAAGAGACGTCGGGCAAAGTCTTTCCAGGCAATGCCCGCTAAAAGACCTGTGTCTTGAAGCGCTTTGCGCATGACGTCGCGAAAGCTCTCATTGTTCATTTCTGATCGCGCAGCACCGATAATGGCAAAACTATCGGGAAGACGACCGACGCGGAACAAGTTGGCTAACGAAGGGATGAGTTTGCGCGATGTCAGGTCGCCCGATGCCCCAAAAATAACCAAGGTACATGGGCTGGGGCGATCCTGTTCGAGACAGGCTGGACCGTTATTCAATATCATTATCTACTCCTTGAGAAAGAGAGTACGGTCATTGTGCAAGGGGGGAGGGGCATCCCGAGCTTCTCAATGCCACAATTTTATTGCAGATAATGTGGCGCAGAGCGGAAATTGATATACCGCATCTCGCCACGGCATGCTGTTTGCTCTTCGAACCGTTTGTGCAACGCGTTGTTGCACAAACGGTTCGTGTGTGTCGGGTTACTTCTTTTTGACGGCGTGACCACCGAATTGGTTCCGGAGTGCGGCCAAAACGCGATCGCCAAAAAAATCGGGTTGTCGTGATCGAAATCGTTCCATCAATGCCAAGGTGAGAACCGGCGTTGGAACAGCTGTATCGATCGCTTCACTGACGGTCCAGCGTCCTTCTCCCGAATCATCGACATAGGCTTCAAGTCCGTCTAAATGCGGGTCGTCGCTAAACATACGTTCGCATAACTCCAGCAGCCAGGATCGGATGACACTTCCCTGATTCCAGAGATGACTGATCTTTGTGTAATCGAAATGCTCACTGTATTCCGATGCGTCGAGGACGGCAAAGCCCTCGGCATAGGCTTGCATCATGCCGTATTCAATGCCGTTGTGGACCATTTTGACAAAGTGACCGGCTCCAGTTGGGCCGCAGTGGAGAAACCCATCCCTGGGCGCAAGGTCGATCATTGCCGGTTCAATGGCTTGGACAGCTTCTTTCGGACCGCCGAGCATGGTGCAATAGCCGATTTGGAGTCCCCAAATACCGCCGGAAACACCAGCGTCGACATAATGGATGCCTTTATCGGTAAACGCAGGAGCACGACGAAGATCGTCTTTAAAGTGGGTATTGCCCCCCTCCACCACGATATCTCCTGGTTCAAGCAAGTCGATCAACTGGTTCAATGCATCGTCGACCGGCTTGCCTGCCGGAAGCATAACCCAGACAACGCGAGGGGCTTCAAGAGCCGCGACAACCTCAGGAAAAGTTTCGACGGCCTGTATATGCTCCTCTGTCTTCGCAATATCTTGTGCTTTGGAAAACGTACGGTTCCAAGCAACCACCTGATGACCAGCACGGGACAGACGTTTGGCCATGTTGCCGCCCATGCGACCAAGGCCGAGCATTGCCAATTTCATACATTCCTCCAGGGTTTAGGCTGTGATGAGATTGTTCCAGTCGCTGGCGAATTTCGCCATGCCCGAGTCGGTAAGGTCATGCATGATGTTGTAGTCTTGCCACGGTTTGTCCAAGGCAATGTTCTGGTAAATGATGGGGGCCAGTCTGGCCGGAACACGGACAGGGTCTGTTGGAACCGGCATCCCGGCATCGGCCCAATCCACAAGAACATTGTGAGGAACGGTGACAATGTCCGGGTTGAGTTTGAGGCAATTGAGGAAGTGATCGAGGCTGCGCACACTGGCGGCCAGAACTTCGACATGCCCGTCACCTGGGGAGTACATTTTGAGAATATTCGCAATGAGATCGAGACCACGCTGGTTGCGATCATCAAGCCGACCGATAAAAGGAGAAACAAACACATCGCCGGGTTTGGCCCCTTGGGTTGCCGTGTATACGGCTGCGGCCTGTTCCTGCGTGAAGCACAACGTCATGTTCACGCGTTTACCTGCCGCTATGAGCCGGTTGGCGGCTTCGAGCCCGGCTGTTGTTGTAGGACATTTGATGTGTGCATTGGGAATCCAATCAAACATCTGAGTGCCTTGGTCAATCATGGCTTGCGCTGTCGTGTTGCTGTCGGCATAGACTTCGATCGAAACGGAACCTTCTGGGATGAGGGAGGAGATTTCCTGGATCACTTTTTTATAAAAGCCGAGGAGTTCTTCTTTTTGAAACGTACCGTCAGTTTTGACGTGTTGTTGGGCCTGTGGGTTTTTGGCCACCAAACTGGGGTTGGTTGTTTGACCATCAAGAAAACCGAGTCGGTCAAGAATATCCCGCGTTTGATCCGGATCGGCTCCATCGAGGAATATTTTCGTGTTCAGATTGTCCGGTCTCATACGATCTCCTGTACTTTTTTGACGATGCTCGTTCTGGAAATGGTTTCGTAGTTGAGGAGCTCGTCGGGTGTGCCGCTCATGGGCATTTTGGATACGGCCAGACTGACAACGTGCAAATCGGTATTCGCCAAAGCCGCGCTTACGGCTTCTCCCAATCCACCAGTCGGGCCATGATCTTCCACGGTGATAATCGGCCCTTGCGAGGCTGCGGCGGCCAATGTCTGACCGTCAAGGGGCTTGACGCAATACAGGTCGATAACTCGAACGGATATGTTTTGTTGCTTCAATTCCTCCCAGGCCGCTAACGCTTCATGTACTGTCAGACCCGCACCGATAATGGTGGCAACATCGAGGTCTGATTGTCGAAGGATTTTGAATCCTCCGATGGGGAAATATTCTGCGTTGTCGTAGAGTACCGGCGTGCTGCCACGCGTGGTTCTGATATAGACAATGCCACCATACTCTGCGGCGGCTTCTGTCAATTTGACACAGGAAACCGCATCGCTCGGATATAAAACGACACTGTCCAAAACGCTCCGAAACATGGCAATATCTTCAAGTCCCATTTGCGAAGGGCCATCTTCGCCGATGGAAACGCCGGCATGGGATCCACAAAATATGATGTTGGCCCCAGAGTACCGGCTCATGCGAATTTGATCAAACGCTCTGGTGAAAAACGCGCCAAATGTTGACACAAAAGGAAGTCGGCCTCTCCGTGACAATCCCAAAGCCATGCCTACCATGTTTTGCTCAGCAATGTACATTTCGAAAAACCGATTCGGATAGGCTTTTTTGAAGGTATCGGCATATGTTGAATTACTGACTTCGGCATCAAGCACAACCATATCGGGAAACGCGTCAGCAATGCGAACGAGGCCTTCTCCGTATGCTTTGCGGGTAGCAATGGGTTCCCCGACTGAATAGGAAGGATGTGGAGGCGGGGCGGAAGGCATCGGCTCGGAGCGGATATCCAGGGGCGCCGCAATGTTACCACGAAGATCGGCAGGAACCTCTCCAAGCGCGGTCAAGGCCTCGTTCAGGCGGTCTTTGGGAATAGGCTTTCCATGCCAGCCATTGAGGTCTTCGGCGAATGGTACGCCTTTGCCTTTGATGGTTTTGGCGATGATCATGAATGGCACTTTGGCTGTGTGGGCTGTGGCTCGGGCATACGCATTGAGGATGGAGTCCATATCATGGCCGTCGATGACACAAGTTTCCCAACCGAAGGCCCGTACGCGTTCGTCATAAGCAGTAACATTGTGACCATACATGGTTTCACCGCGTTGACCCAATCGGTTAACGTCGAGAATGGCAATGAGGTTGTTCAACTTGTAGTGAACTGCGAGCTGGATCGCTTCCCACACAGATCCTTCGGCCATTTCCGAATCTCCAAGCAGGACATAGGTTCGTGTTGGCGCGTTTTCCAAATATTTGGCGCAAAGTGCCATGCCGGCACCGATAGAAAGACCTTGTCCTAAAGAACCGGTCGCGGCTTCCGCTAAAGGAAAACGAGCTGTCGGATGTCCTTCGAGTGGAGAGCCGAAGGCGCGAAATGTCTTCAATTCTTCGTCTTGGATGGCTCCGGCTGCAGCCCATAACGCATAAAATAGTGGCGAGGCATGCCCTTTGGAAAAAATAACCCGATCATTTCCGGGATGTCCCGGTCGACTCGGGTCGAAACGCAGAATACTTCCAAAGAAGAGTCCCGTCATCAGGTCCGTGGCCGAAAGGGAAGATGTGGGGTGTCCTGATCCGGCCGTTGTTGACGAAATGAGAATATTTCGTCGTATCAAGCGGGCAAGGGTGCTGAGTCTGTTGGTATCCATGACGTTTCCTTTATAGCACAAGAGCGAAGCAGACGTTGGCGCAAAGACACGCATAGAATAACGGTATGACGAGGAAGTTGATAAAAGTCAAATGAAGTATCCCTCACGTCAAGCGAGGAAACTTCATCAGGGGATGCGACACAGGATGATGTGTTTGGAAGGCGGAAAAGTGTTATCTTGGTTGGAGACGACAGAGGAGATCAGTCGTCGGGGTAATGTTCGCCACAACAGGACGTGGAGTCAGGAGCATCAAGGAGTTCTTCTGTGGTTGGTCGGGTCAGTCCTCCCAAATGCGACCAAATGGAACAGACGATCTCCAAATCGGGGTCGTCGTCTTGAATTTCTTCTGCAGTCGCGGCAAATGCGAGAAACCGGCCCGCGCCGAGAAATTTCCCGTCTTCATCGAAGACAAGTTCGATCATGTGGGTCGGCTCCATGCCGCCTTCCATTGCCATCCACTCGGTCATGGTCAGACGAAAACCGCTCTCGGCTGTTGGGTGCTCAATGCGCCAAAGTTGCCGGGAATGCACCTCGGGCTCGGGAGCAAACTCCAATGCATAAGCTTGTCCGGCCAGAGCTATACGATCAATTGCGGCAAGAAAGTCTGATTCATGAAAACGTGGTTTCCATTTTGATGGACCGACCTGCTCGCACGTCAAGAATACTTCGTTCATCGTCACCTCGCTTGGAGAAAATTTACATCGGAGTTCTTTCCACGTACAATGGTATGCATATGAACAATCAGCAAACAAAGGACGGCTTTGCCATGACATCGCAGTGCTTTGCAACCCGGTGTATGTATGTGTTTGTTTTATTTGTCGCGTTTTGTATCGCTTCCGGACCGACTGCTTCTTCTGCGTGGGCGCAACCGGAGGCCCGATACTGGAGGATTGAACGATTTGTCATGCCGGGACCGAGCGGTATGAATGCCACCCGAGCACAAACCTTTGTTGGGAAGGTGGTGGAATTCAATCCCAACCCCACATCCGCAACGACCATGTCCTTTGAGGGGGAAACGTGCGCGGTTTCAGTGCTCCCGCGTCGTATTAATGCTGGAGGCTATATTTCCAGTGCATATCATGTGTCACCCAAAGCACTGGATATTGATCCTGCAACGCGCATAACGGTGGTTGAGACCGGCTGTCGCTTGCCTGGTCTGGAACGGGTTATTCAAGTGTCTCCCCGCCGATTGATTTTTATGCGTGACGGCGTTTTTTTCTTGTTGTCACCGGCTCCCAGGCCCAGTGCTCCTCCACCGGTTCCTGGTATGAATTTCAAACAGTATCCCGGTATCGGTTTAACCGTGTCCTATCCTCGTTCCGTTCAGTTCGTTGCCGATGGTCGAGGTCCACGGCATGGACTCGGTATTGCGATTTCCATCACCCCGCTGTCTCAATTGGAGCCTGGTGATGGACCGTTCGATGCTTCCCGAAAAATTGCTTTGGAAGACCGCCAGGCGCTTCGTCAGGGCCAATTCGGAGCAGAGCCACCATTTGCTGTGCCCGCTTCGCAGAGGGTTCGCCCTATTCCCGGGAGACTCCACGCCAAAGTGTTCACGACTCTGGCTGAATTTGAAATCTGTAGTGTTGTGTTTGAACAAACCGCTATTTTTTATCGGGGAGATACGCAGATACGCATCCGCCTTATGGCTGCTCCCGACGCCGTTATGAATCAAAATCCGACGTTTTTTACACGTGATCCAGCTCAATGCGGACAACAGCTTATCTGGAACTTTCCTCGGAATGCCGACATCATTCCGGTCTTCTATGAACGTATGCTGAATCATCAGACAGGGCCTGCGTCGGCTGCCTGGCTCTCTACGTTTCAAACTATTCTCGATAACCTGCGTATGACGCCATAGAGCAGGGGGCCCCAAAGTGTATCGATGCAAAGAGGGAGGACTCGGTCCTTCCTTTTTGCATCATGGTGCGTGGTTTATTGTGTTTTCCGCGAAGCGTATGTTTCATGGTATGGGACACTTGATGAGTGTATCGTGATGTTGCCTGCGAAGGCAGAGGAAGATTCCCAAGAAGAGAGAGCAACGTAGGGGACGTATGACAGTATTAGGGATTGATTTTGGGGTGAAGCGTGTGGGAGTGGCTGTTTCGAATCCGGATAAAACGATGGCCTTTCCGGTCTGCACGATTCAGCGAACCACGCGCGATGCCTTATTCGAACGCCTGCTTGAGCTTATTGAAGAGAAAAACGTGGAGCGTATTGTGCTTGGTTTACCCCAGCACCTCGATGGATCGGATTCTCTGACAACCAGACAGGTTCGGAATTTTGCCGCCAGTCTTGGTCGACGTACCGATGTTCCCATTGAATTTATTGACGAAGCCTTGTCCTCTGCCCACGCAGAAGCTCTTCTTGACACTGCTGGCGTGCGAGGCCAGAAGAAGAAGCGCGTGCTGGATCAGCAAGCCGCTGTTGTTATTTTGGAGTCCTATCTCACTTCCTTCCGGAGTATGATATGAAGTCGCTTTTCCTTGGCCTGTTTGGCCTGCTTCTGCTCGCCATCCTTGGTCTCGGATGGTATGGATATAGCTTTTTGAGCATTCCTCCTGCGACACCAGGAGAAAGCAAGCGTATTACGATTGTACCGGGAGAATCATTTATTGCCATTGCCAAACAGCTTGAAGCCGAAGGCGTGGTGAAAGATGCGTTTTCGTTTCGTATTTTGGCGCGGGTTATGGAGAAAAGCGATAAAATCCGTGCGGGGGAGTTTGAGGTCAACACCGGGTGGAAACCTCTTCGGGTATTGAATCATCTTGTTTCTTCCCAGGGCCTTCTCCATCGCTTGTCCGTGCCCGAAGGCCTGACGCTGGAACAGACAGCCGCCATTGTGGAAAAGTCAGGCATGGGGAGTGCCGCGTCGTTTCTCTCTGCTTCTCGCAACCCAACGATTCTGGGGAAATATAATATTCCCGCTAAAACAGCCGAAGG
This sequence comes from Desulfovibrio inopinatus DSM 10711, assembly GCF_000429305.1. Taxonomy (NCBI): domain Bacteria; kingdom Pseudomonadati; phylum Thermodesulfobacteriota; class Desulfovibrionia; order Desulfovibrionales; family Desulfovibrionaceae; genus Desulfovibrio; species Desulfovibrio inopinatus. The sequence continues at coordinate 232,095 of NZ_AUBP01000001.1, forward strand.
ATTCCTTTTTCCTGAAACCTATTTTTTCACGAAGCAGGAAGGCAACGACGCAACGTATGTTGTCGAAGCCATGTTGAAAGAATTCAATAAGCAGCTTGCCGAAGTCTTCCCGGAAGATGCTCCAACGGGAAATGTTCTTTTTGAATTTGTGACTCTGGCATCTATTGTCGAAAAAGAGTCTGCTGTTCCCGTTGAACGTCCTCGGATTGCCGGTGTGTTTATCAATCGTTTGCGTCGTGGTATGCTGTTGCAGACCGATCCAACCATTATCTATGGACTCGGCCCGGAGTTTGACGGCAACTTGACGCGTAAACATCTCGACGATCCTTCCAACCCCTATAATACGTATCAACACCCCGGCTTGCCTCCTGGACCGATTTGTTCACCCGGTAAAGAAGCGCTTCTCGCCGTTAAAAATGCAGAGCATCATAACTATCTGTATTTTGTTGCAAAAGGGAGTACTGGCGAGCATTATTTCAGTAAATCCTTGCGTGAACACATTAATGCCGTCAATAAATACCAATTGAAGAAATAAAGCGATCTTCGCATGAGTCGGTAAAACAAACACTTCTGCTTCCTTCCGCGTGAAGAGGCTAAAGCCTGCACGCGCGGTCTTTCCGAGAGCTTCTCTTCTCACGCACAATAGCGAGCCGTTCTCTGACGGCTCGCTCCAATATCTCCATAGCTTCGTATTGAGTGCTTCTCCATGAATCTTTACGTAAATGTCCCTTCAAACACGCCAGGGGAGAGGCGAGTACTGTGAGGTAGTGCTCCTCATAGCGGCTGACAGTGGTGCGGAAGGGGTATAGCTTGAAAGCGCGCAACGGTTACTTTTTCAATATGTCTAAAGAAGTATGTGTTACTGTCGATAAGTGATATGTCTCTTTGGTTTTGTGATGTTTTTATAAATAATTTGAACAGGGTGTATGAATAAGGATGCCGCATGTCGGATGCTATCTCTTCGTCGTACAGTGATATTCGTGGCGGAAGTCTCTCTCCCCAAACGGAGTCGTGGGATACATGGAGCACCGCAAAAAACGACATTCAAAGCTCTGAGACCTCTCAGAAAGACACGATTATCATTTCCAGTGAGGCGCGAGCCCGCTACCTACAGGAACAGGAAGAACAAGAGACTCAATCCATTGCAACGTGGGAGACACGTTTTGGTCTGACGCCTGGAGAACACGTGTTGGAGAATGGGACTCGTCAGGTCGTGACCATGGAAGGAAGGTCCATTGAGATTGTCGAGTATGACAAAGATGGAGGGTTACTCAGGAAAATCAACGGTATACTGGATAATGATTCTGCTGTGTTCGACACGGAAGTGTATGACGTTAATGGCGATGTTTCCCAAACACTGCATGTGGAGTTGACCGGACTGAGTAATTCGTCGAAGGCGCATTCTGAAGCCCGCATGACAAGGACAGCCACGTGGTTCCAACATGGCGAAATGGTTCGTCAAATGTCTGATGCCATGGATTTGGAGAGTACATACAGGGGAGGACATGCCGTCATTGATTTATCATTGGAAAAGAAGGATGTCCCACAAGAGAGCCAGACAAAGCTCGCCATCGAAGATTTGTTTGATATTGAGAATAAGGGCATCGAGTTTTCCCTTGAAGACATGGCAGGGTCTATAACTCAAGATAAACAGGCAACGAATTACCAGTTGCGTGTTCAAGATTTTGTCGATGGTCAATTGCGTGGAGAAATGACAATCGACCAGAAGTCAGAGTATGAAAATCTGACAAACCGCTCTACATCTGCAACCATTCTGCAAGGTCCATTCACCACAAATGAACGGAAGCATGATATATCGTTGAATGTATCAATTTCAAACTATGATGCTGAGGGAAATCTTCTCCGTACAGCATCATTTGAAGATAATCACAAGGATGGATGGGGAGCCAAAGACGGGAGACTTTCGCAGTCTGTATCTGTTTCTTGGTATAATAAGGGCGAATTGATACGGCGCAGTGCTGGCTCTCTGACCATGAAAGAAGTCGATGGCAAAGGAATGCCTGACCGCGCTACGATTTTTCAAACGTTGGGTATGACAGAAGAGGAGTATGCGACTCAGCAAACGCATTCCGCCTCGTCGTTACTTGCCAGCGTGGCGTATAAAGCGTCGACCGAGGCCGATCTTTTTGGAAGCGAGTTGAAGCATGATGCCGCGACCACAGTGAATGGGGACTATAATACGGCCGGAGCCGTGTCGAAGTCCGGTTCCGGGGCCAATCCGTATAGCATTTCCTGGACGGATGAGACTTATGTTGATGGAGAGCTGGTTTCTCGTAAGGAACATAAAGAATCTGCAACTGAAAATCAGATCCCGTCTAAAGGACAGTTTCGTACTGGAGGGGGATTGACCGAAGACGAAACGACTTCCCTTCTTCATGACTCCAGCCACCATATCGAGACCTATGAAAAAGGGCAGCCTGTACTGGATGTGACGCTTCACGGACACGAATACATTCAAAGGGATTCCCATGGTCCCGATGAAATACGGACATCTTTCCAAGGCGGCCAAACAGGCAACGGGCAAGATGACCAAGGCTTCCAGCAAACCGAGATTGGTATGTTGGAGGAAACCGATAGTGCATTTCACGACGCAAGTGAAGGTTTTGGCACACAGCTTCAAGCCATTTTGAGCAGTGTCGTGCACTTTGTGCGTTCCCCTTCATCTGCACTGGATGAGGGAACTCAGGGGGTTGCGTATGGGGCACTGCGGTAGTCCATAAATATTCAGGCGATATGGAGTGTATTGCTCCGTGTTCTTTTATTGACTCCGATATGGGGCGCTTGTGATTTGCGCCCGCACCACATGTTTCCACAAGTAAATATTTCGGGAAGAGGCGTTGAACAGTCGTTCTACGCCTCTCGACGTATTCGGGGGTCGGCAAGCGAATATACGGCGTCAGCAAGAAGATTTCCGCTGAGCGTGAGGGTGGCACCGAGTACGAGGTTTCCCATGATGAGTGGGTAATCTCGGGCCATGACAGCGTTATAGAAGAGTTGCCCCAGACCAGGGAGACCGAAAACAGATTCGATGATGACTGACCCGCCAATGAGCATGGGGACAGAAAGTCCGAGCAGGGTAATGACGGGAAGGAGCGCATTGCGAAGCGCATGCTTGAAAATGACCGTTCGCATCGGCAGTCCTTTGGCTCTCGCGGTAACAATATAATCCTGTCGAAGCGCTTCAAGCATGGCCGCACGCATATAGCGAGACATGCCCGCCAATGAACCGAACGTGGTGACAAAGATAGGAAGAGCAAGGTGAGCGGCAAGGTCTTGCAGTTTGCCAAAGAGGGAGAGATTTGCGTAGTCGAGCGATGTCAGACCGGAAATCGGCACAATGGGCCAGAGGATGCCGAAAGCGAGCATGAGAAGCAACGCCAGCCAGAACGATGGCATGGCAAATCCGAGAAAAACTACAATCGCGGCGATCTTATCGAAAGCACCTCCTTGATGAGCTGCCGAAAGGACGCCGATGGGTATAGCAATAAAAAGCGTCAGTATGAGAGCGCTTGCACTTATGAAAACCGTCAACGGTAAGCGTTCGCGGATTTTTTCCCACACAGGACGGTGGTCACCGGAAAGGGATGTCCCAAAGTCGAAACGGACAATTCGAGAAAGCCAACGCCCGTATTGCACATGAAGGGGTTGATCAAGTCCGTAAAGCGTTTCAAGACGGGCTCGGGCTTCGGGAGTAATAGCAGGATTCAATGTGGTCTGCATATCGGTGGGTTTGCCCGGCGCGAGATGAATGACAACAAAACTGAGCAGGGTGATACCGAAAAAAACCGTTGCCAGCCAGATGAGTTTGAACATGAGGCGGGGAAAAACTGACACGCCAGCTCCTTGTATGGTGAACCGACAGAAAAACATTTGTCCGGACCAGCAATGCTGGTCCGGACAAAAGAAACAATCTAGCGGACTCCCTTGGACGACAAGAACGGTCCGTATTTTTTATCAGTTCCCATGATATGCTTGATGAGCCAATCCTTGAGAAAGTTCATGATGCTTAAAGAAACCGTAACGCGGCCTGCTTTGACATCCTTCTCAAATGTTTTGACTTTGTCGACAAATGACGCATGAACTCGCCGGTGTGCCTCTTCATCGGGGTAGCCATAACGTTTGAACAGCTCTTCTTCTTTGCTGAAATGTTCGACCGTGTATTGTTTCAGCGCATCAATGGTCTGAAGGAGTGTTGTTTTGGAGCGCTTGTTCTTCATGGCATCGTTGAGTTGGTTGATAAGGTCGAGAAGGCGTTTATGTTGTCGATCAATGGAATCGATGCCAACCGATAACTCATCCGACCATTCCATGAGTTTTCCCGAAGAGAGCCCCAATGTCTTCCCGGGTTTATTCGCTGCGCAGATGTTGTGAACAACACCGTCGAGTTCACCAACAAGTCCAGTCATTCGAGCCAGTGTTTCAGCCGACCGTCCCATACCAATGGCCGTCTGCTCGGCAACATTCGAGACTTCGGCCACGGCGCCGGTGATCTGATCCGATGTCGCCGACTGTTCCTCAGAAGCCGTTGCAATGGATTCGACTTGAGCTGATGTTTCTTCGATCAAGGCCACAATTTCTTGCATGAATTCACCGGCCTTCGTCGCTGAGGCCGTACTTGTCGTAATGTTTTCCGCTGTTGCATCGACAGCATCAATATTCATGCGAGCTACATCTTGAATCGATGCGATGGCCCCTTCAACTTCTTGGGTCGCGGTCATGGTTTTTTCCGCTAGCTTGCGGACCTCATCAGCAACAACGGCAAAACCACGTCCTGCGTCACCAGCACGAGCCGCCTCAATAGCCGCATTGAGCGCAAGCAGATTCGTTTGGTCGGCAATATCGTTGATGACGCGAAGTACCTCACCAATGGATTCGGCCTGTGCTCCCAGACGATCCATGGTTTCTTTCAATCCAAGGACGCGCTTTTCAATGGCTAAAATCGACTGTACCGATTCCTTGACATTGAGTGCCCCTATTTGGGCTTTTTCCTGAGATTTTTTTGCATTGGAGGCGGCGCTGGCAGCGTTTTGCGCGATCTCCATAACCGTCATGTGCATCTGCTCCATGGCGGTAGCCGTCTCAATCATGCGATCGGTTTGTGTTTGCATGCCGCTGTGAACTTTCTCGACTTCGTTGGACAGGTCGCCGACGGAATCGGTGACTTGGCTGGATACCTGTTTAGCCTGATCCGCCGCTTGCTGCATACTCTCAAGAAGCTGTCTCGAGTCGGCATCATGCTCCTGGAGTTCTTTAAGTGTTGCTTCGATTTCACGAAGGCGGTCCTGGGCGGCATGTTCGTTGGTGATCGCTTCCTGTTCGCGTTCGTGTGCAGTCTCGACCAGTGTAACAAGTGCTTGGGCAAGTGTATCAAGCTCACCACGAAACGGCCCTTCAAGAGGAATCGTTTTTTTGTTTGATGTGGCGGATTTGGTATAATTTACAAGACGATCAATAGCTGTGACAATATGGGCCTGCACCCCAAAAAATTGAACAACGCCGAGGACGATAAACCCGGCAGCCATGATACAAACTCCATACAATGCATTCCAGCCAGGGAAAGAGAGAACATTGTACATCAGGAGATAACTCACTCCAAGGATGAATAGTATCGTCAAAAGTCCTCGGACAAGCATTGTTTTGACAAGAGATGAATTGTTCACGGAATACCTCGGACTACGGTGTTAAAGAAAACGGACTTGTAACGTTATAGCATGACTATGTTGGTGCCAATGTATTGAATGATTGGCAAGGATATCCGGTGTAATGCATTGTTAAGTTAGGAGTGCCATGGACGTGTGCCTTTTTCAGGATCTAGTGTCCATTAATTACAATTCGTAGGACACTATATGTCAGAAATCGAACATTATCCATTGGCAAACGCTGCAACAAGTCGATCTAACGCCTGGTTGAGCATGCTTTTCGGACAGGCGAAATTAAACCGCATGTATGTTTCTCCACCTGTGCCGAAGGTTGCCCCCACATTGAGGGCTAAACCCGCCTGATTCGTTATGCGCCTCTGGACGTCCTCCATAGGAAGGCCTGTTCCGGAAAAGTCAAGCCAGGAAAGATACGTTCCGTCAAGCGGCATTGATGTGACTCCAGGGAGATGTTCGGCGACGGTTGAATCTACCAGATCGCGATTACTTTTAAGGTACGGAAGGAGTGCGTCAAGCCAAGGGGCACCATGGGTGTAGGCAGCGACAGCGGCCAAGGGACCGAACATATTGGGCGTATACAATCCGCACCGCGCCAGTTGACGGAATATTTCACGATGCAGAATCGGATTCGATGCTATGATATTGCCTGTCATCGTACCGGCCAGATTGAATGTTTTGGTGGCTGACGTACAGGTGACGGTCCTTTCGGCGACGGCCGGTCCAAGCGTGGCTATGGGAGTATGGACATGTTCCGGAAAAACAATGTCATGATGGATTTCGTCCGACAAAATAAGCAGATTGAAATCAAGGCAGATTTCTGCAAGCGACTTGAGTTCCGATTCCGTCCAAACCCGGCCTCCGGGATTATGCGGACTGCAAAGGACAAGAAGACGTGCAGCGGGGTTGGCTTGAAGACATTGAATGAGGTAATCGAGATTCATTTGGTAGCGTCCGTTTTCTATGACCAACGGACATTCGAGAACACGACAACCATTGCGTGTCACGGCCCCATAAAAGGGAGGGTAGAGGGGAGGCATCAGCACGACGGCATCGCCGGGCTTACATAATGCCTGGATGATAAGGCTTGCTCCGGATACAATGCCTGGAGAGGTCAGAATCCATTCCGGATCGATACGCCACTTATGGCGACGATTCATCCAGCCGGCAACCGCCAGTGGATAATCGATATCGTTGCCATAATAGCCAAAAATTCCATGATCAATCGCTTTGGCCAGAGCTTGGATGACTTCAGGTGGAGGACGAAATTCCATATCCGCCACCCACATGGCGAGTCCGGTATCGGGCGATACGCCGAAACGTTCTTCCATTCCATCCCATTTTTCACAATGAGTGCCACGCCGGTCGATGACGGTATCGAAGTCGTATTTCATTCCTCCAACTAACAGAATTCAACGAGAAGTTGCAAGGAACGACTACGAGGTCGGTACGGAACGGAAACTACATTGCGCACAAAAAATGGGCTTTTCTCGACAGAGACCGGTCACTTGCACATGTTCTCCGTTCGTTTCCTGACGAGTGATGAATAAATCGATAACGTCGTTGAAGAACGATTCATTGTGAAATGTCACCCAGAGTGAGGCAAGGTTGCCGTGGATGCCTGCATCGTAGAGTGCATCAAGACTTACACGGATATATTCCGTATTGTTGACGTGTGCGTTGATATCAAGACTGCTGCGACAAACACGAAAGCTCGCCTGCGAGCCGGCATTGTCGGGGATGCGTGCGGGTTTCAATCGCTTGATTGGAAAAGAGAGAGCAAATTGCTTGCGCGGTTCATAGAGTTCGGCAAGAAAACGCGGGTCAACGGCGCGACGTTTGGTCGCATCCACGACAATCCACTCTGAACTGGCACGAAACAGAACCTCATTATCGGGAAGTTGTCCAATAAACTCCCGCCCGACACGGAGGCGATTGAAGGCGCTGGGCCATGTTGAGACGTCCACCTCCATATTCTGTTCCGGCATTCGGTCTATTTCGATATGTAGGACGGACAAAGCCCAGAAATATCCTCGTTGGGCCAGATCGTTCATGCCGGAGCCAAGGCGATCGGCATGCGATGAGGCCGCGGTCTGGATTATTCCCGTCAACGCATGTCCGGGAAGTGTTGCCCCTGGTCCACATTCGTATGGTTGTACGTGCTTGACGAAACTGTATACGGGAGCTGGTTCCATGGATATATCCAGATTAACGTGTTGAAAAACGAAATGTATCGTGCGGCGTGCGAGAGTGCAAGATCTTGGCGGTTTGGAGTGGAGAGAATCATGCGCGTTCGAAATATCATCTTCGGAGTGATCCTGTCTCTGGTGTGTGGTGTCATACCGGCTCGCGGTCAAGACCGGTTTGTTGTTGAAGTGTGTCATGAAAACACGGAGGCCATGCAACAGGTTTTTGAACGTTTTGTTCCATGGACTGTCATCCCGGCGATGCATTGCGCGGTGTTCGATGTGTCTGGAGCAGAGCGTTTAGAACTGGAGGCCAGTGGCTATCGCGTCCGGGTTGATCTCGAAAAAACGGAAAAATATTTTGGATCATCGGGCATTGTGACTCGTGCTCGTCAGAAGCGCACGATTTCCGGATATAGTTGTCTGCGAACAACAGATGAGCTCTATGCCGCTTGCGCTGATTTGGCACAGCGCCGACCCGATCTCGTTCTCTGGTCGGATATTGGCGACTCATGGGAAAAGACGCAGGAACTTGGTGGCCACGATATCATGCTGCTTCGCCTCGGGAAGCCGGCGGTTGAGGGGACAACAGCTCCGATTGTGTTGCTGACAGCGGGGATACATGCCAGAGAGTTGGCCCCTCCTGAGGTTGCGGTACGATTTGCCGAATATCTTGTCTCCTTTGCCGACTCCGATCCGGAAATCGCTTGGCTCCTCGCGACCCGTCAAATACATCTTATTCCGGTGGTGAATCCTGATGGGCGTGCTCAAGCTCAAACAGGACTGTTGTGGCGTAAAAATACGAATAATACTTTCTGTGCGGCGACAGACAATCGCGGTGTCGATCTCAACCGAAATTTTCCCTTCAATTGGGCCTGTTGTAATGGCTCAAGCCCCTTCGAATGTGCAAACGATTATCGCGGACCGATGTCGTCAAGTGAGCCGGAGACCACAGCCGTCACTGAATACATACGATCGATTTTTCCGGATCGCCGTGGAGAGGCCGACTATGATGCGGCTCCCGACGATACGCCCGGTTTGTATATTGATCTCCATAGCTATGGTGAAATGGTGCTTTGGCCGTGGGGGTACACGTATAACTCCCCGCCAAACGAAACATTGTCGGTTCTTGGTCAAGCCTTGGCTGGTCAAAACGGGTATTGGGCCGGCCAGGCCTCGGGATTGTATCCAACAGATGGAGCTGCCGACGACTTTGGATATGGAGAACGCGGTGTTGCTTCGTATACGATAGAGATGGGAACAGATTTTTTTCAGGAATGTCCAGAGTTCGAGCAAACGATTTGGCCGAGTATGCGCAAAACCCTGCTCTATGCGTTCACGAATGGGGCAACGCCGTATCTGACTCCTTCCGGTCCACTCGTCGAAGTGACATCAATCGTTAACGATAGTGCCAAGAGACAACTGCACATCACCGCCGTTGCACAAGTAAGCCAAGCTGGGACCGTCGTTCGCTCTGCCTCGGTCGGGCTGTATTCTCTACAAGGCGTGTTGGTATCCACGACCGTTGCCATGCAACCTCGTGATGGAGTGTTTGATGCGGCTGAAGAAACCGTTGAGGCTGATATGACTGTTGATCCCCAACTTTCAGGGACTTTTTTTGTTGTTGCTGATGCACAAACAGATAACGATATAACGGGGCCTCAAACAGCGGCATTTGCTGCTATTTCCGATCCCTATGCGGCTATTGCAGCCATTCTGGATGTCCTATTGGAGAATGAAACGCAATGATACGCTGGTGTTGAGGAAAGCAAACAAGAGTTCGTCCGATCCCAGAAATATGCATCAATCATGGGACGGATAAAGTGCTGTCCAGAAAAGAATGGTGAAAATTGATAATCGTGTTCGTCTAACACGAAGGAAAACTCGTTAGAAGGCGACTGGCATGCCGAACAATCCCACCACGACACCGCTGATACGCTGGAAGAAGCGTTGCGCTGCATCGGGATTGACGAAAACCCACTGATAAATCAGATAGGCAAGGGCCAGCGTGCCCAAAGTATTCCAAACGAATCGTCCGAATGAGAGCATCATAGTTTTCCCTCCCGTATGGGATTGCGTGATACGGGTGCGAAACTCTAAGCACAGATCATACCATTCGGGGTGCATTCCGGAAAAAATGGAAAAGAAACTTTTAACATTGATGAAGAAAGCATTGCCGGGTTTGTGTTGTCCGTTGAAAGTGGACTGGTCTAAAAAAAATGGACAGAGAGGGGTGGGTTCCTCAAAAAATGGATCCCCAAAAAATGGATTACTTGGATTTATGGAGTGGTGCCGTTCCTAGGGTGGTAATTAGGGTCTTTACGGCAGCTTCTATGCCTTTGTCATAAAGCCCAGCTTGGAAGTGGGTCACAATATCCGAGGATATGAGGCGTCTGGCATCAGCTTGACTAAAGCGTCCTTCGAGGTCTTCATCGAGCATCAAAGCGATTTTTCCTTCTCGGCGTGCGATGATCAACAATGCGTGTTTCCCGGATGCATCAAGAACTCGATCTGCATACATATTGATATCATCACCGCGCAAACTGCCGATGGTCATGACCATAACGCCGAGACCGGACTGGCGTTTGTAGGTATCGAGCATACGGGATATCTTTTTCTCCGTCTTTGAGGAGAACATGTCCGCGTAATCACTGACGGGTGGAAACGATTTGGGCAACGGTAAAATTGCCGCCGGAGCTGGTGTCGCGACAGATGAAGCTGACTTACCCTGTGAACTCGCTGCGACGAGCATCGGTATAAGACAAAAAAAACACAAAACGGAGAGATGGCGAGAAATGGGATTCATAATAGATCGTGCACGCCTCCGTCGGCGTTGGATTTCAATGATTAGGCCGTTTGATTCGCGGGGAAAATGCTTGGCTTATTTTGAAAGAGGGCATCGTGTGATGCCCTCGTGTCTCTATGCCATGTGGGAAAGCATGATACCTCGTATGCGAACTTTTGGTCCGGAATTAATACCTTCTCGGCGGTGGGGCATTGTACGGGCGGCGATAATATTTATATCGGTTTGCTTTATCCATTTCGTTGCCGATAATATACCCGCCACCTAATCCAACGGCACCACCAATGGCTGCACCTTCCCATGAGTTTGTTGCCAAACCACCAACTGCCGCTCCGGCTGCAGTCCCAAGAGCTGCACCCTGTTGCGCTCGATTCATTCGGGTGCATCCGCCAGCAAAAGCGATAAGCCCGATAAGTGCCAGGATACAGAGAGCATGTCGTGCTTTCATAGGATATGTCCTCCGAAAGAAAACGTTTCGATACAATATAACGCATCCAAACAAATTGTACACGGATTTCTCAGCGCCCGCGAGTTGCGAAAAGAAGGAAGAAAGGAAAAGGACGTGATCCAACACGTCTCTGCCACCGCGGCGGCAGAGACGGATGGATACTGATCGGAAAGCCAGTTCCGACTAGCTTTTATCAGGAAGAAAAATATTGAGCTCAAGAATGTCACACTCGCCATCTCGGTCGATTTCGATTTTGACGGCGTTGTCGTCCACATTGATATATTTGCGTACGACTTCAAGAAGCTCATGCTGCAACAGCGGCAAGTATTCGTGCCCGCTATTCTGGGCACGCTCGTGAGCCACAATGATTTGCAGCCGTTCCTTGGCAACGCAAGCGCTCGTTTTTTTCGAACGAAAGTACTCGAGGAATTTCATGTTATTTCCCGAACAGTTTTGCGAGGATACCCTTTTTGGCTGGTTCCAGGAACCTGTGGGGGCAATCATTACCAAGAAAGCGGGATACCGCGTCGTCATAGGCTTGGCCGGCATCACTCTTTTCATCAAGGATGACGGGTTGACCAGCATTGGAAGCGAGCAGAACGGACTTGGATTCCGGAATGACACCAAGAAGCGGTATTGCCAGGATTTCAGTGATGTCGCTGACTCCAAGCATTTCACCGACGCCAACACGTTCCGGGTCGTATCGCGTGAGAAGGAGGTGTTCACACGGGCCTTGTCCGCCTTCTTCGGCCATTCGTGTGACGCTGGAGAGTAATCCAAGCACCCGATCGGAGTCACGGACAGATGAAACTTCGGGGTTCGTCACCAAAATGGCTTCATCGGCGTGGTACATAGCCATCTTGGCTCCACGTTCAATACCGGCCGGGGAGTCACAGATTACATAATCGAATTCTTCGCGGAGTTCGTTCAGGATGGCTTCTACACCGTCCGGGGTCAAGGCGTCTTTGTCACGCGTTTGCGAGGCTGGGAGCATATAGAGTCCATCGACGCGTTTATCTTTGATCAATGCCTGGCGCAACGAGGCGTCGCCATTGATGACATTGACGAAGTCAAAGACAACACGGCGTTCGCAACCCATGATAATATCAAGGTTGCGCAGACCGATATCAAAATCGACAACTGCCGTTTTATGGCCGGCCTTGGCCAGGCCTGTGGCAAATGAGGCGCTGGTGGTTGTTTTCCCAACGCCACCTTTGCCGGATGTAATAACAATAATTTTGCCCACGGGCTGTGCTCCTGCTTGTTCGTAACAGAGGGTTAAATGGTACTTATATTCGGGTGAATGTTAAAATGTCGTCGTCGAGTGAAACCACGACCGCCATTTTTATTATATCTTCATCGAAATCTTCACGGACATTGTAACATCCGGCTACGGCAACCAGTTCTGCATCAAACGATGTACAAAATATACGAGCGGCCGTATTGCCGCTGACGCCGGCCATTGCTCTGCCGCGTAGAGCTCCATAAATATGAATGTGCCCATCTGCAAGAACTTCCGCGCCTTCACTGACCGAAGACATGACAATCAGGTCGGCATGACGCGCATAATATTGCTGCCCCGAGCGAACAGGTTGTGTGAGAATTTGCGCCGGTTCAAACGGTTGGGGAGTCTGTTCATTCCCCCGTTTGCGCTGTTTTGTCTGCGAGTCTTCGGGACGCTTCTTCGCGTCACTCCACGGTACAAGTCCTTGCTGGAGATACGGACGGGTGTCAACTGCGCCCTGAAAACCGGCCAACGTCAATCCGTGTTTTCGCAAAAAATCGACGAGCCCGGCCACATTAAGGGTGGTCGAAGCGCTCCCGAGCGGCGAAACATCGATGACCATCGGAGTTTTTTTGAAATATTCAGGCAATACTGCAAAATTTTGGCCAAAAAAATCCTCAATACACTGAAGATCGGGTGAATGAACCCGAAAAATGGTGATTGGGGACATCTTCCCTTTGATCTCGAATGGTTCCACGTCGTCCCTTCGCGTAAGTGATCCAAAATATACTGGGTTGAAAAGCCCAAAAATGGCCGCTTGAGTGTTTTTTACCCAAAGACGGCTTCATGGCAAGGGGAGGACCATAAAAAAACGGGACTGTCTGGTCAGACAGTCCCGGAACAAAGGAAGGTTAGGGCGTAATCTTGGTCGTCTTCGTGTGAGTAGCACTGTTGCCAGCAGGTCCCGTATTGGTCACAGTCTTGTTCCACGTCTTTGTGACCGGATCATAATATCCTGTAGCACTTCTGTTTGCAGTGGCTCCGCTTCCTGTGGTGGCTGTGGTGTTGTGTTGGTAGCCATTTGCAGTTGGTGTTGTTGTGTTGGTCGTCGTCATCGACATTCCAGCCGCATTGCTTCGCGTCGTTTTTCTGGTCCAGGCGTGGGCCGGAGTATCGAAAGCTACTGCCGAAGCCAAGATGAAAGCAGCCAGAGCCAGAGTCGTCGTTATATTTTGTAAAGTCTTCATGGTATTTCTCCTTTGCGTTGCGTCATGTTCTTGCCTTTACACTAGCAGTCTTCATGCCATGTTTTTTAAAATATTGATATGCTAGGTAATGTATAATTATCTGCATGAGTGGTTACAGTTCTGCCATCGGTTTCTCCGAGAAATGTCGATATTTCATCATCATGACGTCTGTATGATGTCCATGGGTGATTTCCAAAGGAGGAAATATCGACATAAATCGGTAACAGCAAACGTCTATCAGAGTATTACATGATATAGCCGCATAATCTGGCTGCGAGGAATATATGAAAACTGAACTCTACCTTCCCCTTGTTCCCCGTCGTTTCGGGGTACGCGAAATTTCACGAGAAATGGCTTTGGATATCGAACGAAGCCTTGCGGATCCAACGAATCGGCTTCAAGAGATGATCGCTGCCTTAATTAATGTTCACAAAGCCGATATGAATGATTTACGGGAAATTCGACACAAATTTCGAGGAATGACCGTAGAACTCATTCATATTGCCAATGAGTACCGGCTTGCTCTCAAGCATGTTCCCGAAGATTGTCTCTATGATGGGAAGAATGTCATTTGGGAATCCATCGAACAAATCTCGTCTCTTCTGCGCGATATGGTGATGGCCCCGCCGTTCCCCGACCCGCAAAGCGATAGTGCCGTTATTTCGGCAGCTATCAAGCGGTTTGTCGAACATGCCGGTTTTCTGTACCGGGGTGAACGTGGCTTGGTCACATTCACTTGGGGCGGGCATCGGATAACCCGTGAAGAATATGATTTTGCCAAAGAAGTCGCCTATTGGCTTGCGCTGTTTATTCCCGACATTGAAACCATAACGGGATGCGGTGCCGGTATTATGAAGGCTCCATTCAAAGGGTCGCAAGGAGCATATGGCAAACAGCGGACGATCGAACGTTTCGGACCACGGGATTTCATCGGATTTACCGAGAAGAATATTCTTGCTGCCGAACCGCCCAACGAAGTCGTCAATCGTTTTCTCGTTTTCCCGAATATTGAATACCGAATGGAAGCATTCATTCGCGGGGCACACCGAGGGCGCGTGCATCCTGGGGGTGTTGGTACCCTTGAAGAAATCCTGACGATGCTTGCTGTACTCTCACAACCTGAAAATCAGGGTATGCCCTATGCCTTTGATTTGGTTGAACGCGAGGGAGGGAGTTATTTCAAGACACTGGATGGCTATTTAAAACTGTGTTTGAAAGATCGCGTCGAGGGATTGTATAATATTCATAGAGGGGCGCCGACCCTGTATGCACAGTCCATGGCTGAGCAGACCAGAACACAGAACACGAAATTTCTTTGGAACGACGAGCTGGTCTTCGATTCCAGGCTTCAGCATCCGTTCAAGGTGACGTTCGAGTCCATGGAGAACAATATCTGGCTCTCGCGCGACCAATCGCCACTTGATTTGTTGATTCACATGCGCCGTGTATTTTCGGCTATTGTTCATCTCGCCATTAAAGATCCCGACATGCTCCTTTCATGGAAAGACGAACGCCCTCGTTTGAGCGGTGATCGAGATATTGTAAAAGCGACGTATGACCTGATCCAGGCGCTTGTCGCCCAGCGTCGTATCCATCCTCTCATCCGGGATCGCCTGCCGTTTCGCATTGAATAACATGCACGTATTACGTGTCATGCGCTGGCGAGCTTGTTTTGACAGCATCCATTCTCGGGAATATGAAACCCGGCATGGCCGATATCACACTTCCTGACCTCCCGCCGTGGGCGAATTCGTTAAAAGATCAGTTCGCCTTTGAGACGCAAATGCGTGGTGTCACCTACTTTAAAGCAGGCAAGGTGACACTTTTGCGTGCCGATGACGAGAGTATTGATGCGGTCGTCAAAGGAACGCAGCCGTATATTGTCAAAGTGGTACACGGCAATTCCAATGCGGTGGGAAGGAACGATGATCTGCATGTGTCGTGTTCTTGTCCCCATTTTGCACGGGGATATCTTTGCAAGCATTTGTTTGCCACGCTGTTGGCGGCTGGTGAGAACAAGGCAATCCAAACTTCGCCTCGGACCCGCTCAACGAGACGAGGTGAAACGCAGGATTGGCGCAAGTTATTGCGATTGCCGTCAGAGCCGACTGCATCGTCAGATATCGCGTTCAGCAATAGCGGTGGCGATTGGAAGATTTCCTACCTCCTTGATTTCGAATGGCAACAAGTCAGTGTTACGGCTGTTAAACAGCGGATATTGAAAAATGGTCAGCCGGGAAAGCAGATGTCACGGGTGTTGGCCAATATTCTTGATAGCGACGAATTGCCTGAGGTCGACCGTCGTGTTCTGGAAGCCCTGGTGCACATACAGCATGTTTCTGCTTTGAAGCGACGAGATTACTGGGGGGCACGCAACCGCAACGTCGGTTTGCATGATTTACTGATTGACCGTTTGACGGCCAGAACTCTTTTTCCTGATCTTGCCGCGACCGGGCGATGTTGTTTTCGAGCGCATGGCAGACGTATCGCGGATCCTCTTCGTCTCGGTTCCCCAATGGAGGCTGAGATCACCTATGAGGTGGATGCAGCAAGTGTGACTCCGGGAAGCAAGCATCTGGAATATATTCCAATGATTCAACTGGCGGACGAAATCATTCCGTTTGAGCAGATAAAACATCGGTTTTTGGGACGGCCACTATACCTTGTGTACAACGAACGTCTTTACAGCTTGGCCGATGTCGACAGTACATGGGGCCAAGCGATGCAGGATGCCGGGTATCGTGTCCGTGTTCCCAAAACGGAAGTGAAAGAATTGTATATGGCCGGCATTGAACAACAAGGTCCTGCTCTCCCTGTTCCCGAGGAATTCGCTCCGGTTTTGCTCGATATGCCTCCACCCGCCCCTTGCCTGGAGATTGACCCTCCCCATGTGGGAGAAGCAATTTCAGCAAGCATGTTCTTTGATTATGCTGGCAAAGAGATCGATGCCCGCGACACTCGTTCAGCGCTTCTTGACGTTGATTCCTGGACACGGATCGAGCGTCAACCCGAAGAGGAAGCCTTGCTGACGGAACGGCTTCTGCAAATTGGTGCGACTGCTGAGGAGACCGGTTTCACCGTGCCCGGAGATTCGTTGTTCGAAGCACTCGAAGCGCTTGCTCCCTTGATGGAGGCTGGTTGGCGCGTACGGGGGAGGGATCAACGGGTCTTCGCTCCAAAAGGGACTTGCGCTGTCCGTATTGCATCATCGGGGATGGATTGGTTCGACCTGGAAGGGGATGTCACCTTCGGTGACCTCATTATTCCCTTGCCCAAGGCGATACGGGTGTGGTTGCGCGGAGAGACAACAATAACGTTGGATGACGGCCGTGTTGGCGTGTTGCCGAAAGGTTGGTTCGATCAATATGCATCCCGGCTTGGTCTTGGGCGTTCCATGCGAGAGACCGCCGAGGGCGGCGATCGATTGCGCTTTCACAACGCTCACGCTCTTCTTCTTGATGATCTGCTTGATCAGGCTGATCAGTCTCGTGTGGGGATGGATTTTTCTGATTTTCGACGTCGTATGCATGCCTTTGCTGGCATTGATCCGCCAGAACCACCGACATTGTTTCATGGAACATTACGGTCCTATCAGCGCGACGCTTTGGGATGGTTTGATTTCCTGGCCTCCTTTGGGTTTGGTGGTGTTCTGGCCGACGACATGGGGCTCGGCAAGACGGTTTCGGCTTTGGCCTGGTTGGCTTTGCTCAAGGAACGTCATCCTCAAAGCACTCCTGGCCCGTCGTTGGTTGTGGCCCCGACATCGCTTGTATTTCACTGGCAAGATGAAGCCAGGCGCTTTTGTCTGGCATTACGCGTTTTACCGTATATCGGAAAAAATCGGGCAGCTTTGATTGAAGCCATACCGGAACATGACCTTGTTGTGACCACCTATGGCCTGTTGCGACGTGACATTGCTATGCTCAGGGATATTGACTGGACGTTGGTGCTCTTGGACGAAAGCCAAGCTATCAAGAACCCAAGCGCTCAAACGGCTAAAGCCGCGCGTGTGCTGCACGCGAAACATCGCGTATGCATGACAGGGACTCCGCTTGAAAATCGTTTGGATGAACTCTGGTCTCAACTGCACTTTCTCAATCCTGATCTTCTCGGTTCGCGTAAATCCTTTGATGAACGTTTCTCCAAGCCCGTCTCCGAAGGCCAGGAGGGGGCCAAGTCCGTCCTGCAAGCACTGGTCAAACCGTTCATGTTACGCCGCACAAAAAACAGTGTTGCTGCGGACCTTCCTGAAAAACAGGAGTCGGTCATTGTGTGTGAACCAACACCGGCACAAGCGAAAGTTTATGCAAAATTGCGAAAGCATTATCGTAATGAAATCTTGCGTACCGTCGATGCCAATGGGCTGGCTCGATCGAAAATCAAAGTCATTGAAGGCTTGTTGCGCCTGCGTCAGGCAGCCTGCCATCCTGCATTGGTAGGGGAAGCGGAGGCGGGATCAGGGAAGCTCGATACCATGATAGAACGGCTGGTCGAAGTGGTGTCGGAAGGCCATAAAGCGCTGGTTTTTTCTCAGTTCACGAAGTTTTTGTCGTTGATACAAGAACGTCTCGATGCAGTTGGTCTAATATACACCCGGCTGGATGGACGTACTTCGGTCGCAAAACGTAAAGAGCGCGTCGAGTCTTTTCAGGACGCTTCCGGGCCTCCCGTTTTTCTCATAAGTCTCAAAGCGGGTGGAGTCGGATTGAACCTGACCGCCGCCGACTATGTGTTCATTATGGATCCATGGTGGAATCCGGCTGCAGAGGCGCAAGCGATGGATCGAGCACACCGCATCGGACAGACGAAGACGGTCTTTGCTTATAAGCTCATTTGCAAAGATACCATCGACGAGCAGGTTCTCAAGTTACAGGATGCCAAAAAAGATCTTGCCCGTATTATTGAGCATGGGACAACATCGACCATTGCATCGTTGACTCGAGAGGATCTTGACGCACTGTTTTCGTAATGTTGCAGAAGACGGATAAAAGAATATACCATGGCCGGCGAGGGCGTTCTCTGCCGGCCATGGTTGTCAGATTGAGTTGGCGACGCAGCGGGCGTAGTTGAAAATTCGTCGATCGTCACCTTGTGGGCCAAACCCTTGAGGATAGTCGGCAGGATCTCCGGCCTTGGGATCGCTTCGTTGTGCTCCGGCTCCATGAACATCCATGTACGTGGGTTCTCTTCCACTACGCGGAAGGGAAAAGTATCCCATGGCCTGGCCAAAGGCCACATAGACAGCGTGTTCAGCATCCCGATGGGGCGGGCCTTCGCGGTGAGTGGTGCCTGTCCAGTAATACGACTGGATATCGGTGGTTGAGAAGATTGGGTCAATGGCCGCCGTTCCTGTGGTGGTCGGGCTTCGTGTGTAGTCCACAATGGATTGCAGTTCCTTGGCATTGGGCAATCGCCAGTCGCTTCGTCCGCCCAAAGTCAGATTTTCGCAATATGCCAGACTGTCTTCCCAATTATAGGTTGTGCCGCTATCATTTTGTTGCCACATCAGGCCGGTTGCCTGATCTGTGACCGTTCCGTTTCCATTGTCCACGAAGTCATTGTTCCCATAGTTTGGGTTGCCCCGAACGTATCGGACATAGCGCGTGTCACGTCGACCGTGCCGTGCTTCCTTCGGATAGCCCTTGATACGACCATCGGCAAAATTGACCCCGAAAGCCGTTGCGCTTCCATTCATGGTAGTTCCCTTGTACACCGTGGAAGACCAATCCTGACAATCGATGGAGCGCTCTCCCTTTGATGTCTCACCATAAGCGAATTCGAAGTATCGGGTGTCGATAAAGGGTTTCGACGCTGTAGCGGATCGGCTCAATTGTCCGCTGAAGTCGATGAGAGAATACAGCTCTTTAATGGTGGGCATGCGCCAATCCGTGTAGCCGCCGACGGTAACGGATGCTGCATTGTTTTTGGCGTCGCGCCAACTCATTTTATCCCCACGGGCCGCAACCCACATCAGACCGGTGTTGATATCGCTGATCGTTCCATCGCCATTGTCACGATACCGCGGAGTATTTCCGTCATACTGGGCGTCTTGACCATAAAATGGTTCTCCTTCGGCCGGGCACGCGATGGGACGAGAGTTGTCAAAGCATTCATTCTGCCCGGTGTCGACAATCGTGTACGTCGTGTTCATGGCATTCGCATAGGCCGGGAACAGCAGAACGGTACATAAGACAAGAAAGCAATGTATTTTTATCATGGAGCACTCCTTGAGAAAGCGTATGGAGAAATCATTCATCGTTTACCCTCTTGATTTTAGAGTGCACCACTGTCGTGAATGGGTTACAAATTCTCTTTGCTTGACTTTCGTTTCCTTTTTGTTTTGGAAGCACGCTGAAGTATTACAGAGCGTGTTCATAGAGTTGCTATGAGACAGGCTGTTCACTGGAGGCCTTATGGATGTGTTGCAAGGGTATCAAGGGTGCGAACAAATTTATGAAAGCGCGACATCGTTGGTTTTTCGGGGCCAACGAGAGAGTGATGGGAAATCCGTTGTTCTCAAATTTCTCAAGGGGGTGCGTCCCGCCTTGGGGGAATTGTCCCGCTATCGGAATGAATACAATTTGCTGCGTTCTCTTCATATCGACACAGTCGTTACAGCCTTTTCTCTCGTGAATGTTGAAAATAGTCTTCTGCTCGAAGTTGAAGATTTCGGTGGGCATTCACTCAAAATATTGGCTGCTCAAAAGCCGTTTTCACTTCGGGAGGTGTTGCAAATCGTTTTTGCTGTGAGCGATGCGCTTTGCCGGCTTCACGAACAACATATTCTGCATAAAGACCTCAACCCTTCCAATATTGTGTACAATCCAGAGACCGGCGCATGCAAATTGATTGATTTTGGTCTGGCAACGCGTCTGTCTGCAACGAATCCGAGTCAGAACCAGTCTGATACTCTTGAAGGGACACTCGCATATATTTCTCCTGAACAAACCGGTCGAATGAACCGACAAATCGATTATCGTACGGACCTCTATTCCCTGGGGGTGAGCATGTATGAACTGCTGACCGGGACGCTGCCCTTTGAGGCTGCCCACCCCATGGAAATGGTCTATGCGCATATTGCCACCGAGCCCAAGCCTGTTTCCACGGTGAATCCAGCCGTTCCACCCGTGGTCTCTGCCATTGTGGCAAGGCTCATGGCCAAGACGGCGGAAAAACGCTACCAGACTGCGGCGGGTCTCAAGGCAGACATAGAAAATTGCATAGAACAGCTCCGAAACGAAGGCCAGATAACGTCGTTTCCGCTTGGAAGGAGTGACACTTCCAATATTTTTTATCTGCCGCAAAAGCTCTATGGTCGAGGTCAAGAAATTGATTTATTATTGTCACTTTTCTCTGATCGCGTCGTCCAGCAGGGACGGATGGCTTTCATGCTTGTGTCTGGCTACTCAGGAACCGGCAAAACCTCGCTTGTTAAAGAAATTCATAAGCCCATCACACAAAGCAAGGGCTATTTCATCGCAGGAAAATTCGATCAACATCAACGGGCAATCCCGTACTTTGCATTGAAACAAGCGTTAACCGGGCTGGTCGATGCATGGCTTTCCGAAAGCCGGGAACGGCTCGATGCTATTGCCGATGCACTTCGTGATGCTTTGGGGCAGGTGGGGCAGGTCATGGTGGACCTTGTTCCAGGCCTGGAGCTTATCCTTGGGCCACAACCCGAAGTGCCCGTGTTGTCCGGTATGGAAGCCCAAAACCGTTTTAGCTATGTTTGCCGGAATTTTTTTCGTAGTGCAGCTCAGCCGGATCGACCATTGGTGCTGTTCATTGATGACCTACAATGGGCTGATCTCGCATCGCTCAATGTGTTGTCGACATTGTTGACCGATCAGCACATGTCGAGTTTGTTTCTTATTGGTGCATATCGCGACAACGAAGTTCCTGCTTCGCATCCACTGCGGCTCCTTCTCGATAGTTTGGCCAAACAGAACATACGTCCCGAAACGATTCACGTCGGGAATTTGCAGCAAACAGATGTCGCGGAATTATGTGCTGATGCATTGCATACCGAGGTTTCACTGACTGAGGAACTTGCTCACCTTATCCACGCCAAAACATTGGGCAACCCATTCTTCGTCGCACAGTTTCTGAAGCGCATCTACGCTGAAGAACTCATCTCGTTTGATCTCCAGTCGGGGCAGTGGCGTTGGGAAATCGAAGAGATTCGATGTCGGAACATTCCGGATGATGTCGTTCAGCTTATGATGGCCAAAATTGAAACGCTCTCCGACGATCTGCAGACATTGTTGAAACTCGCGGCCTGTATTGGGAACGCCTTCACGCTCGAAACATTAAATATGATTTATGATGCACCTGAAGAGCAGATTCAAAAGCTTCTCATGGAGGCTGTTGGTGAAGGGGTGATTCTTGTTCATGATGTGAAGCGGCTTCGTTTTTCTCATGATCGCATTCAACAAGCGTGTTACGTCCTTTTACAAGACGCCGAAGTCATGCACCTGAGGATCGGACGTCTCCTCCTGGAAAAAAGTGATACCACGACCAATACGAGTCGATTATTTGAGGTCGTCAACCATCTTGATGAAGCGTTAGATTTCATTTCTGATCGACAGGAACGTAATACCTTGGGCGCGCTCAACCTGGACGCTGGGCGGCGTGCAAAGGACGGAACGGCGTATGCCGCTGCCATTCGATATCTTCAGGTCGCGCGGGATTTGCTTCCTTCTGATGCTTGGGATGGTCTGTATGACCTCACTTTTTCCATTCATTGTGAACTCGCGTTGAATCTCCATTTCGGGGGAGAAACGGACAACCTCGAACATTTGTTTACCACCTTGCTTACACACGCCGCATCGCTTGAAGATACCGTGAAGGTGCATATGATTCGTATGCGGCATTATCATTTGTCTGGTGACTATAACAT
The DNA here is from genome assembly GCF_000429305.1 of Desulfovibrio inopinatus DSM 10711. Lineage (NCBI taxonomy): Bacteria > Pseudomonadati > Thermodesulfobacteriota > Desulfovibrionia > Desulfovibrionales > Desulfovibrionaceae > Desulfovibrio > Desulfovibrio inopinatus. Next base: position 254,581 of record NZ_AUBP01000001.1, read on the forward strand.
GGCTGTCGAAATTCAAATAGACGCCTTGGAAACGCTTGGCGTGAGAATTCGCGACAAGGAATTGCCTCGTTTACTTGAAGCAGAATTAGCGGCCGTTTCTCTCCTTCTCGGCGAACGCCGTATTGAGCAACTTGTCGATGATCGGCACATGGATTCACCTCGTCACCAAGCGATCATGGATATTCTCATGGAGATGTGGACGAGTGCATATCTCGCTTCACAGCTTGAGCTCGTTGCCTGGGCGTCGTGTAAAATGACGAGTATATCGTTGGAACACGGCAACAATCATCTCACGTCGTATGGATATATGAATTATGGTTTTGTTTGCGTGGCGTTATTGGGCCAGTACGAGACGGGGCATCGTTTCGGCACGGTTGCCATCCAATTGGCAGAACGGTTCGATGATATGCTTATGCGTGGCAAAGCCTATCTCATGTTTGCCGTGTTCATTAATCACTGGCGTGAGCCGTTGTCATCGTCTTTTGAATACTACCACAAAGCCTTTCCCTTGCTTGTAGAAAATGGGGACTGGACGTTCGCCGGGTATTGCGCGGAGTTTGTTATTTCCGATCCGATGATATTCGGTTTTCCCTGTGAGGAGCTGTACACAGAAGCGAAGCGATATATTCCTTTTCTCCAGAGTAACGCTCCGGTGGTGCTCGATGAGTTCTTTCTGCCAGCTTGTCTCAACCCGCTCTTACAGCTTCTCGGGCAGACCCAAAATGATGCCACGCTGGACGATGAGGCGTTTCAAGAAGCAGCGTTTTTACGGAATTATGCAAATAATCCTCTCGCTCTCTCCTATTTTTATGTGGTCAAACTCAGGAGTTTGTATTGGTTCGGTCATTTTGACGATGCGCTGGCCATGATTGATAGCATTGAAGTTGTCGCATCGGTCGCGCTTGCTCAGGTAAAGGTTGCTGAAGGGTATTTCTTTGCATGCTTGACAATTTTTGCCTGCTGGGAAGGACAGGACGAACAGGAGCGAACACGTTTGCTCGGCATTGTCGAACAGTATCAGGACAAGATGAAGGTTTGGGCCGAAAACAGTCCAGCAAATTTCAAGCACAAATATCTTCTTGTCGAGGCGGAACGTGCACGTGTGGAAGGCCGATACTGGGAGGCATTCACGCTCTATGAGTCGGCCATTACCGAAGCGCAACAAAGTGGCTACATCAATAATACGGCGTTAGCTCACGAGTGCTGCGCTCGATATTTACTGTCACGCGATCAGTACCGCATTGCCGCCTACCATATGACCGAAGCACGGTATACCTATCTTAAGTGGGGAGCCATCGCGAAAGCGAAACAAATAGAACGTGACTATGGAAATTTGCTGTTAAGTTCGGTTCCCTCCTCTTCCACCATGCGAGATATGACATCGACATTGACGACAACGTTATCGACCTATGAAACAACAGGTTCGCCGAACTCGCTCGATATTATTTCCATTGTGGAGGCATCGCAGAGTCTGGCCAGTGAGATTGATCTGGAGCAGCTTCTTGATACCATGATGCATATTGTGACGGAAAATGCTGGAGCGAATCGGGCAATATTGTTGCTTCCGAAGAGAGGAGACTGGCACATTCAGGCGGAAACGCGATCGGAATGGAATCGTGTCGAGATTGTATTGGATGAGACATCTCCCCGACGTTCAACGGTGGGATTCCCTTTGAGTCTGATCAATTATTGCGCTCGAAAGCAAGAACGTGTCGTGCTCAGTTCTGCCGCACAGCAGGGGGCGTTCTCTCACGATCCCTATTTTGTGGCTTCACGTATGAAGTCGGCCATGGCTCTCCCTCTCGTGCATTCCGGTATTGTCAAAAGCATGTTGTATCTTGAAAACAGCCTGACGGAAGATGCCTTTACGCAGCGTCATCTTAATGTGCTTGAGTTGCTTTCTTCGCAAATCGTCATTTCTTTGGAAAATGCGACTTTTTACAAAGAGCTTGGGCAAATGGTCGAGCAGAGGACGGCAGAACTTGTTACTGTCAATGAAGAGCTGCAGGAAGCCAATATCCGTTTGGAGCAATTGTCTCAAGTCGATGGACTGACAAACCTGTCAAACCGTCGTTTTCTTGATGAATTTGTTGATCGCGAATGGAGACGGCATGCTCGTATGGGGTACGACTTCTCTCTTATTCTCTGTGATATCGATTTCTTCAAACGATTCAATGATACGTATGGACACATTGAAGGAGATCGTTGCCTCTCTGCCATTGCCCATGCGTTACGATCTGTGATGAAACGGCCCGGAGACCTCGCGGCTCGATATGGGGGGGAAGAATTTGTCGTGGTCTTGTCTGAGACAGATATGGATGGGCTTGAGGCAATCATTCAAAAAATTCAGGATAATGTCCAAACTCTTGCCATTCCACATGAGCAATCCCCGGTGAGTCCTTGGGTAAGTCTCAGTCTTGGCGCGATGCATGTCGTCCCAACGTATGAATATAGCGTCCAGGATGCATTCTATACGGTGGATAGAAACCTATACGCAGCGAAAGCCCAAGGGCGAAATTGTGCTGTTATAACAGAGAGAATTGTTCGATGTCCGACAGGGTGAGGAGGAATGAAGCAAGAACGTTTGAGAAGCATCTGAGGAAGAAAACCTTCCCCAGATGCCAGATACATTTATTTTGTGTTTCTACTCTTCCTCGGTCTCCGTCTTCTTCAAGCCAGCCATACGCATAATGATCTTAAAGAAGACCGGCACAAAGAGGGGGGCAATGACGGTGGCGCCGAGCATGCCTCCGATAACGCCGGTTCCGATCGCGTGCCGGCTATTCGCTCCAGCGCCGGTGGAAATGGCCAGTGGCAGACAACCGAGGATGAATGCCAATGAGGTCATGATAATGGGGCGAAAGCGCAGGCTTGCCGCTTTGAGGGCCGCTGCGTCGATACTTACCCCTTCCTTGACCTGAATCACCGCAAATTCCACGATTAGAATGGCGTTTTTTGCAGCCAACCCGATAAGAGTAACAAGCGCAATCTGAAAATAGATGTCATTCGACAAGCCACGGAAATACACCGCTAAAATGGCACCGAACAGAGCGAACGGGACGGCGAGAACTACAGCAAGTGGCAACGACCAGCGTTCGTATTGCGCAGCGAGAATGAAAATAACCATAATGATACTCATGCCGAAGATGAGCAGAGAGGAGCCCTGCGCCGCTTTTTCCTGGTAGGCTGATCCCGACCAGGTCAGGGCATAGTCTGGGGGCAACACCTCTTTGGCCACCTGTTCCATAACCGTCAAGGCTTCAGCCGATGTGTACCCATCTGCCGGCCCGCCCATAATTTTGGCGGCCGGGAAAACGTTGAATCGTTCCATGACTTCAGGGCCGGAACTCTGTTCAATCGTCGCCAACGCGGTCAGGGGAATCATCTCACCGGTGTTTGAACGAACAAACACATCGTGCAAATCTTCAGGCCGATCGCGGAATTCGGTTTCGGATTGAATCTGCACTTTGAAGGTTCGGCCGAGCTTGTTGAAGTCGTTGACGTAATATGCGCCGAATGTCGCCTGGAGTGCGGCAAACACATCGCTGACGGGAACACCTAAGGCTTTGGCGCGCTCGCGATCAAGCTCGATATGGAATTGTGGCGTGCTTGTGCGGAACGTGGTCGTGATGTGGCTAAGCTCTGGGCGCTTATTCGCTTCTGCCGCGAGCTTGGCGGCCATGGCTGCCAGCGTGTCAACATCGGCATCGCCACGGCTTTGGAGATATCCTTCAAAACCACCAGTTGTACTCATACCCGAAATGGCCGGGGGGTTGAATGCGAGCGTCATGGTTTTGGGGATAGACGCACCACGTCCAAAAATGCGTCCTACCAAAGCAAAGGAACTTTCGCTCTCTTTTTTGCGTTCATCCCACGGTTTGAGCGGAATAAACGATGTGCCATAGTTGGATTGGCTGGTAAACGAAAGCAGGTTCAGACCGGTAATGGAAACGATATCCAGAACCGAGGGGTCTTTGATATTCATCTTATCAAGGGTGTCGTCCGCTTCTTCCGTTGCCGGTAAGGCCGTGCCTTCGGGAAGAATGTTGAGCGCAATGACATAGCCCTGGTCTTCGTCGGGAACAAATCCACCGGGGGTTTGGGTAAAGATGTATCCCGTGGCGGCGCACAGGCCGAGAAAGAGCAGGAGGGCGATTGCCCATCGTCGCACCAGGAAGCCAACGCCTGCGGAATAGACGGAGGTGATACCGTCGAAAACCTTGTTAAACACGCGAAAGACGACATTGGGTTTGGCATGCGTCGGTTTCAGCAACATGGCGCACAATGCCGGTGTTAACGTGAGCGCGACAAGACCTGATATGATGACCGAAACCGCAATCGTAACCGCAAACTGTTTGTACATCTGACCAGTTAAACCGCTCATGAAGGCTGTTGGGATAAAAACGGCGCACAGCACAAGGACGATAGCGATGACTGGTCCGGAGACTTCATCCATGGCCTTGGCCGTCGCTTTTCTCGGGGAGAGCTTCTCGGTGGTCATGATGCGCTCGACGTTCTCCAAGACAACGATGGCATCGTCAACGACAATTCCGATAGCCAAAACCATCCCGAACAGCGTCAAGGTATTGATGGTAAATCCTAACGCGTACATCCCGGCGAATGTCCCCACAATGGAAACTGGGGCCGCCAGGCAGGGGATGAGTGTCGCCCTGAAGTTCTGCAGAAAGAGAAATACCACGAGAAAGACAAGGATCATGGCCTCAACGAGGGTATGCACGACTTCCTCAATGGACACACGGACAAACGTCGTTGTATCGACAGGAATTTTATAGGAGATTCCGTCGGGGAGGCGGGATTTGAGCTCCGCCAACTTGGCTCTGACAAAGTCCGCCGTCTGCAGTGCGTTGGCACCAGGAGAGAGGTAAATCCCAATGACGACCGATGGATTTTCCGTGAATTTCGTAATGGTGTTGTAATCTTTGGCCCCCAGTTCCACTCGCGCAACGTCCTTCAGTCGCAGAATGGATCCATCGGGGAGGGCGCGTAAAATGATGTTGCCGAATTCGGCCGGATCAAGAAGTCGGCCTTTGGTTGTGACCATATAGTTCATGGCCACAGGATTCTTGGGATCGGATGGTTCCGCGCCGATACGGCCGACGGCATACTGCGCATTCTGTTCAGAAATAGCATTGGCAACATCCGTCGGGGTGAGATCAAGCTGGGCCAGTTTATCCGGTCGCAGCCAGACACGCATTGAATAGTCTTTGGCACCGAAAATGTTGGCATCACCGACACCAGGGAGACGTTTCAGTTCATCAATGATGTTCACCAGAACGTAGTTGCTCATGTAGACCGAGTTGTACCGGCCATTTGGTGAATAAAATGCGATGACCTGGAGAATGCTGGAGGACTTTTTGGTAACGGTGACGCCCTGGCGGCGCACTTCTTCCGGCAAGGAGGTCAGTGCAGCCTGGACGCGGTTGTTGACGTTGATGGTGTTTTGGTCCGGGTCAGTGCCAACGGCGAAGGTAATGCTCATTGAAAGCGTTCCGTCACCGGCGCTCGTAGAGCGCATGTACAACATGTTTTCCACCCCGTTGATCTTTTGCTCCAGGGGAGCGGCAACGGTGGAGGCAATGACTTCTGGACTGGCCCCTGGATAGACGGCCGCAACATTGACCTCAGGAGGAACAATCTCAGGATATTGTGCAATGGGTAAGGATGTCATGGCTGCCGCCCCAGCCAAAAGAATGACCAGGGAGATGACCATGGAAAAAACAGGGCGACCCAGAAAAAAACGGGAAATCATGAACGGGCCTCCGTCGATGCCGGTGCAGGCTTCGTTTCAGAGGTGGCTGATGTTGGTGCGGATTTCGCTTGTGGTGCTGCGGCTGCCGGGGGCGATTTCGATTCGGATTCAGCTAATTTGGGTTGGACAGTCACTCCTGGACGAACTGTAATCACGCCCTCGGTGATAATACGGTCGCCAATGTTCAGGCCTTTTTCGACAAGATAGGTATTGCCAACGGTTTCACCGAGCGTGATCATACGGGGTTGGACCACATTGTTGTTATCCAGAGCCCAAACCATGTTCCCCTGTTGCGTATTGAGTACCGATGTTTGCGGGATGCTTATGGCATCGACGTAATACGCGCCTTCCAGTTTCACACGAGCGAACTGACCTGGAAGCACTTCGGAATCGGGGTTCGGGAAGACGGCACGCACTTTGACGACGCCGGTCTTTTCATCCACCTGGGTGTCCGTAAAGTTAATCCGACCGGGCTCTTGGTACTCGCTGCCGTCGGGAAAAATGAGGCGAACAACGTAATCACCTTCCCCAGCTATGGCGACTTTGCCCTCGGCACGCTGGCGACGCAGTCGCATGACTTCGGGGCCGGACATGGAAAAGTGGACGTAGACCGGATCAACCTTTGCCATCGTGGTCAACAGGCTGCTATCCGTGCCGGCAACAATAAGGCTTCCCTCTGAACGGGTTTCCTGACTGGTCATACCGGAAATGGGGGCTTCAACCCGCGTCCATTCCAAGTTGAGTTCAGCTTCACGCAAGGCGCCACGTGCCTGTTCAAGGTTGGCTCGGGAAGTATCCAGCGTTGTAATGGCATCATCCAGGTCTTTGCGTGCGATGACCCCTTCTTTGTACAGTTGTGCATATCGTCTGTGGTCGCGATCGGCTTGCCCCAATTGTGCTTCCGCTTGGTGCAAAGTGCCCTTGGCTCTGGTTAACGCGGCTTCATACGAGGCAGGGTCGATTTCAAACATGATATCGCCCTTTTTTACCGCCTTGCCTTCGACATAGTAACGGTGCAGCAATATTCCCCCAACTCGGGCGCGAATTTCGACTTCACGTGAACCAGCCGTTTGTCCCATGAAGGATAATTCAAGTGGAATGTCGCGGGTTGCAATCGTTTCCGTCACGACTTCTGGTGGCGGCGCTTGTTTTTTGCCAACCTCTTTATCCTGGCTCGCTCCTTCACTCGCGCAGGCAGTCAAAGCGCAACCAAGGCACAGCAGCAGGATAAAACGAAAGAATTGCTGGAAGTGAGATGAAACCAACATAGAAACCTCCGGTACGTATTTTTGGCAGGTTATGTTTTTTTTGAAATGGAAGGCCCAGGTGAACGACCGTTTACTTTTGGGGTAAAAAAAAGAAGTTAGGTTGAGACGGCTTTTGAAAACAATGTCCAGCTTGCTTGCGATTGTTTGCTGAGGTCGAGAGGTTTGTGATGGCTGAACAGTAGATCCGGAGTGATAAGCAGTCCGATATAGTGGATAAATAATTCCTCGTGAGATATATCGTTGCGTATTATCGTCGCCGATTGCCCCTCTTGGAGAATTTCGATAATGATATTACGAATTGCGTCGTGAAATTCGTCAATGGCATCAGCTATTTTCAATTCCTTGAAGCGAACATGTTCCGAGATAAAGATCGGGAGTGCCGACCGACCCGCTCGAACAAGGTCTATGTATGCGAAATAAAAAAACTTCAGAGCCTCTAAAGCGTTTTCTTTTTGTCTGGCTTCTTTCATGAGCACGAAAAGAACACTGAAATGGTCTTCAAGAACGGCAAGAAGAATATCGGATTTTCCTTTGTAATGTCGGTAGAGTGCTGGTGCAGAAAAACCGACTTTTTGCGCGACTTTGCGTACCGTGACACCACTGACGCCCTCGTTAAAAATGATTGATAAGGCTGCATCGGCAATTTGCTCTCGACGTACTTCTGTCTCAAAACGTTTTTGCATGCCTTTAATTAACGCTTGTTAACATGTGAGTCAAGAGTATTTTACTGTCTGGGGAAGAAGAGGAGATTGTTGATAACCTATAAAAATACAATACGTATGGCTCTGTGTCGAGTGCGACAAATCGTACTGTTAAATTGATTTAATCAAAAATGTGCCATAAGGCTTAAGTATTATTGGGATTATCGTTGGATATTGTATAGTAGGGTGGACATAAATGCCGACCTCTCGACCGACATCTTGACCTGCAATACCTTCCTGTGGAAATCTCCGCCTTCATATTTCACTGAAAAGGAATGCATATGACTGAATCATGTCCTTGTGGCTCGGGTGCGGAGTTTGCTTCGTGCTGCGGCCCTCTTCTTGCGGGTGAGACGACTGGAACAACGGCGGAAGCCGTTATGCGCTCTCGCTACTCTGCCTTTGTGAAAAGCAACCTTGAACATCTCGTACGTACGGTCGATCTCCCGTTACGAAAGGAAATGGCCGAGGAAGATATTGATGAATGGAACAAAGGCGTCGTCTGGAAGGGCCTGACTGTTCTCAAAACAAAGGCTGGTGGCCCTGGTGACGCGTCCGGTATAGTGGAGTTCGTCGTTCGGTTTGAAAAAGACGGCGAAGCCAAAGGCATTCACGAAAAAGCCCGTTTTAAAAAACGTCAAGGTGTTTGGCTTTATGTCGATGGGACGACCAAGTATCTTGACGAATCGACGCCGACCGCTCCGGTCAGCAGTGTGAAAGTTGGTCGGAACGATCCGTGTCCGTGTGGAAGCGGGAAGAAATATAAAAAGTGTTGCGGATAGGTGAAGCCGCCGTTGCAACTGTTACCGCCATAAGCGAAAGACTACGCAGAGAATTCTCTCTGCAGTTTGCATAACAAAGGCGGCTGGAGATAACGATCCTCCCCAGCCGCCGAAAGCAAGAGCTCTTTGCTTTGTTCGTTCTCTTAACTCATCAACTCTTCCTTCCCTTCGATGAGATCCGTAATGACGGACGGATCGGCCAGGGTGGAGGTATCGCCGAAGTTCGATGTTTCACCGGTGGTGATTTTTCGCAGCACGCGGCGCATGATTTTGCCTGAGCGTGTTTTGGGCAGTCCCAAAGCGAACTGAATGACTTCCGGGGTCGCGATGGGGCCGATTTCTTGGCGAACATGCATTTTCAGTTCTTTACGCAGCTCGTCAGACTCATCAATATCAGCTTTCAGCGTGACATAGACGTAAATCGCCTGCCCTTTAACCTGGTGGGGCATACCGACACAAGCAGCTTCGGCAACGGCCGGGTGGGAAACAAGGGCAGATTCGATTTCCGCTGTGCCCAGTCGGTGACCGGAAACGTTGACCACGTCATCGGCGCGACCTTGAATCCAGAAATAGCCGCTTTTATCACATCGTGCCACATCGCCAGCTTCGTACATGCCGGGAAAGCGTTCAAAATAGGTCGATTTGTAGCGAGCTGGGTCGCCGAACACCATGCGCAACATACCGGGCCACGGTTTGCGGATGACAAGCAGGCCGCCTTCGTTGGGTTCCGTTGCTTCGCCTTCGGCTGTCAGAATGGCTGCGTCGATACCGGGCAAGGGTTTGGTGGCCGAACCCGGTTTCAGCGGTGTCGCATAGGGCAGCGCCGAAATCATGATGCCGCCGGTTTCTGTTTGCCACCAGGTATCGACAACAGGCAGATTTCCGGAACCGATGTGATCATGGTACCACATCCACGCTTCAGGGTTGATCGGCTCACCCACCGAACCGAGAATACGCAGTGAGGACATGTCGTTTTTCTCTGTCCATTCCACGCCTTCACGCATGAGTGCGCGGATGACAGTGGGAGCGGTGTAAAAGATGGATACCTTGAATTTTTCGACAATCTGCCAAAAACGATCAGGATGAGGATAGGACGGCACGCCTTCAAACATGATGGACGTTGCACCAAGCGCCAAGGGACCGTACACGATATACGTATGTCCGGTGATCCATCCGCAGTCGGCCGTACACCAGTACATATCATCTTCGCGCAAGTCGAAAACCCATTGTGTCGTATGCGCGGCATAAGTGAGATAACCACCTGTGGTATGCACGACGCCTTTGGGTTTTCCGGTCGATCCTGACGTATATAAAATGAAGAGCGTATCTTCCGACTCCACTTCTTCGTAGGCGCATTCCGGGGAAGCTGCCGCCATGACATCGTCCCACCATTCATCGCGGCCTTCTGTCATGATGACATCGTTGCCACCACGTTTGACGACGATATTGCTTGTCACAGTCGGGCACCCGTTGCTCAGGGCTTCGTCAACGTTTTTCTTGAGCGGAATGATTTTGCCGGCACGCAACACAGCATCGGCGGTCACAAGTACCTTGGCTTCACAATCTTCAATACGGCTTTGCAGGCTATGTGACGAGAATCCAGCAAAGACTACACTATGTATGGCTCCGATGCGAGCGCAGGCGAGCATCGCCATGGCCAATTCGGGAACCATGGGTAAGTAAAGAGCAACGCGATCGCCTTTCTGTACCCCTTTGGATTTGAGCACATTGGCAAATTTGCAGACTTCGGCATGCAGCTCTTTGTAGCTGATATGACGGACGTCTTCGTCGGGCTCGCCCTGCCAGAGAATGGCGGTTTTATCACCGCGGGTCTCAAGGTGGCGATCCAGGCAGTTATAGGCCGCATTGAGTGTGCCGCCGGAGAACCATTTGATTTCAGGCTTGTCCATATCTGCTTCAAGAACGGTATCCCATTCCTTGAACCATGTGAGAAGCGCTTCGCTGCGTTCTGCCCAGAATCCTTCGGGGTCGTCTATGGATCGCTTGTAGATGGCTTCATATTCATCCATGCTTTTGACGTGCGCCCCGGCTTTGAGCTCCGTAGGCGGCTCGAAGGTTCTTCCTTCTTTCATCAGACTTTCAATACGATCTTCAGACATAGCGCTCCCTCGTTGTTTGATCGTTATTCCTCAGGCATCAAAGGCCTGTCGGGATCGTTTTCCTCCAGAGTGGACAGATCGCCCACTTCCTGGCCGAGTTCCTGTGCGCGCAACACGCGACGCAGGATTTTACCGCTGCGTGTGCGCGGCAGTGTTTCAACGAGCTCCACAGCCTTGATGGAGGCTACAGGCCCGAGTTCACGTCGAACATGGTCTTTCAGTGTTACAATGAGTTCTTCGCGGCTGGCGAAAACATCCTGCCAGCCTGCAGCCGGTACGATAAACGCTTTGGCCGCTTCGCCTTTCACAGCGTCGGGAATCCCGATGACAGCGGCTTCGTCGGCAAATTTATGCGCAACCAGGGCACTTTCGAATTCGGCTGTTCCCAGGCGATGCCCGGCAATATTCAAGACATCGTCTGCACGCCCTTGAATCCAGAAAAAGCCGTCTTCATCTTTCCTCGCGACGTCTCCGGCGAAATACATGCCGGGGATTTTCGTCCAGTAGGCATCTTTATAGGCATCTTCGTCGCCAAGAAGACCCGACAACATGCCTGGCCAAGGCTTTTTGATGACAAGATAGCCGCCTTTTCCCGGGGGGACGGGGTTCCCTTTGCCGTCAACGACATCCGCTTCTATACCGGGAAGAGGACGTCCGACCGATCCGGGTTTGAGCAGTGATATGGGCAATGGCGCAATCATGAACATACCGGTTTCGGTCTGCCACCAAGTGTCGAGCAACGGACATTCGCCGCGGCCGACATGTTTATGAAACCAGACCCATACTTCGGGGCTTATTGGTTCCCCCACCGTTCCGAGCAATCGCAATGTGTGCAGGTCATGACGCTGGGGATAGCGCGAGCCGTAACGCATCAACATGCGGATGAGGGTCGGTGTCGCATACAAGGTCGTGACACCATGACGTTCCACCATATCCCAGAGACGGTCAGCCTGTGGGTAGAGCGGGTGTCCTTCGTACATGACGATGGATGCCCCGGTCAGCAGTGGGCCATACACAAGATAGCTGTGTCCGGTGACCCAACCAGGATCGGCTGTACACCAAAATATATCAGTCGGCTTGATATCAAAGACCCAGGACAAGCTGCGATTGACCCCGACCATATATCCGCCATGCGAATGGACTATTCCCTTGGGAGTTCCCGTTGCTCCCGAGCTGTACAAAAGAAACAAGGGATCGTTTGCATCCATGACTTCTGTCAGGGCTTCGGGACGCTCTTGACGAACGAGATCTTCATAACGCAAATCGCGCGGTTCGCTCATTTCCACATCAATACCGGCCCGTCGGACGACAATGACGGTATCGGGGCACTGCGCCGAGCAGTCGATTAACGCTTCGTCGACAATGGTTTTGAGGTTCATGACGCGGCCGTTGCGATAAAATCCATCGACGGTAATGACCAATTTGGCTTTTGCATCGATGATACGCGAACGAAGTGCCTTGGCTGAAAACCCCCCGAAAACAACGGTATGCACGGCCCCGATTTTTGCCGCAGCCAGCATACTGACGACTGTTTCGGGAATGGACGGCATGTATATGACGACCTTATCCCCTTTGCCGACGCCGAGCGAACGCATTGCATTCGCGAAACGGTTTACCTCGCGATAAAGCTCGTAATAGGTAAATTTGCGGATATCTCCGGGTTCACCTTCCCATAACAGTGCCAATTTGTTTTTGACAGCGGTGTCCACATGCCGGTCCAGAGCGTTGTACACAATGTTGCACTGGGCTCCGACAAACCAGCGATAAAACGGTGCATGTGTCTCATCAAGCACCGTATCCCATTTTTTGAACCAGGCAAGCTCAAGTGCGGCGCGTTCCCAATAGACCAATGGATTGTCGTCGGCCACTTTGAGCGATGCTGCATATTCTTCCGGCCCGACGTTGGCACCGACCACCAGTCTTGACGGGGGACGAAACACCCGTTCTTCTTTGAGCAAGGCATCCAGTTCTTCAGTTCGAGCCATACGGCGTCCTGCCTTCCGTCATTTTCGGATCGCCCCCGATCCCAAAACGATTTGAGTTTACCCCCTGGCCATGCCGAGGATGTGATGTGTGGGATGTCCACCCAAGAGTATCAAAATCCTCGCGTCCGACAACCTGTATATATCGTTATGAGAAAAAGTGGGGATCTTTTTCGGCAAACGGTCGTTGCGAATCGGTGAACGGTAAAAAATATCATCGGTGAACGGTGAGGGGGTATCGTGAGAGGTGTTTCAGGGCTTCACGTTGCGATAAAGGGGCGAGGAGCGTTGCATGCTCGGCAACGAATTTGAGAACATACTGTGGATCTGTTCGAGCATATTGCCTGAGCACCCAGCCGATAGCTTTTTGGATGAAGAATTCTTTTTCGTGTGCGAGTTTACGTATTGTGCGTTCAAGCAGTGGCACGTTGGTACGGTCTTGATGTTTGAGATGGACGAGGAGAGAAGCCCTTCGAACCCAGAGTCCCGGTGCGCCCGCCCATACTTCGACCGTCGGTTCGAATGTGCGTTGATCAAGAAGAATCATGCCGACAATTCGCGTCGCCAGCCAGTCGAGTGTATCCCAATGGGATGCCGTATTGACAAGATCTTCATATAAATTCCAACTCTGCGCATCGTAAAACGCTTTGGTCTCTTCGGCAACGTGCAAGGCGAGGTACATGTGCTCACGGTGGCTTCCTGCCCATAAGGTACGGATTGTTTGTTCATATTCGTCGCGACTGGTTATGGGAAAGGATTTTTGCGCCTGTTTGAATATAGCTTTTCGTTGTGGTGTTTTGATCCCGAAAAATGGTTGATCCGTCTTCATATACCGTTGCATCGCGGCGGCATCCACGGGATTGGCAGCCCGAGTGAGTTCATCGTTAAGATATTCCACCAGTCCCATGGAGCCACCTCCTTTTTAATCAAACAGTGCAATAAATAATGCCGAAAGCAATGCTGTTGAATCCAATGTCTTCGTAGCGGTGAAGTCGGCAGCCCACACATTGCCGATAGACCAATAACTGGAATGTCCGGTCGTGACCTGTTGGTCTTCAAACGTATAGGTATCGGATTGCGCGTGGATGCTGACTGGAGAAGATGATGGAACGTTGACCAATGCAAATATGCCATTCTCATCGGTGATTGCTGTATATTGTCCGCCCCCACTGGCCGTTGCTGTTATGGCGACATTCTGCACTGGTGTTCCCAATGACGTTGTGACGCGTCCGCTAATGATTTCCCCTGTCCCGGTCGGGAAGACATTATACACAAGCGCGTCAACCGCTGTGTAATCGTATTGTGTCGTATCGATATCAGGAAGATTGTACCACACGTTGTCTGATCCTCCCCAACCCATATTCAGATGATGGTAGAGAACAGAAAGTTGATAACCATACCCATCGCAGAGGACAGCATGTCCTCCTCCCGAACGGCGAATGCTGACAAGTGTCGGAAGTCTGGCATCACAATTGGTATTGAGGATCGTTTTGAGGTTGCTCCCAAAGTTATTTGAGTCATACGAGTAGACGGAATTCCCGTAACCGAAGATAGAGAGAAGCACATTGGAAGCGGTGTATATACTCGCGCTGGATGAATATTCTCCGAAATTCATTTCTACAGACACCGCTGCATCATATGTCAATGCACCAATCGCTTGACGTTGTGTTTCAGTAATAGAAGAATCGGGCGAGAGTACCATGTCGTCCCAGACATATGGTCCCCCGACACCGTCTCCCCCTCGCAACGTGAGCATTTCCGGCTGATCATCCACGGTCACGTCAAAACTACGAATCGGAATATCTGTCGTGGGATATTGGTGATATCGCATGAGTTGTGCCATGGCTGTCGCCACACATCCACAGACATAATTATTTGGTGTGTAATAATTGTAGAGAGGAACAAGTTTGTATGTAGAGTCCTCGTAAGCATATATTGTCGATTGCGACCATGTGGATTGAACAAACGACGCGACACGGAGATCTGTTGGATCGCTGTTGATCGTTCGTGAGGAAGGACTGAGTGCAGCGGATTGCAATGTTTTCCATAAGGGGTGAATGTATTTTTCTCGAAGAACGTTGCTTTGAGCAAACGCCAGCCGGTCTTGTATATCGTTGTGCAAGAAGATGAAGAGGGGATTGGTCGAATCGTCGTCAAATTGCGTCGCTTCAGGCAGCCATGCAATAATTGGAACGAGACAATCATCGCCGGCAACGATGATGACGCCGTGTGGACTGAGCGTGACGACGTGATAGAGTACACGCCCTTGAGTATCTTGAAAGGACTGGACCTGTTGAGAAAGCTGATCGGTTGCAGCTCGGCCCAACGGTGTAGCGTCAAGATGAAGCCAGCCTTGTGCCACAATGCGAGCCATATCGGCTGAGATCGGTGCTGCATGACACGGAAGGGAGCTTGCACATGAGAACAGGAGGAACACCAATATAAAATGTCGAAGCTTGTACAGCGTGCGATGCATAGCGTATTGTTTCCTTTTGGTGCGAGGCCAAACTAAGGGTTGCTGATGTGCTTTCTCAACAGATCATGTGCTTTCTTGGCTTCTGCGGTTTCCAACTCGCCAAGCTCTTCACGATCGATATAGTGAATGGCACCACACGGGCACATCTCGACACAAGCTGGCAGCATGCCGAGGTGGCGTCGTTTGGCACATAAGTCACATTTTGCAATCATGACGCCTTTGTCGGTCTCAAGCAGGGCCGCGTAGGGGCAGGCTAACAGACAGTTGCGCGTCGTGCAGCCGCGGCACAGCATGGTTTGGAGAATGAGTGCACCGTCCTTATCACGAACCAAGGCGCCTTTAGTGCAGGCCTTGGCGCATTTCGGATCCTCGCAGTGACGGCAGTACAGGGGAGCCATCATGCCCGATGTCGTGCGGACCATGTGAATACGTGGCGTATCGTGAACAAACCGGCAGATGTATTCACATGTTTCGCAGCCAATACATTTTGAATAGTCAATAAAGAGCGTTTTCTGGGACATAGTATTGCTCACTATAGAGAGTGATGAAAAAAGATCTCCAGTGGAATAAGGAGAGCATTTCTGTATGAATTTTTGAAATATGCTTCGAGTTTCTCATTTTCTTTTCGGCAATTGCGGGCGATCACGAAATTGTCCACCAGGAAAGCGATCGGCTTCGTCATTGATGCGTTCATTATCCTTGAATTCGCTTTCCCGTCCCACAGCGTGCAGGTCAAGCCAGTTTGCCAAGGATCTACCCGCTCGAAGTCCCGAGTAAATTGCCTTGCCGATTTTGCTTGGTCCGGTCAGCGCATCACCGGCAACGAAGACGTTGTCGATAGCTGTCATGTGTAGCCAACGCACATCGCCTTTGCGTACATTCCCCAATCCCAATTCTTCGGCAAATGGAGGTGTTGAGACTTCGCCAAGAGCCGTAATAACAATATCGACAGGAAACGTGACCGTTTGTTCGCTCTCGGGAAGAGGTCGACGTTTGCCAAATTCGTCGGGTGGGCCCGCGGTTTTCTGGCTGAGTTCAATGGCTTCGACGTGTGTGTTACCCAGAATGCGCAAGGGCGTCATATATTCATGCCAGAGGACACCGAGCTCTTGGAGTTGATCGATTTCATGGGAGCCACATGGGGCTTCCGCTTTTGTACGTCGGTAAAGATGATGCACCGTACCCGCTCCAAGACGAATCGCTTCAGCGGCAGCGTCGACCGCTGAATGACCAGCGCCGATAACGGCCACAGTCTTGCCGCAAATATCGGGCATGTGGACGCGGTCGGTGTTGTAATGGGCGGCGCGAATAGGAAAAAGAAAACGGAGACTGGTAAACACCTCGGGAAGGTTTTCTCCTTCAATACCGAGTGTTTTGGATTTCCATGCACCGGTGGCAATCATAATCGCGTCGAAGCGTGTCACAAGATCGCGCAGTCCAATGACATCGGCAGTAAAATGGTCGCCTTCTTCGTCGTGCATAGGGGCGCTGCAACAGATTTTGGCGTTTTGATGAAAGTTGACGCCAAACTGTTTAGACATATTTTTGACCCCGCGGTCGATTCGTTCGGAAGAAATTCGGCTGCTCGGAATGCCGAAAAGCATGAGTCCTCCAGGCTTGGGCAGTTTGTCATAAACGTCGACTTGGTACCCTAAGCATGAAAGATATCCGGCCGCGGCCAAACCGGATGGACCGGCTCCGATAACGGCTACGCTTCGATTTTGCGGCATAGTGGGTGAAGCGCAAAGAAAATTGAAATTCATGGCATCCATACCAGACCTCCTTCATGTCAAAACAAAGAAACCATAACAAATTGAAGTCATGAGGCAAAATTGAAAAAATGACGTCCAATGTGAGAGCGATTCCGTTTTGGGAGACTCTCTTTTGGTTTTTTCGCAGCTATGGCATAGCCTGCTCATCAACAAAGAGCGACAATAACGCATGATGCGTGAGAATGGAGCCTGGTGTTCCAAGAGCGTTTAATCAAAAAGGAAGGGGCATGAAAGAAATTGATGTGACGACCTGGCCCAGGAAATCAATATATGATTTTTTTCGGCAATTAGCTCATCCGCAGTATAGTTTGACTGTCAATCTTGATGCTCACGCCGTCATGACGGTTGCCAAACCGGCCGGCGTCAGACCGTTTCAAGCGGTATTATACGCTATTATGGAAGCCGCGAATGCCGTTCCGGAAATGCGGCAACGCATGCGGGACAATGGACAACGCGTTGTGGAACATGATCGGATTCATCCGGGAATTACCGCACCCATTTCCGGGGATCGTTTTGCGTTCTGTTGCTTCGACCATGACCCTGATTGGAATGTCTTTCAGCCACGCTGCGCACACGCGATGGAGGAAGCGCAACAACAAACTGAACTCTATAATTGCGGGATGGGCCGTGATGATTATCTTTATCTGAGTTGCGCACCTTGGACCGTGTTTACGAGTCTGCATCAGGTGTATGGTGATGCCGGTGATTGTGCTCCCCGTGTTGTGTGGGGAAAGATTCATCAAGACAATGGGAAATGGTTGGTTCCTGTTGCAGTCCAGGCGCACCATGCCTTGGTTGATGGACTCCATGTTGCGCGGTTTCATGAATATCTTCAGGAACAACTTGACGCTTGGAGCTCACCCCCGAGAACCGTTTGATGTGTTACTTTTGAAGGAGAACGGTAAATGCAGTTGAAGTATATAATGGCAGTCTTTGCATGGTGTTTAGGAGTGTGGATGCCTGGCTTGCCGGCATGGGCACAAGAACAACCCGAGCCCGATCCGCCATATCTGGAAAATCCCGAGACAGGCCCATCACGAAGTGTTCGACTTGGAGGAACACGTGCTCCTTCTACCGAATGGACCTATCATAAGACGGCTGACGGCAGTCATCCCGACGGCAACGAACAGCAAATGCTCTGGTTGTTGAATCGTGCTCGATCCAATCCCACACAGGAAGGCGTGTTCCTTGCTAATACCGGCAACGCTGACGTGATATCCAGCATAAATTATTTTAACGTCAATATTGGAGTCATGCAGTCTGAATTCGCCGCATTGCCACAAAAAGGGCCCGCGGCGTTTGACAATCGTTTATACCAGGCCGCGTATGAGCACAGCCTTGATCTTATCGCCCGTGATGCACAAGATCATACCGGTCAATTTGAGTTGGTGACGGCCTCGGGGTTTCCGTGGGCAGCTATTGGAGGAAATGTTTTTTCCTACGCCGATGGACCTGTCTACGCCCATGCCGGTTTCAATATTGATTGGGGTGGAAACGATGGCACAGGCATGCAAACCGGACGAGGGCATAGAAAGAATAAAATGAGTAGCGCCGGGGATTTGTTTAATGTCGGCATTGCCATGGTGCCTGTCACCGAATCCGGCAAGAGTGTTGGCCCCAACGTGGTGACGGAAAATTATTGCAAAGCGTGGACGACGTCATCGTCGTTCAATACGTTTATTGTCGGAACGGTGTGGACCGATGCAAACGGCAATGATGTCTACGATCCCGGCGAAGGCATCGCCGGCGTGAGTGTGACGCCCGACACCGGAACATATTATGCTGTCACTGGTGATGCCGGGGGATATGCTGTTCCTGTTGATATAGGGAGTTATCAGGTGACATTTGCCGGTGCAGGATTGGCACAGGCTACGTTTTCCGCCAATGTTGTCAGCCAGTCCGTTCTGCTCGACTACAAGGACCCTGATCCGGAACCGACACCGACACCGACTCCAACGCCGACTCCAACGCCAACGCCGACAGTGACGCCGAATGTTGTGGCACCATTGTTGCCGATATTGTTGGAGAATGAGAATTAGCTGTTGAAGAAGAAAAAAGGCCGGGCATGCCCCGGCCTTTCATTTGGAATGTATTAAGAAGAAAGATTACTCTTTTTTCCCTTGCATTTCTTGCATCGTTTCGTCGATTTTTTCGCCAGCCTTTTCCGCGGGGCCTTTTTCCCCGGTCAGATCTTTCTGGATGTCCTTGGCTGTTTCTTGGGCTTGATCCATGGTTTGATCGATCTTTTTGCCCATTTCTTCAGCCGGCCCTTCTTTCTTTTCGTCACTGCACGCCGCAAGGCTGAGCGCCAAGATGAGGCCAATGGCGAACACGGCAAGTCGTTTCAGTATGGTCATGGTTTCCTCCTTGATGTTTTTGGGGGAGATATGTTCTTTCCCCAAAGAACAAGCGCAATATGCGTATGGCATTGACCAATGCTCCTTGTACCTTGGTTTTCAGAAAGGTCAAGCCGACGATGAAGAAAAAAATACTGTCTCACCGGTGGGATATCGGAAAGAGGTAAGTTTTTCTTTCATATGATTATACGAGATCTGTTGCAGCTTTGTCTTGTATTGCTTGGTGTTATGAGCAGTTTTGACTTCCTCGCCAAAACACTGCACAACACGTCCAATTTCCCACGCAAGGAGCTTTGGCATGTCTCAGAAATTTTTGTTTCTCTTGGCTGATGGAATGGGGGACTGGCCCATAGAGTCGTTATCCGGAAAAACGCCGCTTGAAGTAGCAAAGACTCCGGTTATGGACCGTTTGGCCAAAGAGGGTGTGGTGGGCACCTGTGCAACGATTCCCGAGACCATGCCGCCGGGGTCGGATGTCGCCAATATGGCATTGTTGGGATTTAATCCCGAGACCTACCACACCGGTCGAGGCCCCATTGAAGCGGCCGCCCAAGGGCTTGAACTTAAAGAAGACGATGTTGTTTGGCGTACGAATCTCGTCACCATCGATAATTTTGGTCCGGATGGAATCATGCGCGATTACTCCGGTGGACACATCCACACAGAAACGTCGCGTGTGCTCGTGAACGCTGTGGCAAATGCATGTGGTTCCGAGACCTTCGAGTTTATTCCGGGGGTGCAGTACCGACACCTTCTCGTGCAAAAGGGCGGCGCATCGGCACCGGAAGCGCAGTTTGATATTCGGCCGCCGCATGACATTACGGATCAACCTATTGATCGTGATTACGCGGTATATGCGCAAAGTCCTCGTTTGCTTGCGTATCTCAACTGCGCTGCGAGCGTTTTGGCCGAGCACTCCGATGCTGGAGCCGTGACAAACTTATGGCCATGGGGACAAGGCAAGGCCTTGCGATTGCCGCAGTTTGCGGACTTGTTTGGTCGTCGTAGTGCGGTCATTTCGGCGGTCGATCTTATTAAAGGACTTGGCCGAGCCGCGGGAATGGATGTGATTGATATTCCCGGCGCGACAGGACTGCTTGATACGAATTATCAAGGCAAGGTCGATGCGGCCATATCTTTTTTGAATGGCGGGGGAGACTTTGTTTTTGTTCACCTGGAAGGACCGGATGAGTGCGGCCATGGTGGGCAGATTGAGGACAAGATCGAGTCAATTGCTCGGTTCGATAAATTGGTGGCGGCACCATTGAGCGAAGCCTTTCCCGATGCCGCCGTGCTCGTATGCTGCGATCATTTTACCCCCATTGCCGTGAAAACACATACGAAAGACCCGGTACCGTTTTTCTTGCACGCTAAGGGCCTGCCTGCTTCCGGTGTGTCGGCATTCACGGAACGCACGGCACAAGAAACCGGTCTCCATATCGACAAGGGATATGAATTGTTACCGTATGCATTTTCGCAAATTGGATAATGTACCGGTGAAAATACACGCTCAAAGGGCCATGATCGTTTCATGATCGTGGCTTTTTTTTATGGAAGAAAGCTTTTCAAGAAATCCCAAAACGAACTGACTGGAACGGGGTGCCAATTCACATACGACGAGAAAACGTATAGCAACAAAACAAACAGGCATCCGGCTATACCAATGATGTTGGCTTGGCGTTTGATGAAACGTTGACGTGTATGAAGAACACTTGCTCGTGCACGCTCATGAAGAGCCCGTCGTTCCCGAGGGGAGAGTGATCGCCCGGGGTACGCGCGGTTCAAATATTCGCGCATCCGGTCTTCATTGGTGAGCCCGAGCAAGAACATATCGTTTTTCAAAACGAGCCAATAGTACGTAAAGAAAAGACACGCATAGATGATGCCCAGGAAGACCAGGGCGCGCCAGGATATCGTCATAAGTTCGCCTCTACAGCATGCATTTGGCAACTTCAAGACATTCTTCCAAGGATTTCTCAACGTTATTTGCTTGTATTATATTGATCTGCATTTCCTACAAGCGATTTTTATTCTTTTTCTCAAATTCGCCTGTCCCTTTTTCCCATATATTTTCGTAAGCCAAAGCTGATACTTCCAGTTATTTAAAACTCGGATGACAGCGTCAGCGAGACCGAGCAAAATAGTGTGTAGTTGAAGGAATATACCGGAATCTGACGGCGATATACATCATGTCCTCGAAATTCGACTCATTCCATGAGAGAAAATAGAAAAAAGAAGGGCTGTGTTTCCGCTTAACACAGCCCTTCACAACGGGAATATAACCTAAAACCGAAGAGGAGTAAGACTAAAGGCAACCCAAATGAATAAGATTATCAATATCAATGAAATTTCGTTGAGTCAACATAGAATCAGAAAAAACACTGTGAAATATCCGTGATGGCAAAAAACACCGAGCGAGCGTTGTCGTGAGCATCATCCCCGCCATGTGCTGTAAAAAGAGGGGGCCGTGTCCTCGCATAACACGGCCCCCTATAACAGAAACCCAAATCGAAAGAGCAATAACCAAAGAAGTTCCCAATGAACAAGATAATCAATATCAATAAAAACTCCAGAGAGTCAACACGTATCTAGTCATAATGTTTAATTGTGCGAGATATGTTCAAGTAAGTTCTTTCTATGGCGGAAGGTCTGTGAAGGATTCAACGTTTGCCTGTCCCCTGGTATTGTGAAGGAAGGCTTTTCTCGAAAGAGCCTTCCTTGTGCGGGCAGAAGAGATAAGGGCGTGCCCTTGTACATATCTATCGATTCCGAGCTTGGTAACGATTGATTTTCTTTTCGAGTTGTCGACTCAGTTCGGTGAGGACATAGCAGACGATGAAGTAGAGGACGGCGATGGTGATGAAAATTTCGAAAGGTGCATTCATCGTTCGGTTATTGACTTGCGTTGCCACTTTGGTCAGTTCGTTGACGCCAATAATAAACGCCAGTGACGTATCTTTGGTCAGACTGACAAATTGGTTTACGAACGAGGGGATCATATTGAAAAGCGCTTGAGGCAGGATAACATATCGCATGGTCTGGTAATGGCTCAGACCTGTACCACGAGCGGCTTCGTTTTGTCCTTTAGGGAGCGCTTCAACGCCGGCACGGACGATTTCAGCAATGTAGGCACTCGTAAAGATAATGAGAGCAATCAGTGCGCTTTGGGTTTCCGGTAACGTTTGACCGAGCAGAATTGGAGCGAGAAAATAGAACCAGAAAATCATCATGAGAATCGGCGTTCCACGAATGATCTCAATATATACTAATGCCGTATATTTCAGAAGTTTGTTTCTGGACATGCGGAACAGGCCGATGAGGAGGCCTAACCAAAATGCTCCGAAGACCCCCGCCAATGCGAGGAGAATGGAGAGCGCAAGTCCACCGATCGGGCCGTTGGGATAGGCCCCGATCAGAAAATAGCTCATATTGTTCCAAACAACATCCCAGTGCACGAGTCGCCCCTTTTTTAATACATCGGAATTTTAGAGAGGACATGCTTGTTGTATTGCGTGATCGCAAAAGAGACGACAAGCGAAATCATGAGATAGATACACGTTACCACCGTGAATGCCTCGAATCCGTGAAATGTATAGGATTCGATTTGTCTGGCCATGTAGGTCAGGTCCATAACGCCAATGGTCATGACGAGTGATGAGTTTTTAATGAGGTTGAGACACTGGGATATCATGGGTGGTATGATAATACGGAATGCTTGGGGCAATATGACATAGCGCATGGCTTGGAGAAATGTCAGGCCAGTTGCGCGGGAGGCTTCGAGCTGTGTTTTGGGGATGGAAAAAATACCCGAGCGGATTTCTTCGGCAATGAAGGCCGACGTATAGACGGTCAATGCAATGACCCCAGCGGCGAACTCGAAGTCTTGTTCATAGAGCCATTTGTTCACGGCGTCGGGTAATACTGTGTATGAGCCGAAGTACCAAAAGAAAACCTGGACAAGGAGCGGCGTGTTGCGAAAAAACTCCGTATACGCCACAGCGATCCATTTCAGTATTTTGACTTTGGTGAGACGCATCACCGCGATCATTGTGCCAAGCACGAGAGAGAAGACAATGGATATGGCTGAGATTTTGAGGGTGATAATCAGCCCGTCAATAATCCATTGCCCGTATTCACCACTGAAAACGAGTGACCAATTAAACTGATAATTCAAGTGACTCTCCACCGCTTGCGAGTTTTGCCGTTTCGATTTCGATACCGGCGGTCAGGTCAAAAGCATGAACACGCTTTTGACCTGGTCGCGGATGTCGAAAGAAAGCCGACCGACCGATAAAATCGGTCGGTCGGAGAAGAGGTGTTTAATTTACGGCCAGAGTTCGAGCGTCCAGGTCAACGGAAGCGGCGTTTTGGATTTAGGACCGAACCACTTGTCGTATGCCTTCTGGAATGCGCCGGATTCCCAGGCATCCATCAGCGCGACGTTGACGGCGTCACGGAAATCGGAGTCGTTTTCGGGAACACCCAGGCCATACGGTTCGGCCGAAATGGGTTCGCCAACGATTTCCCATTCATCGGGATTGTCATCGGCACCGATGAGGCCGGCCAGAATGACGTCGTCCGTGGTGGCGGCAACCGCTTTGCCTTGCTTAAGAGCGAGGAAGGCTTCAGGATAGTTTTCAAACGAGATAACCGTGCAATCGGGTTGGGCGGCTTTCACGTTCTTTTCCGACGTGGAACCTTTGACCGAAGCGACTTTTTTGCCTTTCAGGTCGGCAACACTTTTGATTCCGGAGCCTTTTTTGACGAGCAGCTTCTGGGAAGCATTGAAGTAGGTGATGGAGAAGTCGATTTGTTCTTCGCGTTCTTTTTTGTGGGTCATAGTCGCGGCGACGAGATCCACTTGACCTTGTGCGAGCATGGGAATGCGGGTCGCCGATGTAACGGGCTTGAGCTCAAGCTTTACACCAAGCTTGTCCGCAATGATTTTGCACATATCAACATCAAAGCCGACAATTTGTTTGGTCTTTTCATCGACCATCCCGAACTGGGGCACCGTGTCTTTGACGCCGCAAATGAGCGTGCCTCGTTTTTCGATTTCTTCGAGCCTGCCGGCCAGAGCAGGAATGGCCATGGCAAGGATAAGGCAGAACATAGTCAGCATCAGCGCCAGTTTTTTCATATGGACCTCCGAGTTTGTATTTTTTGCCGTTTTTGGCACATCTCTTTGGGGGAAAAATCTCGCTAGAGGATTTCCTTGAGAAAAAGCTGCGTCCGCTCGTGTTTGGGGTTCTTGAAGAATTCTTCAGGTGGGCCTTCTTCAAGAATTTGGCCGTAGTCCATAAAAATAACGCGATCGGCGACTTCGCGCGCAAACCCCATTTCGTGGGTGACGCAAAGCATGGTCATGCCCTCCCGAGCCAGATCTTTCATGACATTCAACACTTCGTTGATCATTTCTGGGTCAAGGGCAGATGTCGGTTCGTCAAATAACATGATCTTGGGCTGCATGGCCAGGGCACGGGCAATCGCGACACGCTGTTGCTGACCGCCGGACAACTCGGCCGGATATTTGTCGGCTTGGTCATGGATACCTACTCGTTCGAGCAACGCCATGGCTCGTGCGTCCACATCCTTGGGGTTTTCCTTTTTAACTTTGATGGGAGCCAGCGTGATGTTCTTGCGAACAGTGAGGTGTGGGTACAGATTGAACTGCTGAAAAACGATACCAATGCGCGAACGCAGGTCGTTGACATCCACGGTGGGCGAGTGCAGGTCGACACCCTCAATAAGGATGTGACCTTTCTGGTATTCTTCGAGTCGGTTGACACACCGGATGAGGGTGCTTTTTCCTGAACCGCTCGGACCGCATATGACCAAGACTTCACCTTGTTCGACTTCTTCGTTGATATCCTTGAGGACATGAAAATCCCCGTACCACTTGTTCACATTGTGAAATTCGATCATGGCCATGCGAAACGGTCCTTGCGCATAATTTTATGTGTGCCAGCAATTTGTAGTGGATGGCACCGCTATTAAACGATGTTACGAAAGCGTCGAATTGTTGACAATAATTATCGCTTTGTCAAGACATCGTCTGTGTTTTGAATGGTCTGTCTGCAGAATGCTGGTTGTTTTGGCCAGATTCCTATGTGTATTTTTTAACGTAAATGTTTATCTTTCGTATTGCAATATAATATGTGGAATATATTACATGCAAGAAATAGTCGTGTGTGGCCTTGACGCTGATTGAATCTCGCGTCATATTCTGTAATTCGAATTGTTTAATTGCAAGTGAAAGCGTATAGACGCGTTATTACACTGGCCAGTGCGTCGCTTTTGAAAAGTGACTGTAGATTTCCGGCGTAAACCGAAAAGACCATGGTGACGACCGGAAAAAGTGCCATGGTTTGGCGCTCAACACTATCCCCTCTATATTATGAAGAAAAAAGGTCAGACCAGAGTCGTTATTTATCCCGACTGGTGTAAGGGATGTGGTATTTGTGCAGCGTTCTGTCCAGTCAAAGCTATCGAACTCGGCCCCAACGGAAAGGCCAGGGTTGTTCGTGAGGACGAATGTATCAATTGTGGATTCTGTGAAATGCATTGCCCGGATTTTGCCATATCCATCGAACCCCGCGATGAAGAGCCCGCTGGAGCCACAGTTTTGCGTGAAACAGAGGCGGCAACCAATGGAGAACGGTATGAGTGAAACGCCGACCCCCCGTGATAAACAGGCAGAAGTCGCGTCCGTCAACACAGAATCGACGCCGTCGATTGAAGCGACAGACGCGAAGGCTGTTCACGATACATCACGTACTGCATCTTCTCGTAAATCATCTGGAAACGGGAGACGGCGTCCTCCCAAAAAACGAGAAGTGTTCATTCAGGGAAATGAGGCCGTGGTGGAAGGCGCGCTGCTCGCTGGCTGTCGATTTTATGCGGGGTATCCGATTACCCCCTCCTCAGAGATCATGGAGGGAATGGCCAAGCGTCTTCCTGAAATTGAAAACGGTGTTTTTTTACAGATGGAAGACGAGATAGCAGGCATTGGTGCATGCATTGGTGCGTCATTGGCCGGCCGTAAGGTCATGACGGCCACCTCGGGACCGGGATTTTCCCTGATGCAAGAACTTATCGGGTATGCCTGTATGATTGAAGCGCCGCTTGTGATTGTTAATGTGATGCGCGGAGGGCCAAGTACCGGACTTCCAACATCACCAGCGCAAGGCGATGTACAGCAAGCACGTTGGGGAACGCATGGCGATCATCCTATTATTGTTCTCTCGGCCGGGAGCGTTGCCGAATGCTTGGAGATGACGTTGACGGCGTTTAATATGGCCGAGCGATTTCGAACGCCCGTTATTTTGCTTCTCGACGAAGTGACAGCACATACGCGTGAGAAGATTACGCTGCCGACAGCGGATGATGTCGAGATTGTCACGCGTATTGTTCCATCGGTTCCACCTGAATGGTACAAGCCGTTTGAAGAAACTGTACGCGGTGTTCCGCCGATGCCAGCCATCGGATCGGGATATCGGTTCCATGTGACCGGTCTAGCGCATGATAACCTCGGATTCCCAACACAACGACCAGAAGAGGTCGAGGCTGGGATGTTGCGGCTCTTTCGGAAAATCGACCAGGATTATGGAACCGTGCAGATAACCGAAACGGTGAGTACAGACGACGCGGACGTCGCGGTGGTGGCCTATGGATCGGTCGCCCGATCGGCGGAACTTGCCGTGGCTCAGGCCCGCGAAGCCGGCGTGAACGCTGGGTTGCTCAAGCTGAAAACGTTGTATCCTTTTCCCCGAAAGGCCGTGGAACGACTTATGCGCACAGCCAAAACCATTATTGTTCCTGAGCTGAATATGGGACAGATTTCGCGCGAGGTGAAGCGAGTGAATAATGGGGGAGCCCGCGTTCGGACAATCAACCGTATCGACGGTCGGCTTATTACTCCGTCGCAAATCCTGAAGTTTTTACAATAAGGGGGACGACATGGCTAAAGTCACCCAGCTGATACATGACTATTTGAGGCACAATAAGAAATTTCCCCACCTGTTTTGTCCTGGGTGTGGACATGGTATTGCTTTGGGCTCGCTTATTCGGAGTGTGCATGAAAAAGGTCTTCCGAAAAATGACGTTGTGGTGGTGGCCGGGATCGGATGTTCCGGACGGCTGGCCGTATATGTGGATTTTAATACCGTCCATACGGTTCATGGACGGGCATTGACCGTGGCGACTGGAATTAAAATGGCGAATCCCAAGCTCAAGGTTATCGTGGTAATGGGCGATGGAGATGCTATTTCCATTGGTGGTAACCACCTCATCCATGCTGCACGTCGGAACATTGGTTTGACCGTCATCGTGCTGAACAACTGGATTTACGGTATGACCGGTGGGCAGTGTTCATCGACGACGCCGGAAGATGATTTCACCATGACGACACCCAACGGTCAGCTTGAAGGCGCGTTCGATATTGCCGAGTTGATCGGCGCAGCCGGAGGAAATTTTGTGTCACGAAGTACTGCGTTTCACGGCACGCTTTTAGACAGCTTGCTCGTGACAGCGTTAGGCAATCCGGGGTTTAGTCTCGTGGAAGTACTGACTCCCTGTTTTACACAGTATGGTCGTAAAAATAAATTCAAGAATGTCGTTGATATGTACAAATGGCTCAAGTCAACGGCCATGCCGATCGAGGCCTGGAGAGAGGCGTCTGAAGAAAAAAGGGCGGGCCGTATTCCGATAGGTGTTTTTATGGATAAGCAGAAACCGGGTTTAGAAGAACGCTATGCCGCGATGGCGGAACGTGTGAAGGAGAGGCTTCATGAAACCGTCAAATAAGCTTCCGTTTTTGAAACGTTTTGAGATTCGATTGTCCGGAACGGGCGGGCAAGGCGTCATCACGCTCGGGAAGATACTGGGGACCGGTCTAGCGCTTGGTCATGGGTATAACGTCACCCAAACCCAGAGCTATGGACCGGAAGCGCGTGGCGGAGCAAGTCGAACCGATCTGGTCGTGAGTTCTCTCGCGATAAGCTACCCCAAAACGGAAAAGCTCGATTTGCTCGTGGCCTTATCGCAAGATGCTTGTAACGCTTATTATTCTGATATGAAGAAAGGAGGCGTGCTGTTAGTGGATTCGGGCTTGGTCAAACAGGTACCGACCTCGTACTATTTGGGATTACCATTTACGGAAATGGCCACCACTAAACTTAAATTGCCTCAGGCGATGAATACAATTGTTCTCGGCGCGTTGTCGCATCTGCTGCCATTTGCCAAAGCAAATGTCATGCGCCAAGCATTAACGGACGCCCTGCCGGCCAAGATTATCGAAGTTAACAAAAAGGCCTTTAAAATGGGAATAACTCGCGCTCAAAAAGACCTCGGTCCCCCTCCGACAATATGGGAAGCAAGCGAACAAACAGAAGACGTCACGAATATTCGCGAAGTGAATATTGTTTCAGAAGTATGAAGTTATAAGGACCGCTCAGCGGTCTCATGAAAAAAAGGGACAGGCGAATTATGTTATAAAATGAAAGGAATGATGCTCGCGGGGATCGAGTTACGTGAGGGCGTAGAAAGAAATGAGAATAGGTTTGCCGAGAGGGCCTTTCTTCAAGAAAAAGACGAGGAATCAAGAACAGTAGCTGTCGCGATAGCTTCGTGCGAGATCACAGAAAGAGGAATCGGATGAGCCGCGGTGCGTGCCCAGAAATATATGGAGGGGAGTTGTGGTTGCTAATATTCTGACAACCGTTTGAGCGAGTACATATCAAGTTCCGAGACGTTTTTGGCAGAACGATGTCCAGCACCAGGGAGACCGAGGCGTTTAGCTGTTTTTTCGACAAACGCTTTCGAACCGATGATGCCGGAGTCGGTGAACCAGCGTGTTCGAAGCATAAACCGATCGGCACGTGAGTATTCATATCCAGCTTGTTGAGCGCGTTCAACTCGGTCGGCTCGTATCGACATCCCTTTGGATGAAGGGATAGCGCCGGTTTCATACAGAAATTGTCGATACAGTGTGAGGCGTTCTGCAGGTTCGGAAATATCCCAATCAACGAGGCCGAAGTCGAGAGAGAGTAAATTATTGTTATTGTTCGTTTGTAGGTGATAGCCGAGAGAGCACCATCGGTAGTCTTCGGGACGTTTGGCCAAACCGGCCCGCACGGGGTTGAGATCAATATACGTCAAGCAGTTGATCAACGTCCGTCCGTCTTCCACCAGAACGCTTTTGAAGCGTTCTCCCCACAGCGTTCCTCGTCGATTGTGGCGTGTATTGTAATGTCTGGAGAATGTTTGCTTCACTTCGCGCATGAACTCGGACAAACTAGTCCATTTGCCGCGCAAAGATTCGATTTTGCCTGGACTGAGGTGCATTTCATCACCATAGCGATCGCGAAAATGTTGGCTGATATTCTCGTCGCTCACGAGATGCGCCGGTGTCATGCGCACAAGAAGATGGAAATGATTTCCCATCAGTGCGAATCCAAGAATCTCGCAGAAGTATACTGCAGCAAAAGCGCGAATGATTGCCAGAAGACGGTCTTTATCGAGTGCATCGAAGGGATATCCATCTAACGCGGTACGCGACATGACATGATACACCGCAGGGCGGTCTTCGAGAAGTAAACGTGGGGCGCGTGGCATAATCACCTCAAATCATGATCTGTTTTAGAAAGGATAAAAGGGAGTGTCGTTGATGTCAACATAATTCGCCTGTCCCCATATTTTACGTTGACAGAGTATGGAGAATGATTATTTTGAGCATAAGTTCAAAATGAGGAGGTCGCCTTGGGACGTCGACGGAAGTGTCGGATGGTAGAGCGAATGCCGCAGGTGGGTTTTTACAAGCCGCAGGGAGTGCCGCTGACGCGGTTGCGGGGAGTGAGCCTGCCTGTGGAGGCGTTCGAGGCGATACGGCTTGTTGACGATCTGGGACTGTCGCAGGAAGAGGCTGCCGAACGGATGGATGTGTCTCGTCCCACACTCAACCGTATTCTTGCCGAAGGGCGTACGCTTGTAGCCCGCGCACTGGCAAGAGGATGGGCAATTCGCATCGAAGGAGGGCAATATGTTCTCCGCGATGACGCCTCGGAATGCGATGTCTCGGATCGCTCAAGCCCCACGAACGATGAGGATGTTGACGATGGCGTCAAACGTTGTCCGCCGGTCCGGCCGGGATGTTGTCCCAGGCGGAGCCGAAGACGACGTGAACCTGGTACACAGGGAGGACGTGATGAATAATCGATGGACACGATGGAATTTCGCCCCTGGTCAACAAGGTCGAGGGCAAGGCCGCGGATGCGGTCAGGGACAAGGTAAAGGTCGTGGCCAAGGTCAGGGACGTGGCCAAGGTCAAGGTTGCGGCCGAGGAGCCGGGCAGGGACAAGGTCTCGGTCAGGGACAGGGTGCTTGTCGTCAAGGGCAACAAGGTGGTCCTGGCAATCAGGGACAAGATCCTGATCGTGCAGGATGGTTCGGCGGCAATCGTCGAAGAAGTGCGTTTGCTTCACGGTGGGGCGGTATGGTGTTACGCCGTCGCCGTCGTGATGGATCGTGTCAGCGTGAGCAATCGGCTTTGCCCGATGCGAATGCGTACCGTTCGTAGGGAAATAGTTGACAGTGGATTCGTGCGGGCATATTTGCTCGTTTGAGCATTACATGTAGGGAGAGCCATGGCGCGATTGAAGAAGGTCAGACGCATAGAATCAACCCCAAACGTGACCTATTTCAAGCCACGGGGAGTTCCTCTCACCGCGTTGTGTGATTTGTGTTTGCCGCTCGAAGGACTTGAGGCGATGCGGCTTGCCGATCTCGACAACTTGACGATGGAGGAGGCGGCCTCTCGTATGGGCGTATCGCGACATACATTTGGTCGAATCCTGACGGAAGCGCGTTGTGTTGTTACGGAAGCTCTGGTGGAAGGATACGCTATTCGTATTGAAGGCGGTCACTACCAGGTGGACAATGCTCCTTACATACCATGCAATTACCCTTACCCCATCCACCCAGCCGCGAGTCGGTCCCGGACTTGTCCCCATGGGTCCGGGCCGGCCGTCGGTGGAACGGAGTCAAAAATGACCAAGATTGCTGTGACCAGTGAAGGCCCGGGCCTTGATGATAAAGTTGATCCTCGTTTTGGCCGGGCTGCCGGCTTTGTGATTGTCGATCCCGAAACCATGATGACGGAATATGTTGATAATGGGGCCAGCCAGGCCAGATCGAGTGGAGCCGGTATTGCTGCTGCCGAAGCGGTTGCTTCGGCTGGCGCCGGAGTCGTCTTGACGGGCTTTGTTGGACCGAAGGCGTTTTCCGCTTTGAGTGCCGCCGGTCTTATCGTCGGGCAGGAGCTTGATGGTGGCACTGTCCGTGAAGCCGTGGATAAGTATCTCGCAGGTCAGGTAGAAGCGGCCGCGGCCCCGAACCGTTAGTATTATGATTATAGCTATTGCCAGCGGAAAAGGTGGGACCGGGAAAACGACGATTTCATCCGGGCTCGTTGCCACATGGCCAAAGCCTGTGGTGGCTGTCGACCTTGATGTTGAGGAACCCAATCTCCACCTTTTTCTTCATCCCGAGCAGGATAACGTTGAAACCGTCCATCTTGATGTGCCGGTTGTTGACGAAGCTCGTTGTACGCGCTGCCGCGCATGCGTTGAACTGTGCCAGTTTAAAGCGATAGTCATTTTAGGGGACACGCCTATGGTGTTCGCTGAAATGTGCCACGGTTGCGGCGGATGTTTTCGTGTGTGCCCTGAGGGAGCGTTATCTGTCGGGACTCGGGAACTCGGCGTCATCGAATATGGTCATGCCGGCGATATTACATGCCTTACGGGACGGTTACGAATCGGTGAAGCCATGAGTCCGCCATTGATGCGTGTCGTGAAAGAGCGTCTTACGGCGGTGAGTCGAGAGAACCAGGCGGATGTGATCATAGACGCCCCTCCGGGGGTAAGTTGTCCGGCAGTCGCCGCGGTTCGTGATGCTGACGCCGTCGTTCTTGTTACAGAGCCAACGCCATTTGGTGCGTATGATTTCAGCTTAGCCCTGGATGCCTTTTTGCCACTCGGTAAACCGCTTTTTGCTGTCATTAACCGGGCTGGACTCGGAGATGATGAAGTGTACGGGATTTGTCGCGAGCGCAATGTGCCTATTCTGGCTGAAATCGAAAATAGTCGTGTGGTTGCCGAAGCCTATGCGCGTGGTGAGATTGTTTCTCTGGCGAAGACGCAGCTGGCACCGGTTTTTGAACAGATTCGTACCGGACTGATTCAGGCCGTGTCTGAGAAGGAGCCGGTTCATGCGTGAGATTGTCGTTCTCAGCGGAAAAGGCGGTGCCGGAAAAACAAGCCTGAGCGCAGCGTTTGCTCATTTGGCTGAAGATGCCGTTGTCTGCGATCTTGATGTAGATGCTCCGGACCTTCATATCTTGCTTGATCCAAAAGCTGAGCAAACCAGAGAGTTTGTTTCGGGGAATGAAGCTCTCATTGATCAAACGCTTTGCACGGCGTGTGGGCAATGCCTTGACATTTGCCATTTCGGAGCCATTAAAGACGATAATGGTCAAATGATCATCGACCCGACTCGATGCGAGGGGTGCAAATCATGTGTGGTCCTTTGCCCGGTTCAAGCTATCGAATTTCCGGAAAAGCATTGTGGGGAGTGGTGGATTTCCGACACACGGTTTGGACCGATGGTCCATGCACGATTGTTTCCCGGAGAGGAAAACTCAGGGAAGCTCGTGACGTTATTGAAAAATCAGGCACGGGATTTAGCTGAACAGCGTCATGCCGAGCTTATTATTGCCGATGGCGCACCTGGCATTGGGTGCCCGGTTATCAGCTCGTTGGCGCGTGCCGACTTGGCTGTGCTTGTCACGGAACCAACCCCGTCGGGACTGCATGACTTACAGCGGGTTGCCAAATTGTGTCTGCATTTTCGAATAACCTGCGGAGTTGTGATTAATAAATATGATCTCAGTACCGAATATGAAGATCGCATAGAAGCATATTGTCGTGAACATGGAATCACCGTGTTCGGTCGATTGCCTCATGATCCGATTTTTACTCAGGCCATGGTGCAGCGTAAGGCCGTCACCGAAATGGTCGGGCAGGAGGCAGACAATACTATCGGTCAGGACATACGCCGTATTTTCGAGCGCATTGTCCAATTTCATAAACCGCAAACCGCAACATCGTCGGTTTGAGAATCTTTGTACCTTTAGCCCAGGCGGAGTGAATCCGCCATTCGACAAGGAGAACTCTGTGGACACGATAACTGTTGCCATGCCGTCCAAACAACCGGGCGGTCTCGAAGCTCCTCTGGATGCCCACTTTGGGCACTGCGAGTGCTACACGCTGGTCGATGTGGCCAACAATGAAGTGGTTTCCGTTCGTACCCTTGAAAATGTCCCCCATGAACATGGTGGATGCATGGGACCGGTAAACCATCTTGCCCAAAACGGAGTCAAGCTGCTCATCGCTGGCGGCATGGGCATGCGTCCGCTTATGGGTTTTCAAGAAGTTGGTATTACGGTGTATTATGGTGCCAATAGCCAGAATGTGACCGAGGCTGTCAATGCGCTGCTGAGTGGCTCTCTTATTCCCTTTACCGTCCAGAACACCTGTGGCGGGGGAGATTCCTGCGGCGGACACTAATATTCGACGCGAAAACACCATGCGTAAATATGGTCCATCCCCAAATACCATATGCATGGGGAACACCTCCACAAGCAATTGTGGGGGTGTTTTTTTTGAGGGTGGTCGCGCGGCGTATTGTGATCAGCATTTTTTTACATCATTTCGTAGCATAATTCGCCTGTTTCCTTTTTATAATGGCGTAAATATTCCCAAATCATGATTTCTACGTGCTACAATCGCACATAATCCGACCTCAATGCGTGGTATTATGTCAGGCTGTTTGCCATCCCCTCGGCACGGGTACCTCGACCGTCCTGGCCTGAACTGGATCGTAATTTTCCAAGTTCATTGTTGAGTTGGAGCAGTTCTTGGGTCAGCGCTTGGGTTTGAGTCTGTTTTTCTTTTTCGGTCAAGGTCTCGTCTTTGGCTATCTCGCTCATCTCTTGCTGGATTTCTTCGATACGATCCTTGATCTCTTGAATACGTTGTTCTTTTTCACTTTTTTCCTGTTCGCGATCATCTTCCAAAGTACGGCGATCAACGGTTGCCGACATTTGGCGACCTTCTTCGGAGATGCTGACTTGATCTCCTCCGTATGATGTACCACCGTTTTCGGATTGACCTTCTGCAGACTTTTCGATTGCTGCCGTTTGGCCCACCTTTTCTGCATCGGTGGCTTGCGTCTGGTAAGGAAGAAGATTTCCCCCGACCACGAATTGAATATCCATGCGTCTCTCCTTGCTTCGTGAATTGTGGTGAAACCGGTTCTGCCGGGCAAAACAACTTGTTTCTTTTCGCAAGCAAAATTTAATCCAAGAAAATTTTTCCTGGATGTCTCGTTTGATTGTCGCTTATCTTGACACTCAAAATAAATGGTGGCAGTTCTTCTTGATATTCAAACTAAATTAAAGGAGAGAGCATGGTTACTCACAATGTCTTTTGGGTTGCGTTGCAGTCGAGCCTTGTACTGGGGCTGGTTCATGGCGTGAACCCTTGCGGTCATTCCTGGTTGGTCTTGGCGCCTTTTGTGGCGGGAGACAAACAGGGAAAACGGGTATTCGCTCTGACGACGGCATTTATTAGTGGTACGACATTAGGATGCTTGGCTATAGGGGCGATTCTTGGGGCATTATCGACTGGCTTGCCGGATTCCATGCGGTTTGTCGCGGATATTGCGACGGCGGGAATTGTGATCGGTCTTGGTGTTATTCTCCTTGTTAAACCACACCTCCTTCATTCGCATGATCATGAAGGATGTGGTTGCCATGCTCATGATGACCATCATCACGACCA
Source organism: Desulfovibrio inopinatus DSM 10711 (assembly GCF_000429305.1). Classification (NCBI taxonomy): domain Bacteria; kingdom Pseudomonadati; phylum Thermodesulfobacteriota; class Desulfovibrionia; order Desulfovibrionales; family Desulfovibrionaceae; genus Desulfovibrio; species Desulfovibrio inopinatus. The sequence goes on from NZ_AUBP01000001.1 coordinate 289,708, forward strand.
CGACCACCATCATGATGAATATGATCACCACTGTTGTCATCATGACGATCATGATCACGATCATGCGCATGGAGTGCGTATTCCGGGTTTATCTTCACGGGTATCGACGGTTTGGGGACTTGCACTTGTCGGGTTTGTCAATATGATCGTGCCATGCCCGACCGTGGCGCTGATGTATTCATATGCAATCGATTCACAGAGTGTTCCGATGTCCTTGGCGGTATTTTCTGCCTATGCGGTGGGAACAGCGATTTCGTTGGCTGCCGTGATTTACGGAATTTATAGAGTGACGGGGTTGATGCGCCGGTTGCAGAGCCCATGGGTTGAGCCGCTCATCATGCGTACCGTCGGTGTGCTGACTATATTTTTTGGTGTCTACTCGTTATATGCCGATTTTTTCACGGCAGCGACCGCCTGATACCAACAAAGCAACACAGCATGAACATGATTGACGTTGCAGCACGATGTCGAGACATGTCGACCGGTACAGCGTGCTGCGTTGCGTGAATAAAAGCGGCCGTATTGTGTCATGCCATCGAGCTGAAGAGGAGTATTTTGTGGAGGATATTCGTCGTCTTACGCATCACATTGTAGAATTTTTCGAGAAGTTATCTTCATGGGAGCATGCCGTGGTCCGTGATGAGGGCTTGACACTTCCACAGATGCACACACTTGAGATTCTTGGGATTCATGGTCCGCTTCGCATGAAGGAATTGGCTGAACGTATGGGAGTGACAACAGGAACATTAACCGTCATGGTGGATCGGTTGGAAAAGAATGCTCTTGTTCGTCGTCGGCCCCATGATACGGACCGGCGTTCCATCTTTGTGGAATTGACCGATAGCGGACGTGAAAAATTTCATCAACATGATGAACTCCATCTCAAACTCACCAACGATGCAACCGCCTGCTTGACGGAAGAGGAGCGGGAGACGTTGTCCTTGATATTGGAAAAAATAAATCGAGAGATGTAGGAATGCGTTGACGTTCGTATTTTCAACCTACGATGTAAAAGTGATCCAGATATGAACGTACAAAACGATACCATTCTGTAATGAAAGAGACAGATCTCTATCCTCCGTTAAAGCGATTTCTCGAAGGGCAGCACTACGAAGTGAAGTCAGAGGTTATGGATTGTGATGTCGTTGCTCTGCGAGGAGACGAGCCACCTCTTGTTATAGAGCTGAAGTGTTCACTTCGTCTGGATGTCGTGCTGCAGGCCGTGGACAGATTAGCGGTGAGCCCTCATGTATATATTGGCATTCCCTTCAACTCGACGTTGATAAAACGGCGGCGAAAACATGTCCTCAAACTTTTGAGGATGCTTGGCCTCGGCCTTCTTGTGATCAATCCGGAAGATTTGGACGATGGTGTCACAGTTCTGCTTGATCCTGGTCCATACACCCCTCGCAAATCCACTGTTCGCGAGCAACGCTTACTCAAAGAGTTCAGCCATAGGGTGGGTGACCCCAATATGGGGGGAGCACAAAAGAAGCGGGGTATTGTGACGGCCTATAGACAGAAGGCTGTGGCGATTGCGCAGTTTCTTGCGCATCACGGCCCTTCAAAAGCGTCATCTATAGCGCATGCCTTGGACGAGCCCAAAACCAGGAATATTCTGTATAGCAATGTATACGGATGGTTCGAGCGTGTTGACCGGGGGATATATACACTTTCTCCTCGGGGAACATGCGAGTTGCCGTTGTGGATTGAAACAGGAGAGCACAGCCCATAAACGTCTTTTCTTGCCTATTAGAGAAGAGCATGTCGAAAACGTTCTGAACTAAGGGGAAAGAGTCCCACGGTTCCAATATATATAGGATTAGGCATTCTCGTCGATGTCTTTGGGATATTCTCCGAATTTAAATGCTTTGTACCACATCTTCCGGATTTTCGGCGTTGCAATATTGAGTAGCGTCAGGATGTTCAGTGTAAAATCGACACTCCCCAATCCACTTGCGGTAATAATATTCTTGTCTGTCACTGCAAGCGCGTCGCAATACATCGCATGGCTTGCATATGATGGAACGAGCTTTTCGATGTACCGTAAAGAATTCGAGGTATGCTTCCTGTTCGCAAACAGCCCGGCATGACCGAGCACAGTTGTTGCTGCGCAAATAGCCGCAATGGGAACGGCATGGTGTTCCAGCATGTGGATTGTTTCACACGGATACTCTTGTTCCCACAGGGAGCCACCAGAAAGAAGGAACAGCAACGCTTGGCTGGGGGCAACCTGAGACAGCACGATATGGGGGTGGATAAGAAGGCCTCCCATGGAGGTGACAGGCTGTTCAGAAAAGCCAACAGTCACAATTTCAATATTTCCCAAACGGTGTAGTTCTGCAAGGGCATAGCCGATTTCCCAATCTGCATATTCATCAAGCAATACGACGTATGCTTTTTCATATGTAAACTTTGTTCTTGTGAGTATGGGCTGTCAAAAAAACCAGAATTTCTATGAAATCTGCGGATTCTTTGTAATATACAGGTTTCTTGATGCCACTGTTGCGTGTTTTTGAGGGATGTTGTTTTCTCTTTTGTAGATGTTGTTCCCCCAAAATGTGAATGATAGTTATATGTTGTTGAATTTTATTTATTGCTGATTTCATTGGTGTGCGTTGACATTGGTGTCGTCATACTCTAACGGAGAAAATATCATAGAATTTACGTATTCAATTTAGGGGGCGATCGTGCCGAAAGAAACAGGGCAATTTTTTAAAACTTCCGTCTTTCTTTCTCTGACTATTGGTGTACCGTTTTGTCTCTTTAAAGGCCTCTTTGGGTATTTATTAGTAATAAATGGGTTTATGATGGCAGGAACTGCATTTCTGCTATGGGCCTTGCTTGATTTGATCATGAACTTTCTGCGAGCGAGCCTGGAAGTCCTCGGACATCCTGATCCTCCTACGCAATTTTGTCTTTTTGGACAAATAGGCCACTATTGGGGACGGAAAAATCTTCTCATGTCGATCGATACGTTCTTCTCCTTCAGTATTATTTGCTTTGTGTTGTGGTCGGGGTGGGTACAACTTCTTCCTCCATGGGGGTTGGTACTGTGGCTTCTTGCCACAACAATCAATTTGATGAGCCTTGCTGTTATGAATGTGTGGTTGGAAATTATGACAGACCGCAATCAAGCGGAATCTCAAACAGCGGACAATTCGTGAGCGAGGAGGTTTGCATGTCGGAAATCAATGCACATCGAGGAGCTATTTTTCATTTCAAAGATGACGCCACGTTGCAAACCGCGGCGGAGAAGTATGAATATTTTGGAGATGGGCTTCTCATCATTGAAGACGGCATCGTTAAAGCTGTTGGTCCAGCGGATGCGTTGATGGGGCAATTGCCCAAGGATGTCTCTCCTGTTCCGCATGGAGCAGGACTCATTATGCCCGGTTTTCTTGACGCTCATTGCCATGCCCCTCAGCCGGGCGCCATTGCCGGATATGGAGAAGAGCTTCTCGAATGGCTGCACGGATACATTTTTCCGGAAGAAGCCCATTTCGCCGATCCTGCATATGCTGAAGTCGGTAATGCCTTTTTTCTGGACGAATTGTTGCGCAACGGCACGACAACGGCGGCCATGTATTCCTCGTCGCATATGCTTGCAACGGATAATTTATTTGAGCAAGCCTATGCCCGAAATATGCGGGTTATTGCCGGCAAAACCTTAATGGATCAAGACGCCCCCGAAGGGACGCTCGACAATGCGCAGTCTGCGTATGATGACTCGAAAACCTTGATTGAGAAATGGCATGGAAAGGGACGGTTGCAATATGGCGTGACACCTCGCTTTTTGCCGGCCTGTTCACCGGAAGAAATGCGAGCTGCCGTCAAGATCAAGCAAGAATTTCCGGACGTCTATGTCCAAACGCATTTGTCTGAAAATATTCATGAAGTGGATCTTGTTCGTCGATTGTACCCCGAGTCGTTGGACTATTTGGATGCGTACGATCAGTACGGTATACTTGGTGAGAAGACATTGTTTGGCCATTGTATCCACTTGTCCGACCGTGAATTTGAACGCATGGCCGAAACTGGATCGGTGGCGTGTTGGTGTCCGGATTCCAATTCGTTTCTTGGAAGCGGGATTTTCGATCTGGTCCGCGCCAAGCGATATGGCGTCAACATTGCATTGGCAACGGACTTATGCGCTTCCACGACATTCTCCATGTTAGAAGTCCTGTGTGAAGGATATAAAGTCACCGCATTGCGCGCTGAAACAAAACTCTCTCCTTTTCAAGGCTTCTATCTCGTGACGTTGGGTACGGCTAAAGCCCTCTCTCTGGATACGGCTATCGGGAATTTCTCGCCCGGCAAGGAAGCCGATTTTATCGTACTTGATCTCAGTGCAACGCCACTTTTGCGCTATCGTATGGCACGAGCTAAATCATTGCAGGATACGCTGTTCGTGTTGATGATGCTTGGCAACGATCGTGTGGTGGACAAGACGTATCTGGCGGGGCGATTAGCTATGTCGAAATCGTGAACGAGAGCGGAAAAATACATTCAGCGTACTATACAACGGGCCGGCAAGCAGATTGTGTCGGCCCGTTTTATATTCTGCACGATATGTGAAGAAGACCGCACCACCTAAGCAGAATATTGTGCAACGGATTTTGTTGGTTATTGTCTGACCAGGAAGGCGAATAGCAAAAACAACGGCCTGACGCCGTGGAAGTCCCCATGGCATCAGGCTGAAGTAAAAAATCTATGCATCCAACAGGAAAGGAGCAAGTTCCGGAGCGGCCATGGTGGGTGAAAATTCGATGATTTCATAGGCTGCGACGTCTTGGAAGGGGTCTTGAGCAATGATCGCTTCGACTTCTTCGCGAGAATCGGCTTTGCATACGATGAGTCCTCCGGAACGAGGGATTTTCCGTCCGGAAAAAAGAAATTTCTTCGCGTCATAATGCTTTTGGAGAAATGCGCTATGTGCGGCAAGCAATGCATCAACTTCTTCGAGGGGGTGAGTGTAAGTCAACGAGATAAGAAACATGATTTTATCCTTTAAAAGTGAAAATGTGGTTACGATATGTCATTAGGTTCTGCCCACGTTTGCAGTTCCAACATGTTGCCTTCGGGATCAGCCAAATACCAGGCAATAAGGGTTTTTCCTCCGGGATACTTCCGAATAACGCGTTCGCCAACGGAGGTTGCTCCATGCCGGAAACACTCTTCGGCCGTCTGCGCCACGTCATCGACCAGGAAGGCGAGATGTGTGAATCCAGGGGTGTTTGGAGCATAGTCGGGGCGAGCTGTCATGACATCATATTGGAATATTTCCAATGTCGGTCCGTCGTCGCCATATCCGGGAAGACGAAGGTGGACGCCACGGAGGTGGCTGTTTTTCAGACCGGTCAAGTCGTCAAGCCAATCTCCCGAGAGGTCGCGTTCCGGTGGAACGGGCACACAACCGAAGACCTCTTGATAGAAACGAGCCAACCGCTTCCAGTCTTTGGCAACGATGTTCGTATGAACGTATTTCATATAATTACGCTTGATCTACAGTGTTTGGTGCTGGTTCATACTGAGCACAAGGCGACGTCAGAGGCTCAAATGTTTTGGTTTGATGCAGGTAGCTCAGAAGTTGGCCGGACTCCATATTAAAGTACCAGCCATGGATATCGAGTTCTCCGGCTTTGACTTGCTTGGAAATCCACGGAAATGTCATGAGGTTTTCCATGGAATGGAGAATGCCAGCCATCTCGCAGGCAATGCATGACTTGTCCGTTACGCTAGTAAAGTGGGCAAGTACTTTGTCGCGCACTTGGTGAAGTGCCGAGAGCCATTTGTTGACGAATTCGTGCTTATGTTCTTGCTCACTTTTGCTTTCCATGAGAGCCCGGATGCCCCCACATGAACTATGACCAAGTACAATGATGTTCCGAACTTTTAAGGCTTTGACAGCATATTCGATTGCCGCCGAAACCCCGTGGTATCCGGCATCGGGCTCGTAGGGGGGGACGATGTTGGCAATGTTACGGACCACAAAGATTTCACCGGGTTCACACTGCATGATTAATGATGGATCGGTTCGTGAGTCACTGCATGCGATAACCATCGTTGTCGGGGTTTGGGATTTTCGGAGCTTTTGAAAAGGGGAGTTCTCTCTACAAAAATACTCATCACGAAAGCTATTGAAACCAGTAATAAATTTACACACTTCTCTCATGGAATATGCCTGCGCTGGGTGTTATACAACCGGAAATCGGTGGGACGAGTGACAACGGCGACTACGTTGAGGCGCATGCCGATTCTTACCGCGGTTTCTGTATGATGACTAGAGGCGAGAAATGCGCCTGTCCCTTTTTCCTTTACAGAAATTTGTATATCATTTTGAAACCAAATTTTTCGTTGAAATGCCATGAGGTTGTAACTCATTTCAGTCACAAATCTGCATAATTATTATTTTCTATGAGGAGCAGATGTGATGAAAAATGTGATTTTTGCGGTGTCGATTTTGGCTTGCTTTTTTGCCCTTCCAGCCTGGGCCATGGATGTTGCGCCTGGAGTGACAATTGTTGACGAGTACACCATTGCTGGAGAGAAAAGTTTTCTTGATGGGTATGATCCTTTGAATGCAGATGGAACGATTAACGCCGTCATTGAAATTCCTACAGGGACCAACGCCAAATGGGAAGTTGTGAAGCCTGAAGGCGTTATGAAGTGGGAGTTTAAAAAAGGGAAACCTCGCGTCGTCAAGTTTTTGGGATATCCCGGAAACTACGGTATGATCCCGAAAACGATCCTTCCCAAAAGTGAGGGAGGCGATGGTGATCCTTTGGATGTTCTTGTTCTCGGTGAAGCTGTTCCTCGTGGATCGGTGGTCAAAGCGAAACTTATCGGTGTGCTTAAACTGCTTGATGGCGGCGAACAGGACGATAAGCTTGTTGCCGTACTGTCTGACAGCCCGTTAGCTTCGGTTAATTCTATCGAAGAAATGAAAAAACAGTTTCCGGGGGTGTTGGATATCGTGGAAATCTGGTTCAGCAGCTACAAGGGACCGGGCGAAATGGAGTCCAAAGGGTTTGCAGGGAAGGACGAAGCAATGAAGGTCCTGAAGGCTGCTATTGCGGCGTATAAGTAAATACGAAAAGTAAGGCGCTTTCCATCATGGAGAGTTCAAGCGCTTAATATTTTTGAGATTGCGAATGTCAGGGGCGGGATTCTCCCCCTGACATTCCTGTAGATTTGTCGATTATTCTTCTTCATTCTCTTTAAACAAATCCGTACTTAAATACCGTTCTCCCGTATCACAAACGATAAAGACAATGAGTTTGTCGTGCATTTCAGGTCGTGCGGCCACCTGGAGCGCGGCGTAGGCATTGGCTCCCGAAGAAATGCCGCACAAGATTCCTTCTTGCTGAAATAAGCGTTTCGCCGTGGATATAGCGTCTTGTCCTTCGACCGTAATGACTTCATCGAGAATGGAAGGGTCAAGCACTTCGGGGACAAAGCCGGCGCCGATCCCTTGAATAGGGTGTGGGCCGGGTTGGCCGCCAGAGAGTACGGGAGAGGCCGCGGGTTCTACTGCAATAATACGGACAGACGGATTGTTTTGTTTCAGTATCGTTCCCACACCGGTGATTGTTCCTCCGGTTCCTACTCCTGCGACAAATGTGGCCACTTGGCCATTGGTGTCATCCCAAATTTCCAGGCCTGTTGTCAGACGATGTATTTCCGGGTTGGCAGGATTGGCGAACTGGCTCGGCATGAATGCGCCAGGGGTATTGTCTACAATCTCCTGCGCTTTTTCGATGGCTCCCTTCATGCCCTGTTTGGCTGGTGTCAGTACGACTGTGGCACCAGCTCCTTTGAGCAACGTCCGTCGTTCGATCGACATGGATTCGGGCATGGTCAGAATAAGTGTATACCCCCGAACAGCGCAAACAAAGGCGAGGCCGATTCCGGTATTGCCACTTGTCGGTTCGACAATCGTTGCGCCGGGTTTGAGCTGACCGTCCTCTTCCGCACGACGAATCATATTGAGGGCAATTCGATCTTTTACGGAAAAACATGGGTTACGATTTTCCAGTTTGGCAACAACGCGACCGGGAAGCCCCTCGGACAAACGATTGAGAAAAACAAGTGGCGTTTTCCCAACGATGTCGAGCATGTCGGCATGAATATTCATGAAGACCTCATTGTACCACGGAGTGTGGTTCTGGCTGTGTGATGTATTGAATATGCACTATGCATACACAATTTATTGACACGTTGACCAGTCTCAGCGTGCTCACCCCGAAAAAAGTTTTGGAGAGAGGGGATGGGGGCTGGGGAAGGGGAGAGAACTTTTTTCAAAAAATTCTCTCCCCTTCCCCAGCCCCCGGAGGCCAAAAAAAGCGACCTACGCCGTCTCGCGTTCTACGGAACACGAGCAGAAGTCTTCGCTCTCACGTCTGAACGGCGACATGGCTCGCAAGCGTTCGATGATAGGAGGCAATTCTTTGATAACGGTGTCAATCTCCGCTTCCGAGGTGTAACGCGACAACGAGAATCGCAGAGAGCCGTGCGCAAAGGTGAACGGAACACCCATAGCACGCAAGACATGGGACGGTTCCAAACTGCCGGATGTACACGCCGACCCCGAGCTGGCGCAGATTCCGAATTGATCCAGCATGAGGAGCATAGCTTCCCCTTCGATATACTTGAAGGCGATAGACAGCGTATTGGGCAGACGTTCCGGTACGTCGCCATTGATGACCGCTTCGGGAATCGCTGCCATCAGTCCGGCTTGAAGCTTGTCGCGAAGCGCCTTGACCGTGGTGTTCTCGTGAACAAGATTCGCTACGGCAAGTTCAATAGCTTTGCCCAGGCCGATGATGGAAGCCGTATTTTCTGTGCCACCGCGCCGGCCATGCTCCTGGTGGCCGCCGATAATAAAGGGACGAAACGGCGCACCCTTGCGTACGAACAGGACTCCAACGCCTTTGGGGGCGTGAATCTTATGGCCGGAGAGCACCAGGTAATCTACGGGCAAAGTTTTCAGGTCAATGAGCACTTTGCCGACTGCCTGGACGGCATCGGTGTGGCACAGGATGCCGCGTTCCTTGCAACGTTGCGCTATTTCGGGAATCGGAAAAATGACACCCGTTTCGTTGTTAGCATACATGATGGACACCAATGCCGTGTCATCGCGTAAGCTTTTTTCGAATTCTTCCATGTCCAGCCGACCATCTTTGTCAACTTTGAGATACGTAACATCATATCCTTTCGTCTCAAGATGCTTGGCGTAGTTGAGGACAGCCGGATGTTCCACTCGTGTGGTGATAATATGGCGCTTTTTGAGGTCTGCTGTCACCGCGGCATTGATAGCGGCGTTATCACCTTCGGTGCCACACGATGTGAAAACGATTTCGTCCGGCGTACAACCCAAGGCATCGGCAACACGTTGTCGAGCGGTATTCAGGACAGTCCCGACTTCCCCTCCGAACCGGTGCATGCTGGAAGGGTTGCCGTAGTGTTGCGTAAAAAACGGAGCCATCTCCTCGAAGACTTCAGGAGCAACCATCGTTGTAGCGTTGTTATCGAGATAGATGGGCTGCATTAGACACTCTCCTTAATGCGAATATCGGGGTCAACGGCTTCGCGCAAACGTCGCTCCACAAGTTCCTTCAATGTCAATTGACTGGACGGGCAGCCTACACAAGATCCACGTAACGCGACATAGACGTCGGCTCCATCGATATCGATAAGTTCAATATCGCCCCCATCTTTTTGCAGACTGGGACGAATCTCTTCATCAATGACTTTGGTCACTTTGGTCATACGCTGAATATTCGTCAGTTTTTTGTGTGGCTTTTCTTCGGCTGGCGTCGAGGTCGTCTCTCCGCGTACGTCCATGAGAATCTTTTCGATATCAAGGACGCATTCACCGCAACCACCGCCGGCTTTCGTGAAGTTGGTGACGTCTTCAACGGTTTTGAGGTCATTTGCCTTGATAGCGCGGCGAATCTGCACATCGGTGACGCCGAAACACTTGCATACAAGCTTGCCTTCGAACACCGGCGCGACAACTTTTTCGCCATAATAATTTTTAATCGCCGCTTCCAAGGCTTCCTGTCCCATGACCGAACAATGCATTTTTTCTTTGGGGAGACCGCCCAAGTAGTCTGCAATGTCTTTATTGGTCAGCTTTTTTGCTTCTTCAATGGTCTTCCCTTTGACCAGTTCCGTTAACACTGAACTCGATGCAATGGCGCTGGCACAACCAAAAGTCTGAAACGAAGCGTCTTCGATGACGCCGTCATCATTGACCTTAAGAAACAATCGCAAGGCGTCTCCGCACGC